>CAZFPT010000132.1:0-9216 GCA_964521005.1 uncultured Planctomycetaceae bacterium | reverse complement strand
TGGCGGTGGCGCGTTCCACCAGAGACGGTTCTTTCGGTTTGCCGGCCCGCGAGAGGACCTCGAAGTTCATGATCCTGCTCAGGGCGTCGACGCATTCGCGGTCGTACCCCTCGGGGCTGCAGCGTTGGAGTTCTTCCATCGCCTGCAGCGGCGTGAGCGCGGCGCGGTACGGACGATCGTGCGTCATGGCGTCGTAGGCATCGGCGACGGCGACGATGCGGGCCTCCAGCGGGATGGCCTGGCCAACCAGCCCGGAGGGATACCCCGTCCCGTTCATCCGCTCGTGGTGGAAGCGAATCGCCGGCAGGACGCCTTCGAGGCACTGGAGGGGCTTGAGAACCTCGTAGGAGGCTTCGCTGTGCTTCTTGACGATGCGGAATTCCTCGCGATCCAGCGAAGAGGCCTTCTCCAGCACGTCACGCGGGACGGCCAACAGGCCGATATCGTGCAGCCGGCCGGCAATGCCCAGCAGACGACACTTGGCTTCGGAGAGTTTCAGTTCCCTCGCCATCTGTTCGCAGAGGGCACCGATGCGTTCGGAACGCCCCTGGCCGAACCTTTCGCGGGCTTCGGAAACATCGATCACGCGCTGGAGGACCTTGACGTAGTGCTCCTCGGCCTGGTGGGCGGCGCGACGATAGTCGACCGCCTGCAGCTTCGCCCCGCGCAGCACGCGGCGGACCTGCAGCATGGTCAGGGCGGCCATCAGGACCATCATCGTCCCCAGCGCCAGGCTGGGCGCATGCCACCCCTTCGCTGCCATCGCAATCGCCACGACAGCCATCGCTGCCATCGAAATGCCGACCTGTCTGAGGCATTGGCGCACGTCAGAGAACCCGCCCCGCGTGCACCTCTCGCCCATGTCCCATTGCATGTATCTCATCCCTCCGGCAGGGAGCCTACGATCCGCCCTCGGGCCGATGCGGCTGTAAAACCGGCCTTTACCCGAAATTCCCTATCGACGGGATCCCGAAGCGACTGAACCTATTCCCGTACTCGCTGGCCAAACCACCCGGGTTTTTCCGAGTTCGCGCAAACCCATCCGCTGCAGCACGATAAGTTTGCGCAAGGCGTCTGCAGAGCGCCACGATTGCGCGGCCGGACCGGCAACGGACGCGCGGCCGGGCGGGGTTTCGCTGCTCAAGATCCATCGCCATCGGTCGATAGACCTGATGCACGCCGTCGGGATCGACGCGCGATCACAAGCGGGGAGCCATCCATGGGCGAAGATGACAGGATCTCTGAACTGCTGGAGCGTCAGCACACGCTGATAACCGTCTCGCGCGAGGCGACCGTTCAGGAAGCGGCAGCCCTGCTGACGAAGTACCGCATCGGATGTCTGCCCGTCCTCAGCGAAACGGGCAGGCTGCTGGGCGTGGTCTCCGAGCGGGACCTGGTCGCCCGCTGCCTGGCGACGGGCCTGGAAAGCGGCCGGGTGCTGGTCGAGCAGATCATGACCACCGATGTGGCGACCTGTCCGGAATCCATGAGCGTACACGACGCCGAGCGCATCATGGCCCACCGGAAGATCCGTCACCTGCCGGTGGTCCGCGGCGGGAAGGTGGTCGGAATCCTCTCCATGCGCGACGTATTGGCCGACACGCTGCGGTCGTGGAAGAAGCTCGCCCATACTCAGTCGGCGGTGCTGGACAAGCTGGAATCCACCCACCCGGGCATCTCGCAGATCCGCCGCGACAAAACCGGCAGAGTGGTCATCTGATCGACGCACAAGTGTCCGCCAAACCCATCGAAGACGACCCGCGGTCCGTCCGATAGATACGGCATACGCCATGCCTGCCGAACGAGCCTCCAAGCCGATCGTCATTGCCTGCCCCGAGCACAACCAGCTCGTGCGCGGAACCTACCGTTGCGACGAGCAGGGCCGATTCCTGCGCGGCAGCGACGGCGGGTTCCTGATCCGCCTGCTGGGCTGCTCACAGATGAACGGCCGATGCGCCCAGACCCTCTGCGCCCTGCACCGTCACAACCGGCGGGGCCCGCATACCTGGGTGCCCGATCGCATCTTCTGCATGCCCCAGCCCGGTCAACAGAACGCCCGGGAATCTCACGTGTCGACCACCGCCCGCCGACAGAAAGCCCCGGACCTCTTTTAGCGCAGCCCGGCCGGCACAACACTGGAGAATCTCACGTGTCCACCACCACCCGTCGCCAGAAAAGACCCCAGAGCTCGCTCTTTTAGCGCAACAAAAAACGGGCCGACCCGCGATGGATCGACCCGTTCGAGATTGCTTGGGAACCGGAGTCAGTCTTTCCCGGCCGTCGATAGGATCAGGTCCTTGGCCTTGTCGCTGGGCAGGTTCAGCGAGCCCTGCAACTGGGCGGCGGCCACCTTCAGATCCTGCGAGCCGTCGCCGATGACGACCTGGACGATCTCGCCGGCCTGGGCGTCGGTCACCTGCGAGCCGAACCGCCTGGCCGACGTGCTGGCAGCCTTGAACGCCTCGATGCGGACGGATTCACTGGCATCCACATTGAGGGCGAGCTGGACGATGGCACGCTGGGCGGAGGCGTCCGCCAGCGTGGCCAGGGCCTCGGCAGCGGCGACTTTCACGTCGTCGTTGTCGGCGGAGAGCGCGGCGATCAGTGCCGGGCGGGCCCGGTCGATCTCATAGACCTTGTTGCGGGTAATTCCCAGGCCCTGAATGCTCCGGCAGGCCCGGACGGCCCACTGGGCGGCTTCGTCCTCGCTGAGGGGCTCACCGGCGCCGAGCTTGATCGCCTTGGCGATCGCATCGGCCATGTCCTGCCCATTCTCGTCGACGATGAGCACGCGGCCGTCTTCTTCGGCCAGTGCCCGGGTCGCGGCGTTGTTCAGGGCGATCACGGCCGGCGTACCGGACAGCAGGGGCATCTTCCGCATGCTGCGGACGAACGGAACCGGGTCCGGCTTGCCCGTGAGCACCACCACGTCCACCCCGGCGGTATCGGCGGCGGCGAGGATTGCCTTGGTCGGGTTGGACTCGTCGATCACCTTGTAGCCCGTCTCCCGGACGGCAGCCTTGAGGGCGTTGGCCCGGTCGCCGGCGGCAACGAACAGCGCGGTCTTCTCGCCGGTCTGGCGGACGGCTTCGCTGAGGACGGGAATCACCAGCTGGCTGCCACGGAATTCACGGTCCGGTCGGGCGTTGCCCAGTGCCCACGCCGCCAGGAAACGCACGCGACGCGAGGGGTAGGTCATCGCTCCCACCAGCGGCTGGGTGCCTCCCTCGACGGGCTGGACGAGGCTTCGCGCCCCGGCCGTCTTGGCCAGGGCCTGAATCGCCGGGATCGCCACGTCCGTGTAGTCGTCCTTCAGAGCCCGTGCGAGCACCGCCTGGAGGAACTTCGGGCTGGACGCCAGGGCGTAATAATCGGCGGGGGGTTGATTCTCGCCACGGATGGTGTCGGTCGCGCCCTGGGGCAGGTCGGCTTCCTTCTTGATCATCGCCGAGAGCCACACCGGGACGGCCGGGTAGTATTTCGGGTCGTGCTTCAGCGCCAGCCTGGCCATCCGCATGGCGTAGACATCGGTGAAGATCGGGCGGACGACCTTCTTATACGTCAGGATTCCGTCCTGCCAGTACCACACGTTGGCTGTATCGTACCGCGGGTCGGGCTGGATGGACTCGGCCCGGTAGTAGTACTTCAGGCTCCAATCGTAGAACAGCTCAGCCGCCGACTTCTTGAGGGCCTTGCGTCCGGCACACCGGATGAGGGCGGACTCGACGTACTTGCGGGTCTCCTTGAGGAGGCCTTCGCGCTCGAGCACCTCTTTCAGCCTGGGTGCGGCGTGGGGATACTCGATGCGTCCCAGGGCGTAGGCGAGGTTCTGCACGAGTTTCGGATCTTCGGTCTGCAGCGCACAGGACAGGCCCCGGACCGCTTCCTTGCCGAGCATCGGAAGGACATTGATGACGCGTTCCCTGAGTCGGTCGGAGGACTCTTCGCTGGTGAGCACGCCGACAAGCTTGGGCAGGGCGTATTCGCCGGAGGTCTTGAGGCGCTCCTGGGCGTTCTTGATGCCCTGGAGGGACTTGCCCCCGAGCTTCTCGATGGCGCGGGCGATCTCATTGGGGTCGGCCCGTTCGAGTTCGTAGCCCTCTTCGATCATCTTGCGGAGGCGGGCGACGGGCTCTTTCATGCCCTCCAGGCGGCTGCCACGCTGAAGCGTGACCGCCGAGCCGGGCCATTCCACCGAGAGGCGATAGACCTCGCGTTTGCTCGCGCCGGACTGAAGCAGCGCCAGGGCGTTGCTCCTGGCGGCCGTCGGCTGGGCGACTTTGATGTAATGAAGCATGTCCTCCCAGAGTTCGGCGGGTTTCTTCTGATCCGCGGAGGCGTCCGCATCGAGCTGTGCCCATGCGGCCGAGGCGAGAACAAGGCAGCTCACAGCCGCCAGCAGCACCAACAGGCTTGCCAGTCTCTTACTCAACATACGATCTCCCAACTAAGCTCAAGAACAGGGCTTGGCTACAGGTCACGTCGGCAGGTTCACCATGATCGGAAAGAATGAAAACGCGCCGGTCCTGCACATCCAGACCATCGTCGTTCTGCGATTATAGATGGCGCGAATCGGGTGTCAACAAAATAGCCGACCCCCTCGCACCGATCCGTCGACCCATACGGCAGCACCTGCCCGAGGTGCATTGGACAGCGGGCGGAGAATTCGGTCCGGGACGAATTTTCCCGGATTCTTCTTTGAAAACATCCGACCGATACCCTACAAGAACCGCTACCGCATGGCCGTACCGGGGTTTGGGTGGCACTGGGCCCGGGCAGACACTTCCAACATCGCGGGAAAAGGAGTTCGAAATGCTTGGCTTTCTCGGCATCGACGATCCGTACGTCTGGCTGGCGTATGTTCTCTGCCTGGCCAGTTCCCTGCTGTGCGTGATCTACGGCCTGCTGAACTGGAACCGTGGCGACGACCACGTCGAGGCGGAGGACGTCGCCTGGGCACAGCACGAGAAGGAAGTCGAAGAAGAGCTCTAGCCGGCCCGACCGCCCTGCCCCGCGGCATCTGAGCTTCGTACACATCCCAACAACGCCGTCTGTCCACCATCATGAAGATCGCTCCGCTCGCTGCCGGGGCGGTCCTCACCACAAAAGGAGACTGCACATGGTGCTCGCCGCCGTCGGGGCATTGGATATCGTCATTGTGGTGCTGTACCTGCTTGTCGTCGGTTATCTCGGCTGGCTGGGGTTCCGGGGCACCAAGAGCGCCTCGGACTACATGCTCGCCGGGCGCAAGGCCCATCCGTTCGTGATGGCGCTGAGCTATGGAGCGACGTTCATCTCCACCAGCGCGATCGTGGGCTTCGGCGGCGTGGCGGGCCTGTTCGGGATGAGCCTGCTTTGGCTGACGTTCCTGAACATCTTCGTGGGCATCTTCATTGCGTTCGTGTTCCTGGGCGGTCCCACCCGCCGGATGGGGCACCGCCTCGACGCCCACACCTTCCCGGAGCTGATCGGACGGCGCTACCAGAGCAAGTTTCTGCAGGTTTTCGCCGGGTTGATCATCTTCCTGTTCATCCCGCTGTACGCCTCGGCTGTGCTGATCGGCGGATGCGAGTTCATCGCCCGCCACTTCGCGTTCACCGGCGACACCGAGCAGGACTACCGCATCGCCCTGCTGATCTTCAGCGTGCTGGTGGCCGGCTATGTGGTGGTCGGCGGGCTCAAGGGCGTGATGTACACCGACGCCCTGCAGGGAACGATCATGTTCGTCGGCATGCTCGCGCTGCTGATCTACACGTACATCGCCGTGGGGGGCGTCACGGAGGGACACCAGGACCTCACGGACCTCTCGACGCTGGTTCCGGGCAAGCTCAAGAGCATCGGCCACGAGGGCTGGACGGCCATGCCGCCCTTCGGCTTCGGAGACAAGGGCTACGATCTCTGGTGGATCGTGGTCAGTACCATCACGCTGGGCGTGGGTATTGGCGTGCTCGCCCAGCCGCAACTGGCGGTGCGGTTCATGACGGTCCGCTCGAAGAAGGAGCTCAACCGGGCGGTACTGGTCGGCGGCGTGTTCATCCTCATCATGACGGGCGTGGCGTTCACCGTCGGCGCCCTGTCCAACGCGTGGTTCGCCAGGAAGGGCCCGAAACTCACCGGGCGGGTGGCGAAGGTCATCGACGCCGAGAAGAATCACGCCGTGCTGCAACTCATGCAGGACGAGGACAAGGACGGCGTATACGAGGACGTCAAGGGCAAGCTCGCCCCGGTGGCGCTCACCGGCGATGCGCCCCTCGCCACCGCCGAGGTCGACGGCAACAGCATTCCGGTGGTCCAGGGGCGAACCATTTCCATCGTGCTGGCCAAGGGCAACTCCGGGCAGATCATCCCGACGTACATGAAGCTGGCGATGCCCAAGTGGTTCGGGATGGTCTTTCTGCTGACGCTGCTGGCCGCCGCGATGAGTACGCTCTCCAGCCAGTTCCACGCCGCCGGGACCAGCATCGGTCGCGACGTATTCGACCAGTTGACACCCCGCCGCCATACGGGTATCGGCGTGACACGCATCGGGATCGTGATCGGCATCCTCGTGGCGGCACTGATCAGCTACTACGCCCGCGAGAGCACGATGATCGCGCGGGCGACGGCGATTTTCTTCGGCCTGTGCGGCTCGGCGTTCCTTCCGGCGTTCGTGGGCGGGTTGTTCTTCCGCCGCGCGACCCGGGCCGGCGCGATCGCCTCGATGCTCGTCGGATTCGTGGTGACGGCGTTCTGGCTGCTGCTGGTCAAGGCGAAGGAAGCCTCGGCCATCGGGCTGGTCCAGATGCTGACCGACGGGAAACCGAGCATTCTCGCGGGGCATCCGAACTGGCCTGTGGTGGACCCGATCGTGATCGCCCTGCCGCTGAGCCTGCTGACCTTTATTGTGGTCAGCTGCATTTCAAAATCGCCGGACGACGCCCATCTACAAAAATGTTTCAAGCCTAAACCGTGAGATCCCGAACAGATACACAGTACGGGATATCTGAAGGACGTTTTTGAAGTCCACCTGACAACCAGTTTTTTCAGAAGGAGCAAGGCATGAGAAGGAACGTATGGATACGGATAGTGCTGGCTGGGCTCATCGTGGCGGCAGTGGCGCCGCAGATGGCGATCGCCCAGGCGCACGAGCACGAGGGTGCCGGTTCGTGCCCCGTGTGCGATTTCAAACGCCAGTCGAACGAGGCGGCCCCGTGGCTGAAGTGGGGTGGCGATTTCCGCGCCCGGGCCATCTGGGACAAGAACATGCGAGACATGGACGCGGTTGCTCCGGCCGACGACACGCTCCGCGACGCGACCCCCGGCGGCGAGCGGTTCTGGCAGCGTTACCGCACCCGCCTGTGGGCCACCGTCACGCCCATCGAGGATGTCGACCTGAACGTCGGACTGACGTGGGAGTGGTACAACTGGTGCCGCCCCACCGGCAGCGACACGGGAACCAACCTGCGTGACACGGACCTGGACGAGGTCATCATCGACAAGCTGAACGTCGAGTGGCGCAACGCGTTCGGGCTTCCGATGACCGTTAAAGTCGGTCGTCAGCACCCCGGCAAGCTCAACGACTGGTGGTTCTATGAAGGGACGCCGCTGGACGGATCGCGGACCGCTTTCTTTGACATGGCCCGCGTGACCTACGAGCTGGAAGACTGGCAGACGACCGTCGACGGGTTCTTCATCTGGCAGTGCTCCGACCAGGACCGCTGGCTGCGACCGGTCAACGATCGCGACCGCGCCCTGATCGAGAACGACGAAGTCGCCGCCGTCCTGTACGTGCGGAACAAGTCGCTCGAACGCACGCAGATCGACGGCTACTACGTCTGGCGAAAGACCAACATGGAGACCGCCGGCGGATTCGATTCCGACATCTCCACGGTGGGCACACGCCTGGAACATGACATCGACGACAACTGGAAGCTCTACGCCGAGCTGGCTGGTCAGTTCGGTCAGAAGGCCGGCGTGGAAGTCGCCGCGATGGGCTTCAACTCCAAACTGCGGTACTACTTCAAGGACGAGTGGAACAACAACCTCCGCATCGGCTACGAGTACCGCTCCGGCAGCGACGAGCCCAACGGATCGTTCGACATCCTCTGGGGTCGTTGCTTCCAGTGCCTGAACATCTACCAGGGCGGCGTCGACCGTATGGAAGGCCCGGCCGCGATGTTCACGAACCTTCACCGCCTCCAGGCCGGCTGGAGCTGCAACCCGATGGAGAAGCTCGGGCTGCACTTCGACTATCACGTCCTCTGGGCGGACAACAACCAGCAGGACCGCTACGCCACACCCGCGCAGTTCTCCTCCAACGGAAACTTCCGCGGCCACCTGCTCACCGCGATGGCGACGTACGAGTTCAACGAACACGTCTCCACGCATCTGATCGGTGAGTACTTCTGCCCGGGCAACTTCTACAGCGACCGGAACGACGATCCGGCGTTCTTCGCTCGTTGGCAGGTCATGGTGAAGTTCTAACACCCCTGCTGCCGGTGGACATTCAGGGCGGGTCGACTCTCACGGGTCGGCCCGCTTTTTTTTACCTGGCCAACCCCCGCCATTTCACTTCTTCGCTCTTGACTCCCCTTACATTACCCGTACACTCAGTCGCATCGTCGTCAACAAACCAACGTGGGAGAACAACATGAACACGGCCATCCGCCTGCTGCTTGCATCCGCCCTTGCCCTCGTCCTGTCCACCGCCGGCTGCGTCCAGGTCAAGACCGTCCCACGCAGGAGCCAAACCCAGAAGGCCCTGGCACCGGCGCGGGACATCGATACCTTCACCGGTCGTTGTCATTGCGGCCGCGTTCAGTACACCGCCTCGGCCCCGGTCGAGAAAACAAGCACGTGCGACTGCGTCGGCTGCCGCAAGGCGACCGGCACATTCAGCGCCCCGTTCGTAACCGTGAAGCGCGACCGGTTTGAAACCACCACCGGCGAGCCCAAGGCCTACCGAGGTCGAAGCGGCAAGGCCTGCGACGCTCACGGCACGTACCACTTCTGCCCGAACTGCGGCACACAGGTCTACTGGCTGGGCGACCGGGGGGACACCGTGGACCTCTTCGCCGGGACGCTGGACGACCCCACCGTCTACCGCGCACACGCGAACGACTGACAGGCAGATTTCGCCGAAGGCGAAACGGCATCAAGGAGTTGGTTCGGGAAGAAGAACAGAACATGGGCTGGAAGCCCATGCGACGTAAAACGGGTGCCACCGGCGTCTCCGCA
>CAZFPT010000131.1:0-9285 GCA_964521005.1 uncultured Planctomycetaceae bacterium | reverse complement strand
CGATCACGCCAATGGGCACGGGCCGTTCGCTTGTTTCCGGCTCGCCGGGTTGCTCCGTTCCTCCCTCGCTGCGCTCGCTCGAACCGGCACAATCCCGGGCACCCTTGGTTGAGGTTCGGCCAGCCGTAGGGCTCGCAACTTGTTGCGGGCGCGATCGCCGAAGGCCGAGACAAGGCAGATCATGGGCAGGATGCCCATGCGACGGAAACGCTTATCGTCGCACGGCCTTGCGGGTCGACCCTTACTCGAAGCGTGCGGGCTGACCCGTCGTGGCGAGGACGGCCCGCCAGAGTTCGCCCTCGGCCTCCATGCGTTTGGTCCGGGAGATGGCCAGGCGGATCGGCACATGCACGTATACGCCGTGCCACAGGCCGATGAGCAGGTCGGTCTTGCCGGCCATCGCGGCGTGGACGGCCGACCGTGCGAACCGATCGCACAGCACGCTGTCGTTGGCGTCCGGAGGGGTCGAGCGGATGGCGTAGCTCGGGTCGAGGTACTTCATGTTGTGGGCGACCGCCTGCTCGGTGAGATACGCGTCGATCTGGTCGTAAAGAAAATCGCCGATGTCGGCGGGCTTGAGATTGCCCGAGGCGTCGCGCTTGCGGTCTTCGTCGACGAGCAGGTCCTGCCCGGCGCCCTCGGCCACCACCACCAGCGCGTGGCGCCGCTCGAGGATGCGTTGCTTCAGCAGCGGCAGCAGGCCCTTCTCGCCGCGCAGGGCGAAGGGGATCTCGGGCACGAGGCAGACGTTCACGTCCTGGCTGGCGACGCTGGCGGCAGCGGCGATGAACCCGGCGTGTCGCCCCATGAGCTTCACCACGGCTACGCAGTTGTCGTACGAGTGGGCTTCGTTGTGGGCGCAGTCCAGGATATCGCGGGCGTGCTCGGTGGCCGTCGAGAACCCGAAGGTCCGCTCGACGTAGCTGATGTCGTTGTCGATGGTCTTGGGAATGCCCACCACCGCAATGGGCAGCTCGCGGCGGGCGATCTCCTCGGCCAGCGCGTGGGCGCCGGCCTGCGTACCGTCGCCGCCCACGCAGAAGAGCATGTTGATTTTCCGGTCGGCCAGGAACTGCACCATGGTGGGCACGTCGCCCGGCCCGCGGGAGCTTCCGAGCATCGTCCCGCCCTCGCGATGGATGTTCTCGATGATCTCATGGGTCAGCTTGACGGGCTCTGCCCCGCTGTCGGGATGCAACCCCCGGTAGCCGAACCGCACGCCGTAGACGTTCCGGACCCCGTAGCCGTGATACAGCTGCAGGTAGACCGAGCGGATAACAGTGTTCAGGCCCGGACACAACCCGCCGCAGGTGACGATGGCTGCGGTGGTGCTGGAGGGGTCGAAGAACAGCTTTTTCCGCGGGCCGGCCATCTCGAAGTAGACCTCGTCCTGGGTCTCCTGGCCGGGGATGTACTCGACGTCGTAGCGGACGCGCGACTCGTCGGGCGTGAAGTTGACCATCCCGTCGCCGAAAACGGTGGACAGCGTCAGCGGCGAGTCGACCTCCCGCAGGCCAAGCGACTTGACGGCGGTGTCTTTCGAATCGGGCATCAGACAGATCTCCGGCTGTGTGGGGTTCGGTGTCTGGCCCGGCCGTCATCGCACCGGGCAGCTACCGGCAGGATAGCCCGTCGGCTGCGAGGCGTCAACGTCGCCCGCGCACGAAACGACCCGCATCGCCTCAGTGACGCGGGTCGGTCGGTCAATCGGTCAATCGCCCGGCTGGCTCAGGGCTTGTACCAGGGCGTGATGGTGTATTCGTCGTAGTCCTCATCGTCCGGCCGCCAGGTGCTGGGTACCTCTTCGGGGGAGAAGGACGCCGCCCGGCCGTCGCAGAACACGATGTTGATCGTCTCGCCGAAGTTGTGGCGTTTGTGCATCGCGTCGTGCCCGCTCATGTGGGTGAAGACCCCGTCATGAACACTCATCACCTTGGAGGGGCTGTTGATGAACTGACTGACGCGAACCAGGTGCTTCCCTGTTGCACCGCCCCACCGCTTGTGGGGAACGGTCTTCGGCCAGGCGAAGACGTTGGACTCGGTATTGCCCCCGTTGATCGCATAGGAGGTGTGGATGTAGTGCAGCGTATTGCCGGAGCTGTCCATTCGCTCCAGGTCGATCACGGTCGCCCGGCCGGGGTTGTCTCGCATGTGCTTGCTTCGCCCGATGCCCCAGTCCGGGGCGTACTCGCCATAGTTGAACAGGCGCTTCTGTTCGTTGGGGCAACGCAGCACGCTGGGCTGATCGGGAATGTTGTAATCGTCCTGCCTGTAGTCCTCGATCGAATTGGTCTCATCCAGAAGATGAACCCAGTACATCCGCTCGCTGCCGTCGGCCATCCGCTCGGGCGGCAGGACGCCGTTGTGGCGTGAGTGATAGCCGGCAATCGCCGAGCCAATCCCCTTGAGATTCGCCAGGCACACTGCCGTCCTGGCCTGTTCCTTGGCCCGGCTGAGCGAGGGCAAGAGAATCGAGACCAGCAGCGCGATGATCGCAATGACGACCAGAAGTTCCACGAGTGTGAATCCGCGTCGGTAACCCGTTCGCATATCAGATACCTCACAAGGAGCCTCAGGATGTGGCAGGGACGGCCAAGCACGGCAGGCATTCGGCGCCTTACCGCATCGTCCGACAGCGCCCCAGCCAACTTTGATTATACCGCAGAACGCACCGCTGAACCAAGGAATGACCCCCAAAAACGACGGAAACCCGCACGCTACAGCAGGCATTGCGCATAGTCATATTTCGCTTGCCTCAATACGAGCCTATCGGGTATAAAACGGGTATTGGATGTTGATTTTCCACTACAGGGTCAGTATCAGGGGCCGACCGATGGGTCGATCCCTCGGTCAGGAGTTCGCCACCATGAAAAAACGGTCAATGTTCGGTTCGGGTCGATCCACGCAAGGGCGGGGGTTCACGCTGGTGGAGTTGCTGGTGGTGATCGCGATCGTGGCGCTGCTGGTCTCCATCCTGCTGCCCAGCCTCAAGCAGGCCAAGGAGCAGGCCAAGACCGCCGTGTGTGTCACGAACATGAAGGGTATCGCCGGGGCCGTCATCAACTACGCCCAGGGCTACAACCAGATGTTGGTGTGGTATCGCATCAGCGACAATCCCGGCAACCGGGTCTACAAACAGGGGGAGTTCTGGGCGGACATGCTCGTCCGCGGCGGATACGCCGACGCCCCCCACGCTCAGAAGTCGGCCCCCGGCGAGAGGCCCAGCATTTTCCGCTGTCCCAGTGGTTCACTGGAGCAGCGCCACGGCAGCGCGCGGTGGGAACATAACAGCCGTCACCCGGACCTGTTCCGCTGGTACTCGGAGGGAGAGTTCAAGAACGGTCAGCCTGCCGACATCGGCGGGGCGGCCGTCCGGGCGTGGTACTGCCCCAATGCAACCAACCATGATGACGCGCCGTTTCATGTTCACTATAAGGAGCACGAGGCCTTGAATGCGGACCCCCAGCGCCGGCTGACCCGGATGAAGCGGACCTCCGAGTTCGTCATGTTCACCGAGGGCAACGAGTGGGGGCAGATCTACGACCCGGGTCATATCGCCGCACGCCACGGGCCGGTCATCAATCCGCTGCACGCCATGACGAATCTCAGCTTCATGGACGGCAGCGCGCGAACGTACGAAACGACCCGTTTCCAGGAAGGGACGGGCAAGTGGTTCAGCGAGACCGTTTTCCCTTACAAGGAGAAATACGGAACGCGATAGGAAACGCCCGGACGGCGTATTGCCACGGGCTCTGCGGGCCTCTGCCGGCGCGATGCGGGCGGAGAGCTACCGCCGCGTATCCCGCTTCTCTTCCCATCGCATGATGGGTTTGCTGTTTCGCGAGAGGGCGCCGACGTAGCCGGATCCTGAGAGGTTCTCCTCGGGGTCCGAGAAGACCGTCGTGTCGAACTGCTCGACGTGCCCGTCGAAGAAGGCCATGTTGCTCCCCCCGCTGAATGGGCTGGTGTAGGGCGGGTGGTTCGCGGCGATGTGGTTGGCGTGGGTCCCCTGGAATGCCCGACAGCCCTCAAACAGGAGCACGAGTTCCGAGCCCCGCTGGACCTTGGCCATGCGCCGCTCGTCGTTCTGGAAGCCCGACGATTCGTACTGCTCCTCGGTCAGCCCGTAGATCACCCGGAAGGGGGAATAGCCCTTGTTCGTAGCATTGAGGCTGTACCACGTACGGACGGCCGTATCGAGAACCTCGGGATAGTCGCCCCCGCTTGCGGGGTCGTAGAACCACTTTTTCCACTCCGGCGAGGTGTTGGGGATATCAATGCCGCCACTCCATGCACCCCCGAACTCATCGAGGCCGTTGGGGCAACGGAACGGGCTGAAATCTTCCGAGCCCGGTACTTTGTTGATGTTCTGACCTTCGACGACGCCCTTACGGACCAGCATGTTCGTGAAGAACTCGCCATTGGGATAGAAGCTGCCGCCGGGCCTGACGCGATACCACACGAGCAGATCATTTTCCTCATAGGCATACTGCCGAACGGCCATCGCGACGGTACGCATGTTCGTCTTGCAGTACATCGACTTGGCGCTTTCCTTGGCCTTCTTGAGGCTGGGCAGGAGGATCGAGACCAGCAACGCGATGATTGCGATCACCACCAGCAACTCGATCAGCGTGAAGCCCTTATGGCCACCGTGGTTTGTCCGATTCCGTTCAGCCATGGCTCTACTCCTTACATTCCGCCGCTGACCTGCCCCCATGCAGTACGGCAGTGACTTGAAATGTGCCTCAATGCATTACCCTGTACTATAGCATTTCCCGCATTGGCGAGAAAGTCCAAAACCACAGCCCTGCGTATCCTGTTATCGGAATAACCCCGCCGCCAGATGAAACACGCCGGGGAAAGCAGCGACAAGCAAAAAGCAGCGACAAGCGACTGGCGACTGGCGACGGAGTGATGGCCCGCATCGATTTTCGATCGCGCCCGCAACAAGTAGCGGGTCCTACGGATGACCGTCGCATGGGCTTCCAGCCCATGTTCTGTTCTGTTTCGTCTTCGGTGTTGCGCCCGCAACAAGTTGCGAGCCCTACGGATGGCCGCCCCCCAAACAAGGGTGCCCGGGTTTGTGCAGCGAGCCTGAGCGAGCTGAGCAACCCGGTTGGTCCGGATTGCGATCCTGGCAGTGGTCGGGCATCGCGACAGCCGGGTTGCTCCGTTCTTCCCTCGCTGCGCTCGCTCCGACCGGCACAGCCCCGGGCACCCGAAGTATCACTGAAGCCCCATCTTGAGCTCCGCGAACCGTGGGGGTATCGAGCGACAAGCGAATCGCGCCACGCGACAAGCGGGAGATCCCCCCGCGCAGCAGAAAGGCCGCCCCGGTTTTCGAGGCGGCCTGGAAAGGTTGATGCGTCGTCCGTGTTACGACTGGATGCCGGTGACCTTCACCTTGAGGTACTTCTGGCGATGGCCGGTCTTCTTCTTGGAGGACTTCCGCCGGCGCCAGTAAAAGCTCTGGACCTTCGTGCCCTTGAACTCGCTGTCCAGGATGTCGGCCGTCACTTTCGCACCCTGCACCAGCGGCGTTCCGACCTTGACGTCGCCGTCGTCGGAGACCAGCAGAACGCGGTCGAACTCGACCTGTTTGGCGTCGTCGTCCAGCTCGCGGATGTCCACGTTCAGCACGTCGCCCTCGGCGACCCGAAACTGCTGACCACTGTCTTCGATCACTGCATACACTTGCGTGCTCCTTGTTCCTAAACGGGAATCAGGGAATTATGCCCGTTTTCCCCGGAATGTCAAGAGCGGTTTTACGGTTTTCGCCGCCGCTCAGCCCGCCTGCCCCATCTCGCCCAGCAGCGCCGCCGAGGCGGCCGCCCCGCCCAGCAGCTGCGAGAGCTTGAACCGCTCGTTGGGGGAGTGGATGTTGTCGTCCGGCAGACCCAGCCCGAGCATCACCGCGTCCAGCCCCAACAACCTCTGAAACACCTCGGTAACGGGCACGGACGCCCCGCAGCGGATCAGCGCGGGCTCTCGGCCGAACGCTTCCTCGCAGGCCTTCGAGGCGGCCCGCATCGCCGGCGAGTCGGTCGTCAGCATCACCGCCCGGGCACCGGCATGGTGCTCGACGCTCGCCTCGACACCCGGCGGGGTGTTCTCCCGAACGTACCGCTCCAACCCGGCGAAAACCCGGCCGGGGTCCTGGTCCGGGACCAGTCGCATCGAGAGCTTCGCCGAGGCGGAGGCCGGAATGATCGTCTTGTCGCCCGGGCCGGTGTAGCCGCCGACGATGCCGTTGCAGTCCAGCGTCGGGCGACCCCACCGCCGCTCCAGCGCGTTGTAGCCCTTCTCCCCGCCGCCCAGTTCCGCCACGCCCATGGCCTGGGCGTACTGGCCCTCGTCAAAGGGCAGCCTGGCCCACTCGGCCCGCTCGGCGTCGGTCAGTTCGATCACGTCGTCATAGAAGCCGGGCAGCGTCACGCGTCCGTCGGCGTCGTGCATCGCCCCCACCATGGCCGCCAGGGCGTTGAGAGGATTCGCCAGCCCCCCGCCGTTGACGCCACTGTGAACGTCCCTCGCCGGGCCAGTAACCGTCAGCTCCGCCGTCATGAGGCCACGCAGCGAATACGTGATCGACGGAATGCCCTCGGCAAAGAACTCCGAATCCGAGATGACGCACGCCTCGGCAGAGAGCAACTCGCGATGGGCCTCGATGAACGGCTCGAGCGTGGGCGAGCCGATCTCCTCCTCGCCCTCGAAGAAGAACGTCACGCCGACCGGAACGCCACCGCCGGCCTGCTGCCATGCCTCGAAGGCCATCAGGTGGGCGAAGAGCTGGCCCTTGTCGTCATTGGCCCCGCGGGCGAAAATCTGCCCGTCGCGGACGGCCGGCTCGAACGGCGGCGTCTCCCACAACTCGAGCGGTTCTGCCGGCTGAACGTCGTAATGGCCGTAAATGAGCACCGTCGGCGCGCCGGCAGGCGCGGCCTGCCGCGCGACCACCACCGGTTGCCCCGCGGTGGGCAGGACCTGCGTGTGCAGACCAAGCCTGGTGCAATAGTCCGCCAGCCAATCCGCCGCCGCCTGGCAGGGGTGCGGATCGAGCCGCTCATTGGCAATCGACGGGATCCGAAGAAACTCGCAGAGAGACGCCACAAAGCGGTCTCTGTTGGTATCGATGTACTCGCGAACGTCGTCTGGAAGCATGAAAACCTCTCGGCCAGTGGGTTGTGCATCGATTGTAGCCGAGGACGAATCGCATGACCACACCGAACCGGCTGCGCGTTCGGCTGTGTGTGCCTCACTCGCTCTTGAGCGTGCCGTTGAGCTTTGCGCTCTTGGTGAGGATGGGCGTGCCGTTGAACGTTCCGCGCCACAGGCCGCTGAGCTTGTTGCCGCGGAACACGCCATAGAGGTCGAACGCATATCGGCCGTCGGCGACCCACTTGCTGGTCACGTCGAACACCACCCGCCCGGTCACGCGCGAACCGTCCACTTTCAGCGTCGCCTCGACGTTCTTCGCGTCCAGCACGTCGGCGTCCCTGGGGTTCATCAGCCGAGCGCGGGTGACCTTGCCGTCCTTCATCGTCAGCTCGACGGCGGCGTGGTGATGCCACCCCTTCTTGCCCTTCACGCGCTCGCCGCCCATCATCGACCAGCCCAGACCCAGATGCGCCTTGCCCAGCGTATTCTGCGTGACGGCCGGCGGCTGGCGATGCGAGAGCTTGCCGGTTACTCGACCCTCGACGTCCTTCTTTTGCAAGGCAGCAAGTTCCTCATCCAGCTTGCGGGCGGTGACGGCTGCCCCGGTGCGAACGAACGTGCCCTCCAGCACCGTGCCGGTCGCTTTGGCGTCGATGGTGTAGTCCAACGTGATGACGACCTTCGGGTCCTTGTAGACGTCCGGGTCGAGCGTAACGGTCATCGGCCCGACCAGCCGCCCGTCCGTCAGACGAAGCTTCGATGCGTCCACGAGGTGCACCTGGTGGTTCCATCCGCTGGCATAGGCGAACCCGTGAATGGGCCCGTCCTCGTCCAATGCGAGCGTGAGAATCACCGGCCAGGACTTGCCCATCCCGTCATGCAGGCGGATCTTCGCCATGCTCTGGGCGGGAGCGGGCGCCTTTTCGCGCGTCCGGGTGCCCCAGGCGACGATGTTTTTGTCGTGCACGTCGAGGACCTTCGCGTCGTACCGCGCGACGGCCTTGTCGCCGATGGCGTAGCCGCGGAACGTGTAGGTGTGCCGCATGACCCGTTTCGCAACGCGTTTGGCGTCCCTGCCGTAGTCCACGTCGACCACAGCCTGCCCCGTCAGCCAAGGCCCGTCGCGTTTGACGTCGATCGAGATCACCTCGGCCGAGTAGCTGCGATAGTCCGGAACGACACTTTCGAAGAGGGCTTCGCTTACCTCGCCGTTGGGCTCGATCGCAAACGAAAGCGCCATGTCCAGGGCGTAGTTGACGCTCGACCACTTCTTCCCGCGGGCCGGGGCGAGCATGCGAAGGGCACGGAAAAACCGCAGGCTGTAACGCTCGGTGGCGGACTCGCCGGGGGGCGGGTTCTGCACCGCAGCCACCGTGGAACGCACCTCCTTGCCGCCGACCGTTCGCGCGTAGGACGCCTTGCCGCCCTCACCGGCAGGGGCGGCCAGCGTGTAGGTGCACGTGAACGGCTTGCCGTCGGCGGGCACCCATGGGTCGGGCGTGACGGTGACCTTGACCGGCCCGGTGAACACCCCGTCGCGGACCGTGAGTTTCGATACGTCGGCTTCGTGCCAGAACGAATTGTACTTCGGGGCGTCGCCGAAGGCAGCGAGGACTTTCCCCTCCCGCGTGGCCACGTGCAGGACCAGGTCCTTCTCGCCGGGCAACGCCTTGTCCAATGTCACCGCCCAGGACGTGAACCCCTCCCCGCCGGCAGCGCAGCCGACGCTTCCCAGACCGACCAACAGACACACGCCCACACAACAGGCCGACACATGATGATTCATAGTCTCTCCTTTTTCGTTTCCTGATGAATCATTTAACGGCGCCGACGGCGAGAAAGACCACAGAAAAATGGAATGAACTTGTAGGGCTGGCCGATGTCGGCAGCGCCTCCGGCGATCCCGCCCGCAACAAGTTGCGAGCCCTACGGCCTGCGCGTCGCATGGGCATCCTGCCCATGTTCTGTTCTGTTTCGTCTTCGGCGATCAGCCCTTTCAAGGGTGCCCCGGTTTGTGCAGCGAGCCCAAGCGAGCTGAGCAACCGGGTTGCTCCGTTCCTCCCTCGCTGCGATCGCTCCGACCGGCACAGCCCCGGGCACCCCGAGTATCGTTGAAGCCCCATCTTG
>CAZFPT010000130.1:0-9306 GCA_964521005.1 uncultured Planctomycetaceae bacterium | reverse complement strand
CAGCTCGCTTGGGCTCGCTGCACAAACCGGGGCACCCTTGTTCTGGGGGTCGGTCAGGCCGTAGGGCTCGCAACTTGTTGCGGGCGAATCGTCGAAGGCGAAATGAGATCCGCGCCGGGGCGAGGAACCAGAACAGAACATGGGCTGGAAGCCCATGCGACGTGAAACCGGTGTCACCGGCGTCTCCCCTCGTTCGTCAACCCCAAAAAGGCCGCACCCAGGGCCCGGTGTTGCGGGGCCGAGCCCTGGGTGTAGGGAGTCTGTATGCTGGTTTGAAGGCTGCGGCGTTACTGCAGGAGGAAGTATGCGCTGGCTGGGTTCACGCCGACCTGCGTCATATAGGACGTGACGGCGTTGTCCTGCATCCACTGCTTGCTGCGTGCCGCCACGTCGGCGGCGTGGTCGTAGGAGGCGATTTTTTCTTCGGACGCCTCGTATCTGGTCAGGGCAGCGGTTTGTTTTTCGAGGTATTTCTCGATGCGGTTCTGTTTGGCGGCGAGGGTGTCCTCGGCCAGGTCGGTGTCCTGCAGGGCGCGTTCGATGTTGCCCACTGCGTCGTCGGTCAGGGCCATCCCTTTGGCGGCCCGCAGGTCGGCCATCGCTTCGTTGCCGCCGCTCAGCAGGGCCTTGTCGCCCGAGACGGTTTCGTCCACGATCTTATCGACGCCGGCGGCGAGGGCCTGGAATTCCTCGGTGAGGTCGGTCCGCTTGTCCTCGTCGATCGTACCTTCATTGAGCTCCTGGGTGATCTCTTTCATGCGCACGAGGCTGTCTTTGACGTCTCCGACGGCCTTGGACGCCACTTCGACCTTGCCCATCTCCACGTTGAGCTCGTTGATCTGCTCGTTGAGGTTCTGGACGTGCTGGCGATAGACCGTCGACGACTGGTCATGGCGCGTTCGCTCGCGGATGGGGTTGTCCTCCTCGCGCGACGCCCGCAGGGTCTCGATGATCGTGTTGGCCGGCGATTTCTGAAACAGATTGGTCGCCGCGAAGCTGTTCTGCAGTGAGTTGATGTTGTCTACCATGGTCCACCTCCTCGCGTCCGGGGGACGCGATCGACCGAAGTCGTCCGGGACCGCCCTATCGAAACTTCCGCCCGCAACTGAAGGATAAAATACAGATTTTCTGCATGTCGAATCGAATTTCCGCATTGTCTGGACCTTCTCCAGAGGCAATTCCGTCCTGCTGTGAGGGTTGCAGCCTTTTCCGGCCGCGCATGGAACGGGCCGACACCTCAGCAGGCGCCGGCCCGGGTCGAATTCGCTCTGTCAGGTCTACCAGTCTCTGGGCCAGCCCTTCGGGGCGTCGGAGGGGGGCACGAAGTAATGGTTCGGCTTGAGAGACTGGTCGTAGAAGTCACCATCGCCGTAGAAGCTTCTGGAACTCATGGCGCTGACCTCCTCGTTCTCCAGCGACTCGGTATGTCCGTCGGCGCAGAGCACGTTGATGCGGGTCTGCTGAACGTGACGCAGGCTGAAGAAGTCTGCCCCCGAGACGTGGTTGAACCAGCCGTCAAAGATGCTGATCACCTCGGAGGGGGCGGTCTGGAACTTGGGCAGCTTGGCGTGCTGGGTTCTCCCGGCCCGTTCGTCGATCCACGGGTGGGGCATCGCCCAGCGGTTGTAGAAACAGCTGCTCTCCCAGTTGCCGCCGTTGGCGCCGTAGGAGGTATGGACCCACATGTCTGTCTCGCCACTGGCGCCATACTTCTCCGTGGCGAGAATGTAGCGCCGCTCACGGGCCTTGCGGGCAAAATAAGAGCGGTCCTGGTTGGCGCTGCCGGCCGCCCATCCGTCTTCCAGGATGGTGTCCTCGGAAGACGGGCAGATCAGGACGGACGATTCGGGAAGCATGTCCGATTTGTCCGGGTCTTTGATGAGGTCGCTCGAGATCGATCCCGCATCGGCCAGGGCGTGTGTCCATTGTGAGCGCCCCGTATTTCGGTGCTTGATGTAGCTGCCCGGCAGCGCGTTGTAGACGCTCTCGTACTCAGCCATGATCGTGCCGATCCCCTTGAGGTTCGTTCGGCAGATGGCGGATTTCGCCTGTTCCTTGGCCTGCTTCAATGATGGCAGGAGGATGGACACCAGCAGGGCAATGATCGCGATCACCACCAGCAGCTCAATCAGGGTGAACGCCCGTCGGGCAATGCGAAACCTATACATAACAGCCTCTTTTCCGACATCCACAACAGCGGGGACGTCGACCTCAGAATAGATGTGGGTCCATCGGCCGACCTCTCTCCGGGGGAGAACGGTCGACCACCTCAGTCAGCATGTCTCATTTTACCGCGAACCGGGCGCTTTGCACAAGCGAAATGCAACATTTGGGGCAGATCCGAAATCTGTCGTGGGGCACATGAGAAGCCCTGCACGGCCATCGCTTGCGATCCAGTCAGTAGCCAAAACGATACAATACGGTAAATCGTTCCCGCATACAAGCGGTTTTGTCGCGACAGAGGCGAGATTGAATTGCAATGCGTCAAGCCGGTGGCGGCGCAGCGTCTTTTGTCGGGCGGTCGGCAGGTCGTTCTACTCGCCGAGGGCGTCGGCTTCGCGTTCCTGGCTGAACTGGTGGGTGTAGAGCTGGTAATACTCCCCGCGTTGGGCGATCAGTTCGTGGTGCGTTCCACTCTCGGCGATCCGCCCGTTCTGGATCACCAGGATGCGGTCTGCCTTTCGGATGGTCGAAAGGCGGTGGGCGATCACGAAGCTGATTCTCCCGCGCAGGACCTCGGCGATGCCCGCCTGGATCTGCTGCTCGGTCTCGGTGTCTACCGATGATGTCGCCTCGTCCATCACGAAAATCTGCGGATCGGCCAGTACCGCCCGGGCGAACGAGATCAGCTGCTTCTGGCCGGTCGAGAGCTTCCCGCCGCCCTCGCCCACTTCCGTATCGTAGCCGTCCTCGAACTCGACGATGAACTCATGGGCGTTGACCAGCTCGGCCGCCCGGCGGATCTCGTCTTCCGAGGCGTCCGGTCGGCCGAAAGCGATGTTCTCGCGCACCGTCCCGCTGAAAAGGTGCGGCGACTGGAGCACGATTCCCAGGTTCGATTGCAGCCAGTGGAGGCTGCGCTTGCGGTAGTCCACCCCGTCCAGGAGGATCTCCCCGGCGGTGGGTTCGTAGAACCGGCACAGCAGCGAGACGATGGTGCTTTTGCCGCCGCCGGTGGGCCCGACCAGCGCGATGGTCTCGCCCTCTCCCACCCGGAGGCTGAAATCATCCAGCACCGGCTCGCCGGGGACGTACTCGAAGCGGACGTGGCGGAACTCGACCGTGTCGATTTGCGCAGGCCCGCCGTCCTCCGCCAGGGCGGGGTTGCCCGTGGCGGGGTCGGCGTGTGTGGCGATGGCGGCCTGCACTTCGGGCGAGTCCTGGATTTCCGGTTCGGTGTCCAGCAATTCCAGCACGCGCTCTGCCGCGGCGCGGGCGGCCTGAAGTTCGGCGAACATCTGCGCCAGCTCCTGCACCGGGAACACCAGCTGGGCTGAGCAGTTGATGAACAGCACCAGGCTGCCCAGGGTCATCCCCCCGCCCAGGACGTCCACCCCGCCGCGCCACAGGGCCAGCCCCGTGCCCACCGCCCCCAGCGTGATGACGATCGGCAGGTACACGGCCGTGTACAGGGCGTTGCGGATGGAGTTGGTCTCCATCGTGGAGGTCAGATGCTGGAACTCCGAGAAGTTCGCCCGCTCGCGCACCAGCGTCTTGGTGGTTCGCACGCCGCTGATGGACTCGTTGAAATTGGCGGTGATCTCGGAGTTGTTCTTCCGCACGCGGCGGGAGGAGGTGAGAATCTTCCGCTGGAAGACCACGCTCACCCACGCCAGGACCGGGACGACGCTCAGCACGATCAGCGCCAGCCGCCAGTCCACCACGACCATGATGGTGATCAGCCCCAGGGTGAAGCACGTCCCCCAGACCATCTCCAACGTGCCCCACGCGAGAATGCGAGAGAGCTTGTTGCAGTCGCTGGTCATCCGCGCCATCAGCCAGCCGGCCGGTCGCTTGTCGAAGTAGGAGAAGCTCAGGTCCTGGAGCTTCTCGAAACCCGCCTGGCGGATATCGTGGCTGACGTGGGTGGCGATCTTCCCCGCGAACGAGATGAACGCCCACACGCAAACGCTGAACAACGTCGCCAGGGCGATGTACATCCACATCCAGGGCCAGAAGCTGGTCGTGGCCGTTTCGCCGCGAAGGGTGTCGATGACGTACTTGGGCACCAGCGTCATCGCTGCGTCGGTGGCAGCAAGCAGCATGGAGGTGCTCGCCAGGGCGATCAACGTCCGCCTGTGGGGCATCGCGAGCTGATAGATCCGTTTCCACAGGTGCAGGTCCAACCCCTGGGGCAGTTCGTCGGTTTCGTGTTCGAGTGCAACTTGGGTCATGGCGCAGTGTCCTGGCGGCCGTCGGTGGTCAGGTATTGGCGGCCTGGAGGTCCTCGTCGAGGTCGGCCTCCAGGGAGTTCTGGATTTCCCACAGCCGGCGGTACAGCCCCGACTGGTTGAGCAACTGCTCGTGCGTGCCGGTCTGCACAACGTGGCCGTGCTCGAGCACGATGATCTCGTCGGCGTGCATCAACGTGGAGATGCGGTGTGCGATGATCAACGTGGTGTGTCGGCCTCGGCGGTCCTGGAGGGCGTCGAGGACCATCTTCTCGGTCCGCGTGTCGACCGCGGAGAGGGCGTCGTCCAGCACGAGGATGGGCGGGTCGTTGAGGATGGCCCGCGCCAGGGCGACCCGCTGGCGCTGCCCGCCGGAGAGCGTCACGCCGCGCTCGCCGACTTTCGTGTCGTACCCTTCCTCGAACGACTGGATCGAGTCGTGCACGCAGGCGGCGGTGGTGGCTTCGATCATTTCCTCGTCGGTCGCTGCCGACCGCCCCAGCTTGACGTTCTCGCGCACGGACCGCGAATACAGGAACGGCTCCTGGAGGATCACGCCGATCTGGTTGCGCACCGCCTGGGCGTCCAGTTGCCTCAGCTCGCGCCCGTCCAGCAGGATCTCGCCCCGTTCATGCGGGTACAGCCGAAGCAGCAGATTCACAATCGTGCTCTTGCCCGAGCCGGAAGGCCCGAGAATCGCCAGCGTCGCACCGGGCTTGACGTGGAACGAGACGTCGCGCAGCACCGGCGGCGCGTCGGGCGTTTCATCGGCAGGTTCGGGTTCGGGCTCTTCGTGGCCGTCGGTCTTTCGCACACCCATGCCCGTGGGGGTGAACGCGAAGCTCACGTGGCGGAACTCGATCTCGCCGGCGATCTCCAGGTCCGGCACGTCGCCGTCGGTGGTGGTCTCGGGCTCATTTTCGAGGATCTCCCCGAGTCGATCGATCGAGACGGTCGCCTTTCCCAGGTCGGTCAGCACGCGCCCCAACCGACGGATCGGCCAGAGGAAGCGGTCCGTGAACATGAAGAACACGACCATTTGGCCGATCTTCATCTCGCCGCGACTGACCAGCCAGGCCCCGGCGAACAGCACCAGCCCGCGCTGGGCGAAGCACAGCAGGTCCGAGAGCGACCAGTACACCCCCAACAGCCGAATCAGGCGATAGTCCAGGTCGCGCCAGGTGGCGTTGCGCTGGGCGAACCGCTCGCACTCCTGCTGCTGCCGCGCGAACGCCCGCACCACGCGGATACCCGTGAGGTTCTCCTGCAGCCGGGCGGTCATCCTGCCCTCCGCCTCGTCGGACCGCTTGAACGCGCCCCGCACCTGGATGAAGAACCACACCGTGAAGATCAGGATCACCGGAATCAGCACCATCGACACGCCGGTCATCCACACGTTGAGGTACAGCATGATCGGAAGGGCCGTGGCGATCAGCGCCGCCCCGCGCCCGATCTCGACCACCTGCAGCGAGAGGAACACGTGGATCGTGTCGATGTCGGAGGTACACCGCTGCACGAGATCGCCGGTGTCCGACTCGTCATGGAAGGACACGGGCAGATTCTGCAGGTGGTTGTAGACCGTCTCGCGGATGTTGCGCGAGATGCCCTCTGCCGCGTGGGCGGCGTACTTGCCCTTGACGTACAGGAACATCCCGCTGCCGGCCATCAGCACCACGATCGCCAGCCCGCCGATCCAGAGGTTGCTGCCGAGAACGGTCTTCCCGCCGATCGTGTCGACCAGCGTCCCCGTCCAGCCTGGCCCGTGGAGGGGTTTGTCGTCGATGACGTTGTCGATCACCGTTCCGATCACCAGCGGCGGCATGTAGGAGATCAGCGTCGCCACGATCAGCGCACCGATCGCCAGGAGGTACCGTCGCCGGTGCCCCTTCATGAAGGTCCATAATGTGTGTGTTCGTCTGGCCATGGTTCTTTCCCCGTCTGGGGTCTTCCGAGTACAGCCTGGCCGTCCTGTTGCACTTGCGGCGGCGGGCCCCGAGAAACCCCGAAAACGGGGGGGCATGAAAAAGGCCCGCTCACCGTTCGGCAAGCGGGCCTGAAAATTCGCGGTGCGTTTGCGTGCGAATCAGTCGCTTACCTCCGGGCGCGCGTCGTGGCGCGGAGCGCCCGACTGCGGGATCACCGTCATGATAGCGAGTTTCGCGATTCGCATGAATGCCTGCTCCTGCATACGTGGAGGTCGGGCAACCTCTGCCCGACCCCTTCTTCTATAGATGCGGTCGGCGGGGGCGTCAACGGCAAAAGTGCCGGAATCCTCGAATTTCGCGCAAAACTCGGGCAATCGCCCCAAAAAGACTTGCACGGCTGCGGGCGGCGGGGTAGGTCCATGGGGCAAGTACACACCCCGGGGCCTGAGGACCTCGGCGGCGGGATCTTACCTCGGCGGTCTCGTTTCCCCCAACGCGTCGGCAACAGACGCATCGGCCGAGGAACAGGAAGGAAGAGCAGGACCCCATGGCCAAGAAGCTGAAAGTTGGCATCATCGGTACGGGCGGCATTTCCAATGCCCACTACAACGGCTACACCAAGAGCGGACTCGGCGAGATCGTCGCGCTGGCAGACGTCAGCAAGGAGAACCTCAAGAAACGCGCCGAGCAGTGGGGCGTGCCCCAGGACCGCTGCTTCACCGACTACAGGAAGATGCTCAAGCTCGACGACATCCAGGCCGTCAGCATCTGCACGCCGAACAAGTACCACGCCAAACAGACCACCGACGCCCTCAAAGCCGGCAAGCACGTGCTCTGTGAGAAACCCATGTCCATGACCGTCGCCGAGGCGAATCGCATGGTCAAGACCGCCGACGAGCAGGACCTGCAGCTGCAGATCGGGCTGATGCACCGCTACCGTCCCGAGGCCGAGTTCGTCCGCACGTTGGTGGACGAGAACGTCCTGGGCGATGTCTACTACGCCCGCTGCCAGGCGATCCGCCGGCGCGGCGTGCCCAGCTGGGGCGTGTTCGGGCGCATGGAAGAGCAGGGCGGCGGCGGGCTGATCGACATCGGCGTCCACCAGATCGACCTGACGTGGTGGATGATGGGCTGCCCCGCACCGGTGAGCGTCACAGGGGCAACCTACCGCACAATCGGCGACAAACCCGGACATTTCGGAAGCTTCGGCCCGTGGGACCACAAGACCTACACCGTGGAAGATTTCGCCAGTGCGTACGTCCGCTTCGAGAACGGCGCGACGATGAGCATCGAGTGCTCGTTCAACGTGAACCTCCCCCACGGCAGGCAGGGCCAGGACATCGTCGGCACCAGGGGCGGGGCGGGTCTCTCGCCGCTGGCGGTCCAGATCGACCAGTTCGGGCACCTCACCGACTGCACGCCCACCGACATCTACATGCTGGACCTCGACGGCAAGAAGTGCAACTGGTCGTCCCACGAGAAGGAAGTCGCCGATTTCTGCAACAACATCCTCAAGGGCAAGCCCGTCCGTGTGCCCGCCCACGAGGCGATCGTTACCCAGAAAATCATCAACGGAATCTACAAATCCGCCAAGACCGGCAAGCCGGTGAGCATCCGGTAACGCCAGCCATACCAGACCCACCGAAGCACAGACAGCCCGATCGGTCGACGGGGGCCAATCCGCCCCCGTCGGCCGATCTTTTTGTCGTCGATTTCGGCCGAATTTCCACGCCCGCTTCGCCGATATGCGATTGTCGGAGCTTGGGGTATGTGGCTGAGCTGCCGTGGCGATGGCGGATCGGTACATGCCCCAGCCTCTTTTTTCCGGAGACATCGCACATGCGAAGGCCTCTGATCAAAAACGTCCCGCTGGGCTGGTGGATCGTCATGGCAGGCGGTCTGCTCTCGCTGGCGGTCTCCGCGGGCGGGTGTGGCCTGTTTCCCGACGGTCCGGACACCGCCGCCGAAGCGATGCTCTCCCCGGTACACGAGTCCTGGGGCTACGACATGGAGGACTTCACGGTGCGTTTCGCCAAAGAAGTCCGTCGACGTGAGAACTGGGACCGCGCCCGAACCTCCGCCAGACGCACAGGCCGATGGATGGATCGCGCCGGCGCACGAATGACCGACGCCATTCTCGACCTCCTCGCCGGGCCGCCCGAAGACTACACCGAGATGAACCCCCCGGACACCATCCTCCTGCCGCAATACTCCCAGGAGCCCTGAACTCTCCATTCTCTCCCAGCAAGGCTCCCCGCCCCTGTGCAGCGAGCCTGAGCGAGCTGCCTGCCCCGACGGAGCCCGCAGGGCGCAGACGGCAGCAGCCCGGCCGGGTACGCTGATTTTCCTACCCGATCGTCGCATTCCCCCAGCCGGTCTGATACCCTTCCGCCGACAGGAGCGACACGAGCGGAAAGGCGCCATGGAGATTCGACTGGAACATACCGAAGGGCTCGGCCAACTCGCCGAGATCTACATCAACGGGCAGTCGTATTTCGTCTGTGACGGGATCTCCACCCCGGGGGTCCGCGTCACACCGGGCGTGATGGAGGGGGTGGCCTTCCAGTACGTCACCGAGGCCGGGTTCGACTGGGCCCAGGCCACTGGCGGCAACCCCTCGGAGAAGCGGCAGATCGAGCACGTCCGCAAGTGGGCGTACGTCGGGTTGGGGCGGGTTCGGCAGATCATGCCCGTACTCATCGATTTCGGCCTGCTGGAGATGGAGGACGCCAACTGGACCAATGACGAATCGCTGGTCGGGGCGTATGTCCGCGTGCCGATCGATCGGCTGGAAATGGTCTGGGAGACCAAAAGCGACTGGCCCGACAACGCCCGCTGACCCCTCGGCCGCGAGGACCCTCAACGGAGAATGAGATCATGATGCAGGAGTGGTTCGAAAACGCGAAGCTGGGGATCTTCCTTCACTGGGGGATCTAGGTGGGCGGGCATCCCCGGGGTGTTGTGGATTTCTCCGCCCGACCGGGAACCGC
>CAZFPT010000129.1:0-9328 GCA_964521005.1 uncultured Planctomycetaceae bacterium | reverse complement strand
CATGGACTGGGGACACGCTCCCGGCATCGAGCGACACGCGAATCGCGGGTGCCACGGGCTTCCCGGAAGCGTAAAGGGCGAGGCCGCGACCGGGGAACGCTCAGAACCGTAGCGGGCATGGACGAGCATCCCGGCCTGAAGCCCGTGCTTGACCAACGGCAGACACGGGCCAGCGGGCACCCGAAGTATCGCTGAAGCCCCATGGTGAGCTCCGCGAACCGTGGGGGTATCGAGCGACAAGCGAATCGCGGGTGCCACGGGCTTCCCGAAAGCGTAAAGTGCGAGGCCGCGCCCGGGAAATGCTCAGAACCATAGCGGGCATGGACGAGAGTACCGGCCTGAAGCCCGTGCTTGACCAACGGCAGACACGGGCAGGAGCCGCAGACGACGCCACGCCGACGATCGCGCCCGCAACAAGTTGCGAGCCCTACGGATGACCGCCCCAAACAAGGGTGCCCCGCCCGGCTCGGCCGTGACTTCATCCGTGTGCGTGGTACGGCACCGACCGATTTGTCCTTGCCGCCCGGCCAACCGCGCGGGAGAATGCAGGCCGACGATGAAGGGGTTTGCCGATGACGGCAGCCGAGACATTTCCAACGCCGCGTCCTATGGTCGAGAGCGAGAAAGGTGGGCACCCTTCGGCAAGCTCAGGGCAGGCAAGTGCCCAGCTTTACCTGTATGAGAGAATCGCGATTCGAAAGGAGTCGAAGCATGTTGAGACACACGATGTGTATTGCGGGGGCTTGCTTGCTCCTGGCTGGATGCCAGAACACCACCCGCCTGGATACCCGAGAAGCCATGCCACCTGCCGTGGTCGAGAGTGATCACGTCGATCCCGAAAGCGGCAACTTGATCGCCTGGTGGATGACGAGGCGGGAAGGGCTTCCGAAAGGTGAGTTGGTGCCGGTTCTGGTAACGCACCCCTACGCAATCTTCATCCAGTGGCCGAGTGAGAAGATCCACCCAGATTCTGCCGACAAACGAATCTTCATCTTCTATGACAACGCCAAGAAGAAGAGCTACCAGACTCGGGATTTCGACGCATTCCTGAAGGTTGTTGCCGCCCAACCCCACGACATCAGCCTTCTCCAGTTCGACACATGCACAGTGTCCCGTGCCTTTGTTCCCAAGGAGCAATGGAATCAGCTCAAGAAGGTGCTCGCCGCAGGCAATCGAACGTGGGCAACCAGTACCGGTGGGCCGGCGCATAAGCAGTTGGTCTGCTACTGCGAATTCGACTGGGATTTTGTTTTCCCTGGCGACAAACATTAACCTTACCTCACGCTGCCTTTCCACATGGCGGGAAGCTTGGATTGTTCTTTCTCAAAGTTGGTTGGCTGGGCACTTGTGCCCACCTTGCGGGTTGTACGCCCGGCTGGCAGCTGATCGAGGCGCACGGCCGAGACGGCTGTGGCACCTGGCGGAACCCCATCCTTCGCGTTACTCAGGATGGGGCTTCAAGAGGTTACGACGAAGCGCGATTTCACGATCCCGTCTGCAAGCAGGTTGCGGGCTCTGCGGGCGCGCCGCAGCCAAGTGTCTTGCGTCGTCGTGGGTGGGGGGGGTATGGTCCTGATCAGACACGTCAGGAGTTCAGAGGGCCCCGTGGGGCCGAAAGGAGCAACGGGTATGACACAGGCGGAATGGACACCCACTCGCGGCTGGATCAAGGCGGGGATCCATCTGCCCATCCGCTCTGCCATCGGATTCGGCGTGGTAATCGCTCTGGCGTGGATGCTGAACGCCATGCTGGACTCGGTGGGAGCGGAGGATATCGGCTCGATCTGGCCTTTCGGACTCGGTGCGATCGGTGGCGCGGCTGCGGGTCTGGCCGTGAGCCTCAAGCTGGACGAGTCCACCGGCCTGGCCGGACGAACGCTGTTCCTGCCGGCCGTGGTGATTCTTCTTGCGGCCTTGGTTATCGCGTGGAACGTGCTCTTCGCCATGCTCCCGTGGGAACCGGAACTGCTGATGTGGATGATGGGGCCAGCCATCGCCGGCGGGCTGGTGGTGACAGGCTACCTGCTCTGGCTGCAGGGGTGAGAAACGCAGGTTGATCCTGCCATCATCGCACGGCTCTGCCGCAGAGCATGAGAACCTGATGCCCAACACGGGGCGAAATCGCGAAAATGGGAGGGCTGCCAGGCAAGGCTCCCTGCAGAGCAGCTACGATGGAACGAGATAGACGGGCGGTTTGGGAGTCAGGAGTCAGAGCGGATACGGACCTCCGCCCGCCACAGACGAACCGCACGGATGCGAAAGGACCTGCCATGAAGTACATCATTCTGATGGCCTCAGTGGTGATCCAGGTTTGCCTGGGTGGTATCTACGCCTGGAGCAGTCTCGTGCCCGCCCTCAAGAAGACCGTTCACCTGAGCACAGCCCAGACGCAGGTCATTTTCGGGGTGCTGTTCGCGACGTTCACGGTGTCCATGGTGTTGGCGGGTCGCCTGCTCGATCGCCTGGGCCCGAGGGCAATCGCGAGCATCGGCGGGGTGTGTTTCGGTGCGGGCTATCTCATCGCGTCGTTCTCGGGCGGGAATCTCGCGGTGATGCTGCTGGGGATTTCGGTCTGTGCCGGAATCGGGACCGGCTTCGGGTACGTCTGCCCATTGACCACGTGCATGAAGTGGTTCCCCGATCACAGGGGGTTGGTGACCGGGATCTCGATGGCCGGTTTCGGCGGCGGGGCCGTTTTGCTGGCCGGGCTGGCGGAGTATCTGCTTTCCCAGGGCGTGCATGTACTGATGGTGTTCCGGTGGATCGGCATCGGGTACGGAGCGGCGCTGCTGATCGCCTCGGCCATGTTGCGTTTCCCGGACTCCACAAAAAGCGTTCGGCCTCGCCGAGCGCCGGTCGCCAGGGCCCTGTTGCGCGATCCCTTCTTCCTGTCGCTGGTGCTGGGGATGTTCTGCGGTACGTTCGCCGGAATGTTGGTGATCGGGAACCTCAAGCTCATCGGGTTGGCCGCCGGCATCTCCGCGGTTTCGGCGTCGGCTGGCATCGGGGCGTTCGCCATCGGAAACGCTTCGGGACGAATCGTGTGGGGATGGATCTCCGACCGGACCGACCATCGGATGATCCCGGTGAAGCTCGCCGCCCTGGGCCTGCCGCTTGTGCTGCTGGCGTGGGTCAGCTCGCCGACGCCCTTCATCCTCGTATCGTTCGCCGTGGGGTTCGGCTTCGGGGCGTGTTTCGTGCTGTACGCGGCCCAGGTCGCTGCCCGTTACGGCCTGGCGCGCGTGGGCGGCGTGTACCCGATCGTCTTCCTGGCCTACGGCGTGGCGGGGCTCGTCGGGCCGGTGCTGGGAGGCTGGCTGTACGACGTCACCGCCAGCTACACCCCCGCGATCGCAACGAGCTGTGGCGTCGTGGCGGTGGGGTTCATCGGCAGCATCCTCCTGTTGCGGCAGGCGAAACGGTCTCGGCTTGTTCCCGCCGGGGCCCGTGACGGCGCCACGTTGCGATAGATACCACGCAGTCGCAGTCAGGCCGGGATGCCCAATCGCGCCGGCAGCGCATCTCCCGCGGCCCCCTTCGAGAACCTCGGCCGACCCAGCGCCACCTGGGGCTTGGCGTGGCCGTGAAAGTCCGACCCGCCCACCACCAGCAGCTCCAGCTCGCACGCCAAATCCAGCAGGGCTCGGGTCGTGCGCGAATCGTGGTCCGAGTGGTACACCTCCACCGCTTCGAGCCCCTTGTGCTTCAGCGAGCGGAGCGTGTCGCGCAGCTGGCTGCGGTTGTGGATCTCCAGCAGTCCCGGATGCGCGAGGGCAACCAGCCGGCCGGCATCGCGAAGCGTCCGGATGACTTCGCCGGGAGAGAGGCGGTCCTTCTCGACGTACGCCAGGGCGCCGGTCCCGACGTATTTCTCGAAGGCCTCCTTCACCGAGCGGACCACGCCCTTCCGCCGCAGCGCCTCGGCGATGTGCGCCCGGCTGATGACGGCGTCCGTTCCTCCGCCGGCGAGGGCAAGAATGTCCGAGAAGTCCAGGTCAATTCCCAGCCCGGCGAGTTTCGCCAGGATCCGGGGGTTGCGCTCGGTCCGGGCGCGTCGCACGTCCTGGAGCATCGCCTGCAACGGCGCGGATTCCTCGTCAAGCCCGAGCCCGAGAATGTGCATCGGTCCCACGGCAGAGAGGGCGGACACCTCCACCCCCGGGACGAACGCCAGCTGCGGAAGACGCTCGGCAGCGGAGCGGGCCTCGGCAAGGCCGGCGGTGGTGTCATGATCCGTCAGCGCAACGGCAGCCAGGGCTGCGCCGTCGGCGGCGGTGATCAGGTCGGTGGGGCTCAGCGAGCCGTCCGACGCGGTGGAATGCGTGTGCAGGTCCAGGAAACGCCGGCTCACCGGGCGCGCTCCAGGTAGTCGAATTCCCGTCGGCTGCAGCAGGGGCAATCCGTTCGTTGCCGTGCGGTCAGTCGTTGGGCCACGGCGTTCCAGACGTCCAGGCGGAGCAGGCAGGGGGCGCATCCGTCGGGGGCAGCGAGGATGCGCATCGCCTGGGCGACGGCGATGGACGAGACGGCCGCCACGATCGGGTTGATGACGCCGACGGTCTGGGCGGTGATTTCCATGTCCTTCGGCGGCGGGGTTTCGTAGAGGCACCGCAGGCAGGCGGTTCGGCCGGGGAGAACGGGCATGACCTGTCCCTGTGCGGCCGCGGCCCCGGCGAACACCCACGGGAGGCCCCGTTTGACCGCCTGGTCGTTGATGACGAAGCGGGTGGGGAAATTGTCCGTCCCGTCGAGAATGAGGTCCACCTCGTCGGTGAGTTCGTCGGCAGTGACGGGGGTGAATCGAACCGGGCAGCCTTCCACGCGGACGGCCGGGTTGATCCGCTGGATGGCGCTGGCGGCGGCGTCGACTTTCTTCACGCCGTCTGCAGCCTCGGCGGGGGTGTACATCGCCTGTCGGTGGAGGTTGGAGGCGCTGACCACGTCGTCGTCCGCCAGTCGAAGCGAACCGACCCCGGCGCGGGCGAGCAGCTCGATCATCCACGAGCCGAGCCCGCCGGCGCCGACGATGAGCACGCGCGATCGACTCAGCGTGTCCTGGGCGGCGGGGCTCCACTCGGCGAAGGCCAACTGTCGGCCGAAATCGTACGGGATGGTCGGATCCGGACTCATTGCTGGAAGTCTAGGGGCGCAGATCAGGAAATCAAGAGTGCTTTGAAGGTGCTCGAGCCCGCGAGCAATCGGCCGACCCCCACCCTTCGCTACCGCTCAGGATGGGGCTTCAACGTGGCATGGACATCCTGTCCGTTCGATCCTCGTATCTGGTTCGCCCTACCCTTAACCTTCGGTGCCGCTCAGGATGGGGCTTGGGGTGTGCGTTGCGGGAGTGTGGATTACCTGTGGGGCATGAAGAGTATCACCCATGGCAGGATGAGCACCAGGTACATCAGCGTGTTGGCGACGAACAGGGCCGACGCCTTCCGCGGGGCGAGGTGGAACATGTTGGCGACCGCGACCATCGAGACGGCCGTCGGGACGAACCCCTCGATGAACAGGACGCGCCCGCCCAGCGTGTCCCAGCCCAGAGGCCAGGGCGTCAGCCGGGTGATCGCCAGAAGGGCGAGCATCACGATCATCCCGCCGACGAAGCGGATGCCCGCCAGCAGCAGGACGGGCCTTCGCAGGCTCCACAGGTCGCCGCCGCGAAGGCGCAGCCCGATGGAGAAATACGCAGCCGCCACCAGCGCGAAGACCATCGCGTCCACGATATACCATTCTGCCACGAAGCGGGGTCGCGGGACCTCCAGCATGCTGAGAACGACGCCGGCGGCCATGATGGGCACGCCCAGAGATCGCCAGCTCAGCAGGCTGGTCGCGTAGAGCTTCAGCAGGGGCATTCGTTCGATCGAGGGCGAGTAGTGGCGGGCAATGGGGAACCCCCAGAGCACGACCATCGGAACGAACATGAGGGTAAGCACGCCGACCAGTCCCAGCCCCGGCTCGCCGTACAGCAGGAACACCACGAACCCGCCCATGGTGGGTCCGAGGTTGCTGATCCCGCCGGCCAACCCGAGCAGACCGATTTCCGAGGTGCTTTTGAGTGCGAATCGCCCGATCGCCAGGCCCACCAGCGTCAGCGCGATCATGTACGTTGCGCCCAGCACGGGCAGCCAGAGGTCGGAGGTGCCCAGCGGCGTGGTCCAGATGCTCAGCATGCCGATGCTCGAATATCCGAACACAGCCACCACGCTCATCAGCGAGCGGGCGGCGGATTCGTCCACCCAGCCCCGACGGCGCGCCAGCCAACCGCCGGCCATCGAGACGACCAGCAGCGCAACGGTGATGCCGAACTTCGTGTAGAAACCCATAACCCAAACGCCCAGCCGGGGTGGTGTGGCTACTCGATGACGCCGGCGCCGTCGGCCGGTCGCGTGGAGAACACCGGGCAGCGCCGGCCGAACTTCTCGCAGAAGCCCGACGCCAGCGCCTCGGCCGTCGCGTCGGCAGCGTCCGCCTTGACCAGCACGATCATGCAGCCGCCAAAGCCGCCACCGGTCATGCGGGCCCCGGCGACGCCCCTCTGCTCGCGGGCGAGGTCCACCAGGAAGTCCAACTCGTCGCAGCTGACCTCGTAATCGTCCCGCAGCGACTCGTGTGACTGAACCATCAATCGGCCGAACGTTTCGTAATCGCGCTTCTCCAACGCCTCGGCCGCTTCGAGCGTGCGGCGGATCTCGCTGGTGACGTGCAACGCCCGGGAGTACTCCGGTTTGGCGAGTCGCCCATCCACGCCGGCTGCCCGGACGGCCGACTCCGACGCCGAGCGGAGCGAGGGCACGTCCAACATGGCGCAGGCCTTCTCGCACTCCTCGCGACGTTTGGCGTATTCGCCGTCCCCGATGCCGTGCTTGACCTCCGTGTCGGCCACCAGCAGCACCCACGACGGGTCGTCGAAGGGAATCTGCTTCGTGCTCTGGTCGAAGCAGTCCAGCAGCAACGCCTGGCCGGCCTGGCCGAGAATGGCGATCGCCTGGTCCATGATCCCGCAGGGGGAATTGGCGAACTCGTGCTCAGCCTGCTGGCAGATCTTCGCGAGGGTCATCTCGTCGATCTGGTCGCGATTGTCGCACGCCTCCAGCAGCGCCAGGGCGGTGGCCACCTCCAGCGACGCCGACGAACTCAGCCCGCCGCCCAGAGGGACGTCCGAGGCGAACAGGACGTCCGCGCCCCGCAAGGCGACGCCCTCCCCAAACAGCTTGGCCGATACGCCGATGGGGTAGTTGGCCCACTTGACCTCGCCGGGGGCGAAGTTCTCTGCCTGCGACAGATCGACGGCCGCCTCGTCCTCCTGCTGCAGCGAGGCGAAGCGCACGGTCAGGTCGTCCCGTTTGCGCCACAGCGCGACGGTCTGCTTCTCGATGGCGATCGGCAGCACGTAGCCGTCGTTGTAGTCGGTGTGCTCGCCGATGAGGTTCACCCGTCCCGGCGCGCGAACAACGCCGTCGGCGGGAGCGTCGAATGTCTTGGCGAACTGCTCTTTGAGTGTGTTCAGGTCGTTCATGGTGTGCTGACAATAAGGCCGATGCGGGCGGGTGTCAATCCGACTGAAGTGCACTCCCGCATCGGCAGGACGGCGATCCGGGCGCACAGAAAGCGGGGCACCCCGCAGGCTGCCCCGCTCCGGTCAAGCTGATATGCTGTTCTTATTTCCTGCGGCGCTTCAGGGCGAACAGGCCCCCGATGGCCAACAGGCTCATGGTGGCCGGCTCGGGCGTGCACCAGGTGTAGAAGCTCACATCCGTGACATGGGGGTACATCCATTGCTCGCCGGTTGCGTTCTGGTAGATCGCAGGCCATTCGCACAGCCAGTAGTACGACTCGTCGGGGAGGATGATGGATTCACGCTCTGGCTGATAGGACAAATGCCAGTGATACCAGACCGTGACTGTGTCTTCCCACCAAGAGTCTGTCGGTATGTCCATGATCCATGCGGTCGGGTCGCTGTCAGACTGGTACTCGACCAGCGGATCGGAGTAGTAGTTATCCCAATCTCCTTGAAGCCATTCTTCGTTGTACGTAACGGCCATCCAGACATGCTTGGTTTCTTCCCAGTCTAAAAGGTTGGGCAGTTCCACCTTGCCCTCGCCATCCCAAGAGGGACTTCCGTACGCTTCCCGGATGGGGTTCCAGGCAGGATTCGGGCATGGTCCCCACGAGTAGCCGTAATCGTAGTCGGGGTCCAGGACGGGAAGCATTTGGGCAGCCCCGGCCGACGAGGCCAGGCAACCCACAGCAATCAGTACTGCCAGCAGTGCGCGTTTCATGTGAGGCTCCTTTCGTTTTGTACGACAAATCAGACGACCCTCCGGCGAGACAATCCCGCCGCTCCACCATTACGTGTAGCGATGTGTCCGGCGCGCAACCATGGCGCACCGATACCGCTCTCTCGCGACGCGCAGCCGCGCGCGATTCCAGCGGTCCAAGACAACAGGGACATGGGTCGCGGTTCCGCATTCGAACCGACCGAACCCTCCGGGCCGGGGCTCACCGGCCTGGGACAACTCCCGCAAATGCACAGATCACGAAGTGAATTCAGCGTATTCCTAAAGCTTAGTCTATACGGGCATGCGGATACGTCAAGCGAGAATTCGGTGAAAACTGCGCAAAGACAAGGCCCGCCGAAGTGACGGGCCCTGCGATGCGGTGCATGTGAGTCCGGCGGTCATTCTTCCTTCGGGAAGTAGTTCTCCGAGAACCATTGGACGGCTGCCCGGGCGTAGCCTTCGGCGACGATGCTTGGCCCGCGGCGCGTTCGCGACGTGGTGCGCCCCACCAGGTTCGCTCTGCCGAGAATCTCGCCGGTCTGCTGGTCCACCATTTCCGCCCGGACGATCACCTGATCCAGCGGGCTGACGATGGAGCCGACAAGGTCCTTGCCTTCGTAGTGGATGATCGTTCCGCGAATGACGGCCGTCTTGCCACCCGGACTGACGGGCAGGTTGGCGTCGACGACCTCGCGCTGGAAGTGGCCGGGGATTTCGTCGTAGAACTCGCGGGGCACCATGCCGCCGAAGTCTTCCTTGAGGTCGCCCAACTCGAAGTTCTCGTACTCCGCCAGGGGCGGCTGGGCGGACGCCGAGACGGGCGACTGCAGCGACGCCACCGCGCCCCGTCCGCCCATGCCTGCCTTGATGCCTTCCTTGAAAATGGTGCTGCATCCGGCGGTCCCGGCCACCAGAACAGCCACGATCGTCCACAGAGCGAGCTTCTTCATCCGGAGTCTCCTTACAGTTCGGTTGAGTTGCGTTCGTCGGCATTATACGCATCGCCCGGCCGAAAGTGAACGGTTCACACCACCCGCCGTCCCCGG
>CAZFPT010000128.1:0-9406 GCA_964521005.1 uncultured Planctomycetaceae bacterium | reverse complement strand
GTGACGAGCGGCTGGCTGGGCTTGTGGCGTTTGGGAGGAGCCCACCAGGATGGGCGGGGAGGCGTGCTCAGTTCAGCAGGTCGGTCAGCAGGCGGACGATTTCGACGGCTCCGTCGCCTGCCAGCAGGGACAGCGGCGCCACCAGCATCGCGGTGGCCACCAGGATCATCGCCGCAGCCATCGGGGGCGTCTCGGCGCGATGGTGCGAGACGGTGCGGTGCAGGGCCTCTTCCAGCGGGCCGGCCGAGGCGTCGGGTACGTCGTGCAGGCGGATCGAGACGTTGTGCAACAGCGGGAAGGCGGTCAGTTCGATGCGTCCGTCGCTGTCGTCCAGTGAGAAGCCCGCCTTGGTCTCGGTGGCGGGGAGGTCGACGGCCCGCAGGGCCCGCAGGCAGCAGCGCCGCCCGTCGTCAGCGGAGATGTTGTAGATCACCCAGCCCCATCCTTTCGGGGCGAGCATCGTCAGGCCGACCACCACGACGCCGGCGATGGCGGCGATGGCTGTCCACGAACCGCCCGGAAGGTGGCTGGTCAGGGGCAGCACGAACAGCGGCGCCAGGGCGCCCAGGAGAATCCCGAAGTCCTGCCTCGCGGTGAGCAGCTGTGGTGTGCGGCGGGAGTTGAGAAAGCCCAGCAGCAGGAAGTAGACGGAGATCGGCACCACCACGGTGGCGATTCGAACTGCCAAGGCGAATTGCTCGTTGCCAACCATCATATCCGTCCACCCGTCAGTCCATTCTACTGGATGTCCTGCCGATCGGCCACCTTTCTGTAGCCGATTGCCTTCATGACGTCGAGCACTTCGGTCCAGGTGGGGAAGGGGCGGTCGTTGACCTTTTTATACTCCTCCATCGCCTGGAGGAACTCGAACTGCTCCGGGGTCATCTCGCCTTCTTCGGCGCTGCGGCGGTCCTGGCTGCGTCTTCGTCCGGGGCCTCGTCGGCGGTCCAGCCCGCTGCGCCGGTCCACCACCCGTTGCCGCCGATCGTCCGATCGTCGGTCCGGTCCGTCGAACTCGTTGTCCTGCTGGTTGTCGCTGCCCACTTCGCACTCCTTTACAGCGGGCCCCGCGGGGGGCGTCCGGTGATCGATCTTCTCGGCGGGCAACGGTCAGAGCTCGTCGTCTTCGCCTTCGAGATCGTCTTCAAGATCGTCGTCGTCCAGGTCCACGAAGAGGTCTTCTTCCTCGTCTTCGAGGTCGACATCGTCGGCCTCTCCGAAGCCGTCTCCGAGGGTGAACTCATCGCCGTCTTCCTCGTCGAACTCGTCGTCTTCCTCGAATTCGTCGGTCTCTTCGCGATTGGCGATAATCTCGCTGGCCTCGTCCAGGAGGGCGTCGGGAACCATGACGGCTACCCCGTTGGTGATGCCTCGTCGCGGCGGGGTCAGCTCATCGCTGGGGTCTTCCCGCTCATCGGAGAGCACGACCGGGATGTCGTGGTCTTCGAGCACCTCGCGGTACTTGTCCGCGCTGTCCCGCGAACGGGCGAAGACAGCCGGCACGAACTCACCGTACTCGTCGTCTCCGAAGACATCCAGATCATCATCGTCCAGTGGCATCGGCGATCCTCGCAAAGACCATGCCCAATGACTCCATCCAGTATAGCCCTATCTTATTTGACTTCGGCAGGAGCTCAATACAACTTTCCCGGTACGCTGGATTTTCTGTCATTCCCACAACGGGCCGATCATTCGGTTCGTTCCGCTGGCCAGGCCCGGATCCGGTTGGTATCATGCTTCGCCAGGACATCGGCCGATACGGGTAATGCAGCCTCACCTGCCCAGGGAGACCGTCGCATGAAGCAGATCGCATCCAGAACAGTCATCTTTGCCCTCTTGGCAGCGGCGGGTTCTGCCGTCGTCGGCTGTGGCACCGGCGGCGGGCTGGACCCCATCAACAGCAAGTACGTCACCGAGGAGCGCAAGGTCAACGGACTGGTCATCATCCTTCCGGGGATCGAGGGGATCTCCCGGGCGAACATGAACATCCGCAAGGGGCTCCTGCAGGCCGGCGTGGATCAGGCGATCATGATCTACTCCTGGAATCGTCCGGGCGTGCTGGTCAACCAGGTGGACTTCGTGGGCAATCGCATCGCCGGGGCGTTCGTGGCCCGTGTGATCAAGCAATACCAGGACCTCTACCCGGGCAAGCCCGTGCATGTCATCGGGCACTCCGGCGGGGGAGGGGTAGCCGTCTTCGCCGCCGAGTCCATGGGCAACGAGGGGCAGGTCGACGGGCTGATCCTGCTGGCGGCGAGCATCTCGAAAAACTACAACCTTACCAAGGCCCTGCGCAACACACGCGACGGAATCGTGAACTTCTACAACCCCAGCGACTCGGCCCTGCTGGGAACCGGCACGACGCTGATGGGGACCGTCGACGGAGACCATGCCCCCTCAGCCGGCCTCAACGGGTTCGACCGCGACTTCCCCCGCCTGACCCAGCGGCGGGTTTCGGGCGCGGGCGATCCCCACTACGTCGCCACCAAGCCCTGGTTCGTAGCCAACAACGTCGCTCCCCTGGTGCAGTCCGGATCTGCCGTCACGGCGGCTGAATCGTCCCCGCGGGCCCGGCGATAACGAAACATCCGGCCAGTGACCAAATCCGCTTGCCAGGATTCCCATCCGATGGTATCCTGCGCGTTCCGCTTCGGCGGAGTCCCCGCCGACCTAGCTCAACGGTAGAGCACAGCTTTCGTAAAGCTGAGGTTGTGGGTTCGAATCCCACGGTCGGCTTTCTTCCTGCGCCCCGGCCTCACGCGGGGCGAATGACCCGAAGGAGGCTCCCATGCTCCGCACCCTCCCGGCTGCGATCCTGATGATCGCCACTCTCTGCCCGAACTCCGCTGCCACCGCCCGTACCCTCCGCCTGCCGGTCTCTGCCGACGTGGGGATCTGCGCTCATCCACGCGAGGTGCATTACAACACCGGCGCCAACACGCGCGTTCGGATCAAGGGCAACGAGCACTACTACCTGCTCGGCCTCGATACCGACAAGCTCAAGGGCAAGGGCATCGCCTCGGCGACGCTGCATCTTCGGCTGACCGGCGGCGGGTTCCACAAGCTCGCCCTGTGTACCGTGAGCGGCGAGTGGGTCGAAGGGAAAGGCCGAAACAAAGCGACCAAAGGGGCCAGCTGCTTCACGCATCGCCGGTTCCCGGATGTGCCCTGGACATCGGCCGGCGGGACGTTCATGGACGCGACGTTCAACAATCCCCGGATGCTCTGGAAGCCGGTCTCCTTCAAGAAGGGCAAGGATGGCTGGTTGACCATCGACATCCCGCCGGTGATGCTCCGGGCGATGCGCGCGGGGCTGTGCAGCGGGCTCGCCCTGGCCAGCGAAACCGGCCAGACGCGCGAGAACCACGACGTGTTCACCCGCGAGCAGAACGCCTCGGCCCCGTATGTGACGGTCACGCTCGGCCCCCGCCAGGCCGCCCGCGGAGGGCAGCGACACAGGCCCGAACTGGCTTCGGAGCCCCGCTTCGCCGACGCCAACAGCGGCGCCCTCCGCGTGGACCCGACGCTGGAGACAGCCGCTGCCACGAGCAACGCACCGGACGTATGGGCCCACCGCATTGAGGTGTTCGACCTGGGGAAACCGGACAGGGCGATCCGCTCCGTCGTGACGTTCCACGACCGGGACGTGTTCCTCGCGCGCCTGCCTGTCGGCCGACGGTTGTTCGTGCGGATGACCAGCTTCGCCGGCAGCGCCGACCGATACGTCTCACGCATGGCGGCGGTTACGCCGACCCGCCAGCCGATGCCCGGCCCCGTCGAGCTGGTCGGCGGGCTTCCGCGGAAACGGTTCACCCGCCAGGGCGGTTGGACCCTGGACACGCTGCCGGTCTCGTCGCTGGTGTCTCCTGCCGCCAAGCCCGACATACAGAACGGCGGCTGGTCGAACGTCCCCGAAGTTCCGCGTGGCAGTTGGTCGGCCCGGCAGATCGTGCTCTATCCGCCCGACGGGCAAGCCGACAAGGTGAGCGTGACGGTTCGGCAGCTCGGCGGCCAGAACGCCGTCGATGACGACCTGCACGTGGAACTGTCTCGTGCGTGGGCGGTTCCCCACGGCGATCGATGGGTGCCCGAGGTGCTGGTCCCCCTCCAGGCCGACGAGACATTCGCGATCCCCTGGAAGACAAACGGCGTCACAAAGCAGCAGAACCAGACGCTCGTGCTGGACGTCTGGGTCCCCCGCGATGCCAAGGTTGGCCGGCGGGAGTTTGCTGTCCGCTTGGCTGCCGGGGGAAAGACGGTTCTCACCCACACGCTGCAGCTGGACGTTTCGGACGTTCAACTCAGCGACACCTTCGAGATCGCCGGCGACATGAACACCTACTCTTCTCCCGCCGGCGCGATGGGCGTCCGCAGCTCCGACCCCAACGCGTTTGTGGCGATGGAGCGGAAGTACTACCGGCTCGCCCACGCCCACCGCATGACGCTCAGCGTGCTGCCCTACAGCCAGGCCGGCGAGATCCACTGGCGGGCCGCCCCCACCTTGAAGCGGTCGGTCGGCGGGGTCTACAGCGTAGCCGACTGGACGACGTGGGACGATCGCTACGGGCCGTTATTGAGTGGCGAAGCGTTCAGCAGGGAGGCCGGCTACGTCGGACCCGGGGCGGGCAAACCGATCCGTCACATGTATCTCCCGTTGCACGAGAATTGGCCCGCGCCGCTGGTCGACAGCTTCAAACCCTGGCCGCCGCCGAGAGACTACAAAGACTTCCTGGTCTGGTCGGCCAAGCTCCCGCCAGTCGAGCAGTCGATGACGACGGAGGCGAAGGTCTCGTTCCAGGCTGTGCTGCAAGAGTTCGCCGACCACCTGGGCTCCAAAGGCTGGGACAAGCCGCGATACCAGGTGTACCTCAACAACAAGTACTACTTCCGTCGTCCTCGGGCAAACGGCCGGGCGGGTCGGGGGGTGAGCCTCTGGCTGCTGGATGAGCCCATGCACGCCGAGGACTTCCGTGCCCTGGCGATGTTCGGAAAGTGGACGCGGTCTTCGCTGAAGCGCGACAGGCCGAAGGACGTGACGGTCGATTTCCGCATCGACATCTCTCGCCCGACCCATCAGCGCGACTGGCTGGACGGTGTGGTGGACCTGAACGTCTGCGCGGACCAGCTCTACGAGCAGCGCGACCTGGTCACGCGTCGGCGTGTGCTGTTCGGCGAGCGGTACTGGAACTACCGCATGCCCGGCTCGTTCGGATCGAGCAATGTCGGCTGGTCGCTCTGGCCGGTCAAGAGCCTCTGCTGGGGCGCCACCGGCACGCTCCCATGGCAGACGATCGCCTCCGACGGCGATCTCCGCAAGGCCGACGCGACGGCCCTGATGTACCCCGGCCGAAAGTTCGACCTGAGCAGACCTCTCCCCTCGCTGCGGATGAAGGCGTGGCGCGAGGGGCTGCAATTGGCCCAACTGCTGCACACACTGCGAAAGCGCGCCGGCTGGACCACTACGCAGCTGCGGGGATTCGTCGGCAGGGCCGGCGAACTGGACGGCTGGCGGGACGGGCGCGACCCGGAACCGGACGCGGATATCGTCACGTTCCGCGGCGCGAAGCTGGGGCGCATCCGCCGAGCGGCGCTGGAGAAACTCTCCCGTCTGGAGCCGTCAGGTCGATGACGCGGGCGATTTGAGTCGTCCGGTCAGCCGACCGCCGAACAGCGCCAGCCCGCCGCCGATGACAATGCCCGCGATGCCCCCGGCAATGTGCCAGCGGGTTTCCTCGCTGTATTCGCCGGTGACCTCCTGGCGGACCTCCTCGCCGAGAGTGTCCTGGGACTGCAGACCCATTACGAGAAACACGATGCCCACCGCCAAAAGCGCCAGGCCGATAATTCGAAGGATCATGAGATCGCTCCTTTCCGTGGAAGTGTATCGCCACGGCCGGAGGAAAGAGGATATTCCGGGTTCGGCGCACAGATCGGCCGAGGCGGACGGGGGAAGCCGTCGACCTCGGCCGATGGGTTGCTTGGGTAGGTTGCTGGGGGTTACTCGCTGCCTCGCTGCATGGCCATCAGGCCGGTTCGCCCCAGCTCGCGGATTCCGTAGGGACGCACGAGGTTGATGAACGCTTCGAGTTTCGCCTCGGGTCCGGACAGCTCGACCATGATGGACGTCCGCGCGACGTCCACCACTCGGCCGCGGAACATCTGGACCAGCTGGGTGACCTCGGGACGCTTCTCCGGGGGCACATGGATCTTGACGATCAGCAGGTCGCGTTCGACGTAGCTGACCTCCGTGAAGTCCCGGATTTTCACCACGGGGATGATTTTCCCCAGCTGCTTGCGGACCTGTTCGAGCACGTGCTCGTCGCCGGCGACGACGATGGTCATCCGCGAGAGGTCCGGGTCTTCGGTGCGTCCGACCACGAGCGAGTCGATGTTGAACCCGCGCGCGGCGAACATACCGGCCACGTTGGCCAGCACGCCGGGTTCGTTCTGGACCAAGGCTGAGATAATGTGTCGGTCTGTCTTGTTGGTAGGCATGTTGCGGTTCTCCTGATCGCCCCGCGGGGCGGGGTGTTAGGCGAGTTTGCCGAGCTCCATCTCGTGGAGACCTTTGCCGGCAGGGACCATCGGGAAGACGTTCTCTTCGGCCTCGACGTGGGCGACGAAGACGGCCGGTCCGTCGTGATCGAGCGTTGCCCGCAGGACGGGTTCGAGCTGGTCCTCGGTTTCCACGAAGAATCCCTTGGCCCCGAAACCCTCGGAGACCTTCGAGAGGTCCGGGCAGGTGTGGATCACGCCGCTGTAGCGCCGGTCGTAGAACAGTTCCTGCCACTGGCGCACCATGCCCAGGTAGCCGTTGTCCAGCACGATGAACTTCACCGGAAGCTTGTGCTGGGCGGCCGTGATGACCTCGATCATCGTCATGGTGAACGAACCGTCCCCGTCGATGTCGATGACGGCCTTGTCCGGATAGGCGAAGGCGGCCCCGATGGCGGCCGGCACGCCGTAACCCATCGTGCCCAGCCCGCCGGAGGTGAGAATCTGCCTGGGCTGGCGGAATCCGTAGAACTGGGCGGCCCACATCTGGTGCTGCCCGACGCCGGTGGCGACGATCGCGTCGTGGTCGGTCATCTCGCCCAGCAACTGGATGACGTGCTGGGGTTTGATGCGTCCCTCGGGCGACTTGTCGAACGTGAACGGGTAGCGGTCCTTGAGTTCCTTGACCCGCTCGAGCCATTCGGTGCGATCGATGGGCTCGATGTAGTTGACCAGCTTGGTGAGGATGTCCTTGGCGTCGCCGACGACCGGGACGTCCACGTGCACCGTCTTGGAGATGCTCGCGGGGTCCACGTCCATGTGCACGATCTTCGCGTGCGGGGCGAACGTATCCAGATTGCCCGTCACCCGGTCGTCAAACCGTGAGCCGACGGCGATGAGCAGATCGCACTCCTGGACGGCGTAGTTCGCGGCGGCCGACCCGTGCATCCCGAGCATGCGCAGCGAGAGCGGGTCGTCGATCTCGTCGACCGCACCCAGCCCCAGAAGCGTGGTGGTCGCCGGGAGCTTGCCCTTGGCCATCACCGCCCGAAGCTCTTTGCTGGCATTGGCCAGCAGCACCCCGCCGCCGACGTACAGCAGGGGGCGCTTGGACTCGTTGATCGCCTCGGCGGCCGCCTTGATCTGCCGACTGTGTCCGGTGGTCAGGGGCTTGTAGCCCGGCAGGCGGATCTCCAGGTCGGGCTTTCCCTCGACGGTGTTGACCGTCGCGTCGACGGCGATGTCCACCAGGACCGGTCCGGGGCGACCGGTGCGGGCCAGGTGGAACGCCTCGCGGATCACCCTGCCGATATCCTCGACGTTCTTGACCAGGTAGTTGTGCTTGGTGATCGGGCGGGTCACGCCGGTGACGTCGGCCTCCTGGAAGGCGTCGTTTCCGATGAGGTGGCTTTTGACCTGTCCGGTGATGGCGACCACGGGGATCGAGTCCATGTGGGCGGTCGCCAGCCCGGTCACGAGGTTCAATGCCCCCGGTCCGGAGGTCGCCAGGCAGACGCCGACCTTGCCGGTCGCCCGGGCGTAGCCGTCGGCCATGTGCGCGGCGCCCTGCTCGTGGCGCGTGAGAACGAACTCGATGGGCGATTCGTAGATCTCGTCGAAGATCGGAATCACCGCTCCGCCGGGGTATCCGAAGAGCACCTCGACGCCCTCGTCTTTCAGGACTTCGTGGAAGATCTTCGCGCCGCTGGCGTTTTCCAGCCTTGCCGCAAGGGCCTCGGCGTTGGTTGCAGTCTGGGTCATGGTGTCATCCTTCTGTGCTTGCCGCTCGCGGGCGAGCGGGGCGGGGGAGTCTGTCGTGGGCTGTACATTACTCGCTGGGTCGGTCGGCCTCAAGTGTGGCGTTCGTGACGAGTCGGCCGCGGGGGTCTGCTCGTCGTACAGTGCGTCCATCAACGGGACCACGGCGGCCCCGGGATATCCGAAGATGATCTCGACGCCTTCGTCCCGCAGCGCCTGGACGATCAGGTCGGCCCCGCTGATTCTCGTGGCCCGGCGGGGTGTCGGGCCGATACTCGATGTCATGTCGCTGTCCTGTCATGATAGGTTCTGCGCGTGGTGCTTCAGGTGGTTTCCGATCGACCCGGGTGGATACAGACTCGCCGATGCCGATCTCGGAAGGGGGTGGAGTTGGGCCGCTGCGCGAGGGCGGGTTCAGCGAAGCGCAGCGACCTTGGGTACAACGACTACGCGCAGCGCAGGCAGCGAGACCACACGGCGACCCGTGAGGGCGTGAACAGCTCGCGATGTCCGTAGCCTGCGATTCATGACAGTGATACTCTATCCATCGGACAGGCCGATGTCAATATTCACTCTTCCCGCAGCCGATCGGAGTTTCGCTCGACCGGTCCAGCGGGCGTTTCCTTTTCCACCTGCCGCATGGCGAGGCGGAGGGTATCGGGCCGCTCAGCCCTGTGCGAGTCGCCCCGTTTCGGGCTGCTCGGAAAACAGCGGGAGTCCTCGCACTGCACGTTCGGAGTACCGCTGGAGATTGCTCTCCTTCTGGCGGCGGGCCTCCTCGCCGTCTTCCTGCGCGACGGCTGCCGACATGCTCGGGCGATACGCTCGTAAGATCCGTATCCGCTCGGTCATACTTCTCCTCCAATCCTGCGGACAGGCAAGACGGTCCGCCAGGCGACCCGCGGGCCGAGGTGTTCCCAGGACGGGCACGGGAAACACCGCACACAACCCGTTGGTCGTCTGACCATGGTCGATTCCGGCGATGCTTCGCCAGATCGGACCGCAGCCTGACCACTCACATTTTGCCGCCTCCGATGCAGCTGAAGAGGGTCGTCCTTGCCCTCAATGATATGCACGCCAAACAACGATTCTGCTGCGGAAGTGCTAATCTTTATTGAAGCTTTCCGGGGCGATGCTGTCAAGGGCAATTCGC
>CAZFPT010000127.1:0-9418 GCA_964521005.1 uncultured Planctomycetaceae bacterium | reverse complement strand
ACTAACGACTAACAGCTATATCGTCAGCAACAGTCTGCCCGGGCATTCCAGCAGGTTGATGATCTCGTTCATGAATCGGGCTGCCGTGGCGCCGTCGATGATTCGGTGGTCATAGCTCAGCGAGAGGGGCATGATCAGGCGCTGGGCGATTTCGCCGTCGTAGACGACCGGCTTCATCTTGCTGCGCCCCACCAGCAGGATCGCCGCCTCGGGCTTGTTGATGATCGGCGTGACGTACCAGCCGCCGACGGCACCGACGTTCGAGACGGTGAACGTGCCTCCGCGGAGGTCGGCCACCTCGAAGTCGCCCTCCCGCGCCTTGCCCGCCAGCGTCTGGATGCCCTCGGCGATCTGCGCGATCGACAGACGGTCCACGTCCCGCAGGACGGGCACGACCAGCCCGCGATCGGTGTCCACGGCGATGCCCACCGAAACGTAATCCTTGTAGATGATTTCGCCGGCGTCCATGTCGATCCGGGCATTGACGGTGGGGTGCTGCTGCAGGGCGCTGGCCACCGCGCGAACCACGAACGGAAGCAGCGTGAGTTTGATGTCCTTCTTCTCGAAGTCTTCCTTGTGCTCCTTGCGGAACTCGTTCATCGCGGTGACGTCGGCTTCGTCGAAGTGCGTCACGTGGGGGATGGTCTGGAAGCTGTCCGCCATTCTCTCGGCGATGGTCCGGCGGATCTTGGTGAGCTTCTCGCGACGGATGGGCCCGTGCTTGTCGCTGTCGGGCTTGCCGGCGGATTCGGCGTCGGGCCTGGTGTCGGCCTTCTCTTTCGGCTCGGCTGCGATGCCATTGGAGGTCTTCTCGCGGACGTAGCTGAGCAGGTCGTCCCGCTCGATGCGTCCGCCGGGGCCGGACCCCTCGACGTCGCGCAGGTCCACGCCCAGCTCGCGGGCCATCCGTCGCATGGACGGGCCGGCCGGGATCAATTCGTCCGGCCGGCCGGGGGTGCCTTCGGAGGCTTGGGGCTTCTCGGCCTTCTGCCTGGCTGGCTCGCCCTTTGGTTCTTCCTCGGGCTCGGGGGCCTGCTCCTCGGCGGCCTGTTCTTTGTCCTCGGCCTTTGGTTTCTTCTTTTCCTTGGCCTCGGGCTTGGCCTTTTCTTTCTCGGCTGGCGGCTGATTCTTCTTCTTCTCCGCCTTTTCGCCGCCCCCTTCGCCGTCTTCGTAGGAGCCGATCGGGTCTCCGACGTTGATGGTCTGTCCTTCTTCCACGTCGATGGAGGCGATGGTCCCGGCGCGCGGAGCGGGCACCTCGACCGAGGCCTTGTCCGTCTCGATCTCGATGAGTCCCTGGTCGGCTTTTACGTCGTCGCCGGCGGAGACCAGCACGCTCACGACGTCCGCGGATTCGATTCCTTCGCCCAGCTCGGGCAGTTTGATGGTGTCAGCCATGCAGCAATCCTCTGGTTGGTTGGTCCGCCGGTATCATGCGGTCAGCGGGTTGGGTTTGTCGGGGTCGTAGTCCAGTTTCTCGATCGCTTCGGCGAGCTGCTCGCGCGAGAACTCGTCGGTCTTCGTCAGTTGGTAGAGCGTTTCGATCACGATGCTTTCGGCGTCCACCTCAAAGTGTCGCCGCAGCGTCTCTCGCGTGTCCGACCGCCCGAAGCCGTCCGTGCCCAGCGTTCCCAGCGGGCCCGGCAGCCACGGGGTGATCTGATCGGCCAGGTTGTGGACGTAATCGCTGGCAGCCACGAAGGGTCCTTGCTCGCCTTCGAGGATCGTTTCGAGGTAGCACTTGCGGGGTTCTTCGGTCGGGTGGAGCTTGTTCCATCGCTCGGTGCTTTCGGCGTCGCGATGGAGTTCATTGTAGCTGGTCACCGAGTAGATCTTCGATGCGATATTCCACTTCTCAGCCAGCAGGTCCGCCGCCCGGATGGTCTCACGGAGGATCGCGCCGCTGCCCAGCAGGTGGACGGTGGCGGCAGGTTCGTCCACGTCGCGCGTGTCGTAGAGGTACATCCCCTTGAGGATGCCTTCCCGCACGCCCTGGCGGTCGGGCATGGGTGGCTGGGCGTAGTTTTCGTTCTGCAGCGTCATGTAGTAGAGGACGTCTTCCTGGTCGTGGAACATGCGTTTCATGCCCTCCAGGAAGATGGTGGTGATCTCGTAGGCGAAGGCCGGGTCGTACGCCCGGACGTTCGGGAAGGCGGCTGCGATGAGGTGGGAGTGTCCGTCCTGGTGCTGGAGCCCTTCGCCGTTGAGCGTGGTCCGCCCGGCCGTCCCGCCCAGCAGGAAGCCCCGTGCCCGCATGTCGCCGGCCGCCCAGATCTGATCGCCCACGCGCTGGAAGCCGAACATCGAGTAGTAGATGAACACGGGAATCAGCGGCACGCCGCGGGTGGCGTAGGCGGTGCCCGCCGCCATGAACGACGCCATCGAGCCGGCCTCGGTGATGCCCTCTTCGAGGATCTGCCCGTCGGTGGCTTCCTTGTAGTACAGGATGGTCTCGGCGTCGACCGGTTCGTAGAGCTGCCCCACGTGGGAGTAGATCCCCACCTGGCGGAACAGCGCCTCCATGCCGAATGTGCGCGACTCGTCGGGAACGATCGGGACGATGTATTGGCCGACCTTCTCGTCCTTGAGCATCTTGCCGAACATCCGCACGAAGGCCATCGTGGTGGAGACCTCCCGGTCGCCCGAGCCTTCCAGGAACTCCTGATAGTCCTTCACGTCGGGGGTCTCGATGCCGCCGGCCAGCAGCGTCCGCGAGGGGACTGCGCCGCCGAGCTTCTCGCGGCGATCCTTGAGGTACTTCATCTCCTCCGAGTCGTCGTCAGGCCGATAGAAGGGCGCCTTGACGACGTCTTCGTCCCCGATGGGGATCCCGAAGCGGTTGCGGAACTCCACCAGCTCTTCCTCGTTGAGCTTTTTCTGCTGGTGGGTGATGTTCTTGCCTTCGCCCGCCTCGCCGAGGCCGTAACCTTTGACCGTCTTGGCCAGCACCACCGTGGGGCGATCGTCCGACTCCATCGCGAGCTTGAAAGCGGCGTAGACTTTCTCGGGATCGTGCCCGCCGCGGCGGAGGTTCTCGAGTTTTTCATCGCTGAGGTGTTCGACGGCCTTTTTGAGTTCTTCGTGTTTGCCGAAGAAGTTCTCGCGGATGTACTCGCCTGAGGAGACGGTGTACTTCTGGTACTCCCCGTCGATGGTCTGGTTCATGATCTCGGTCAACAGCCGCCCGTACTCGCCGTAAATCAGCGGGTCCCAGTCGCTCCCCCAGACCACCTTGATGACGCGCCACCCCGCCCCGCGGAAGGCGCCCTCGAGCTCCTGGATGATCTTGCCGTTTCCGCGGACCGGGCCGTCGAGCCGCTGGAGATTGCAGTTGATCACGAAGATGAGGTTGCCCAGTTTCTCGCGGGCTGCCAGCGTGATCGCCCCGAGCGTTTCGGGCTCGTCGGTCTCGCCGTCCCCGAGAAACGCCCAGACCTTCGCGTCGGTCTGCTCCATCAGTCCGCGGTCCACGAGGTAGTGCTGCAGCCTGGCCTGGTAGATCGCCTGGATCGCCGCCAGCCCCATCGAGACGGTGGGAAACTGCCAGAAGTCCGGCATCAGCCACGGGTGCGGGTAGCTGCTGAGACCATGGCCGGCGACTTCGCGCCGGAAGTTTTCGAGGTGTTTCTCGTCCAGGCGACCCTCCAGAAACGCCCGGGCGTAGTTGCCCGGCGAGGCGTGCCCCTGGAAGTAGATCAGGTCGCCCGGGAAGTCCTCGGTCCGCCCGCGGAAGAAGTGGTTGTAGCCGACCTCGTAGAGCGTGGCGACCGACTGGAACGTCGAGATGTGCCCGCCCACCCCGCCGTGGAGCTTGTTGGCCCGGTGGACCATCGCCATCGCGTTCCAGCGGACCAGGCTCTTGATGCGCCGCTCGATCTCGCGGTTGCCCGGGTAGCGGGGCTGATCGTCCGGGTTGATGGTATTGATGTACGGCGTCGTCGGGTCGTAGGGCAGTTCCACGCCGCGGCGGTAGGCCTCCTCCCCGAGCACCTCCAGCAGCCAGTTGACGCGCCCGGGCCCGTGCGTTTCGAGCGTGAACTCCAGCGAACCCAGCCAGTCCATCGTCTCCGGCGGGTCCACGTCCTTGTCGCGATACGGAACGCGAATCGTTTCCATCGGCTACCTCTTTCGGTCTGTTGGCCAGGCCTGGCGCCGGGCCTGGGCGGCGTCATTTCTTTTTGGGCTTGTACAGCTCCACCGCGCTGCCCAGGTGCAGCTCCGCGGCGAAGGTGATGGTCTCGCTCAGCGTGGGGTGGGGGTGAATCGTCTCGGCGAGGTCCTCGGCAACGGCTCCCATTTCCATGGCCAGGGCGGCTTCGGCGATCAACTCGCCCGCTCCGGCGCCCACCAGTCCCACGCCCACAACGCGATGGGTCTCCGGCTCGAAGAGCATCTTGGTCAGCCCCTCGGTGCGACCCAGCGCCTGGGCCCGTCCGCTGGCAGCCCACGGGTAGGAGGCTGTCTCCACGTCGATTCCCTCGTCGGCAGACTGCGTCTCGGTGAGGCCGGCCCATGCGATTTCGGGGTCCGTGAACACCACCGCGGGAATCGCCCGGGGCTCGAAGGGCTCATCTTTGCCCTGCAGACTCGCCACCGCGATCTTCGCCTCCGCCGAGGCCTTGTGGGCCAGCATCGGCTCGCCGGCAAGGTCGCCAATGGCGAGGATCGCCTCGTCATCGGTCCGCTGGAACCGGTCGGCCCGGACGAAACCCTTCTCGTCCAACTGCACCTTCGTGTTGTCCAGGCCAAGATCGGCCGTGTTGGGCGTCCTGCCCACGGAAATCAACACGCGCGAGAACACGTCCTCGCCGCTTTGGTCCGCATTCTCCCAGCCGACGGTGACATCCTTCTCGCCCGGCTCGATCGAGGTGACCTTCGTCTCCAGGCGGATCTCCTCCAGCTGCTTGCCCAGCCGGCGGTGGAGCGGCTTGACCAGGTCGCGGTCGGCCCCGGGAAGCAGGCCGGCGAGCAACTCGATGACCGTCACCTTGCTGCCGAGGCGGGCGTACACCGTGCCCATCTCCAGGCCGATGTATCCGCCACCGATCACCAGGAGCGTCTCGGGAATGTCCGGCAGGTCCAGCGCGCCCGAGGAGTCCATCACGCGGGGCGAATCCACCTGCCAGGGCTTGGGGATGGTCGGAACCGACCCTGCCGCCAGGATGCAGCGATCGTATTCCAGCGTGTCGTCGTCGTAGGTACTCTCGTCGCCGCCGGTGAGCTTGAGACTGGTGGAACTCGCGAACGTGCCTCGGGCCTGCACGTGGCGAACCTTGCGCTTTCTGGCGATCTGTGCCAGCCCGCCGGTGAGGGTCTTGAGCACTTTCTCCTTTCGGCTGCGGAGGGTATCCACGTCGATGTCGGGCGCTTGGAAATCGAACCCCCACTCGCCGAGATCATCGGTGGCTTCGGCGGCCAACTGCGTGGCGTGCAGCAAAGCCTTGGACGGAATGCACCCGCGAAGCAGGCAGGTTCCGCCCAGGCGAGGCTCCTGATCCACGATGGTTACGTCAAAGCCGGCGTCGGCGGCCAGGAAGGCCGCGGCATATCCGCCGGGCCCGCCACCCAGTACGACGAGTTGGCTATGCATGTGTTGCTCGGTCCTTCCCTTGCAGTTCTGTGGTCGGCCCGCGCTGCGGACCCTAGTCCGGGGTCTTGCAGAACATTATACCCGCCGGGTCGGGGCGAAACGGAGGTGGGCCTGTCATTCGCCGGGCTCCAGCTGCTATCATGGGGACTTTCGGACCAACGCCAACCATGAATATCTACATTGAAACGCTGGGTTGTCAGATGAATCGCCTGGACAGCGAGTTGATCGTCTCCTCGCTGCAGTCGGCCGGTCATCGGTTCGTCACGTCGGTCTCGGAGGCGGACGTGGTGCTCTACAATACCTGTTCGGTCCGTCAGCACGCCGAAGACAAGGTCTTCTCAAGGCTGGGGATCGATGCCCGGCGCAAACGCTCGCGCCGGTTGATCGTCGGGGTGCTGGGCTGCCTCGCCCAACGGCTGGGCGGCAAGCTCGCCAACCGATACGAAGCGGTGGACATCGTCTGCTCGCCGGGGCAGATCGCCCGCCTGGGCGAGCTGATCGAACGGGCCGCTCACGGGCAGCGCGTCATCGCGACCGATCCATCCCGCAGCGATCCGCGCGACACGCCGGCAGAGCGGTCCATCGACGTGTTGGACCTCTCGCGCGACCCGGCCGTCGGCGGGTCAGCCGCCCAGAGCTACATCCGCGTTGCCCGCGGGTGCAACCACTTCTGCAGCTATTGCATCGTCCCCTATGTCCGCGGGGCGGAGCGATCGCGCGACCCGGAGCACATCGTCACCGAGGCCCGCAGGCTCGCCGATGCCGGCAGAACCGAACTGACGCTCATCGGGCAGACCGTCAACCGCTACCGCTGGGACGCCGGCGAGACGACGGTTCGTTTCTCGGACCTGCTGCAGCGGGTCTGCGACGTGCCGGGCCTGCAGCGGGTGCGGTTCGTCACGAGCTACCCGCTGGATTTCGGCGACGACATCCTCCAGGCGATGCGCGACCTGCCCAACCTCTGCGAGTACATCCACGTGCCTGCCCAGAGCGGCTCGGATGCGGTACTGGCCCGGATGAACCGCAAGTATTCGCGGGCCCAGTACGACGACCTGGTCGGCCGGGCGCGCGAGATCGTGCCCGACGTGACGCTGGCGGGCGACTTCATTGTGGGGTTCCCCGGTGAGAGTCCCGCCGATCACCAGGCCTCGGCAGACCTGCTGCGACGCTGCGAGTACAAGAACGCGTTTGTCTTCAAATACTCCCCCCGCCCCGGGACGCTGGCGGCGAAGAAGTTCGCCGACGACGTGCCCGACGACGTCAAAAAACGCCGCAACAATGAGCTGTTGGCCATCCAGGCCGACATGGGCGAACGCCATCACCGGCGATTCATCGGCAAAGAGGTGGACGTGCTGGTGGAGGGTCCGTCGGTGAAGGGCGCCAAGGCGTTGGCCGACGGCCAAACCGATGAGCCTCAACTGATGGGGCGAACGCGCGGCGACCACATTGTGGTCTTTCACGGGCCCGGGGAGCTGGCGGGGCAGTACGTGGACTTGGAAATCACCGACGCCAGCAGCGTCACGCTGATGGGGAAGCTGACCAACGGTTCGCCCCGGCAGGGACCTTGCTGAGCGGGCTGAGTGGGGCTTATTGGCCGACCGGGGCCTTCATCGCGTCGTTGGCCCACTTCTGGGACGTGTGGAACAGGCCGGGCATGGCCGCTTCGCTGAGCTGCAGTTCTGCCGCGTGCAGACTGAAGGTGGACCAGTCGCCGCTTTCGTACGCCAGCACGGTCTCGTACAGCAGCCGATAGGGGCTCGCCCCGCCCAGCAGCGTCGTGCGGATCGCCTGGGAGAGCGGCAGCATGTCCAGCGCCATCTCGATGGGTTTCTCGGTCAGCACGTCGATCAGCGAGAGCATGCCCACCAGGAACAGCTCGGGGGCGTCTTTCTGCATGCCCACCGCCATCGCCACCTGCTCGCAGGCGCGGGCACGGGTGAGCGAGCGGACGAGGACCTCGGGGGGCTTCTCGATGGCCAATCCACGCACAGCCAGCATGGCCCCCCATTTGCGGATTTCCGCCGGTCCCAGCAGCACCAGGGCATGGCGGATCGAGGAGACCTCGTACCGCAAACCGAACGCGACCGAATTGATCAGCTGCAGGAGCTGATACGTCATCGACACGTCGCGTTTGATGACCTCGGCGATTTCGTCGTAGCTCAGCTCGGGTCGGTTGATCTCGTGGAGCACCCGCATCTGGTTGAGCTGGTTGGCGGGAATTTCCTGGTCTTCGTTGATGGTGGGCTTCTCGATGAACTCGCCCTGGAAGTACGTAAAGCCCATCTCGACGGCCTGGTCGAACAACGCCAGGCTGTCGACGTGCTGGGCGAGGGTGTGAATTCCGCTGTCTTCCAGCTGCGTGCAGAGTTGCTGCCGCTGCTGGTGCGTGCCGGCCTGGAAGTCGATGCGGAACAGGTCCACCAGCTCCAGAACAAGGGCCTTCCAGAGCGTCAGATTCCGGTGATCCATCGAGATGGTAAACCCTGCCTGCTTGAGGCGCTTGCAGGTGGCGACGACCTCCTCGTCCGGGCCGATGTCCGGCGGGATGCCGATCATCACGGTCTGCGGCGAGAGCAGCGTGGAGAACTCGCTGAGCAACAGCTCGCGCGTGAAGGGAACCAGACCCCGCAGCCCGTCGGTGAGTTCTTCGAAGCTGACCATCGCCTCGAGGTCCACCGCCGAGTGGTCCGCTCCCAGGGCCCTGTAGTACGCCTCGAACCCTTCGCGGAACACCAACTCGTGGGCGCAGACCTCCTTGGACTGGTCAAAAATCGGGAGTCTCGCTACGAACACTTCCATGACGCGCTGGCCCGTCTCCAAAAGACAAAAGTCCGGTATCCGCGCCGCGGATGCCCCTCCACCCCAGCCGGCACGGCCTGTCGCTACCTATTCTGTCGGCCAGTCGGACGCGCCGGTTGTGTAAGCTTCCGGAAATGGGGGTCAGCGAAATCCCCCGATAGGGCTAACCCCCCAGCCAGGTGCGCAGGAAATCCACGGCCCGGACGGGTGCAAAGATCAGCCACGCGATGTTCATCCCCGTGATGAAATCGTACGGAACGGTCATCCTTGGCCACCGCCACAGCCGTACTTTCAGCCACGTACTGCCCTTGCGCGGGTCGTTCACGGGTGTTCGGCCTGCCAGCACCGCCCGGGTGTGCAGGCATCGGCGAAGAACCGTGCCCGCCGGGAGAATCGCCTGCTGGACGACCATCGCGGGAATGTTGAACGAAAACGCCCCGATCAGAATTGCCGCCGACCGCTCGCCACGCTGCCAGTAGCCCACCGAACAGCTCTCGATGAGGTCCTCCGCCCGGGCGCGAGTGTAAGAGATCATCACCGCGTTGAAAAAGGCCACCATGCACAGGAGCATGAACGTGATGTTTCCCGGCGAACCCCACGCGAAATGCACCGCCAACCCGGCGTACACCGCAAAATCGCTCACGCGGTCCAGCGTCGAGTCCAGAAATGCCCCGAATCGGCTGCCGCTGCCGCCCAGCCGGGCAACCGCGCCGTCCAGCATGTCCATCGCCGAAGCGAGCACGATCAGGCACCCCGCCAACAACGGATACAGCGTGTGCGACGCGTGAGGCTGCAACGACCAGCCCGCACCGCTGGCCCCCCCCAACGCGAAGCATACCCCCGCCCCCAGCGTGAAGACGACGCCGGCTGCGGTAAGCATGTTGGGCGTGACGCCCGCGCGAATGAGCCCCCGCGCGACCAGGTCGCGCGCCGTCATGAACCCGTGTCCGATCCCTCGTCCGATCATCCCAGAACGGTAGCCGATTCGACCCCGCCGGGCAAGCAGCCAACGCAGCAGGGCGTGTGTTA
>CAZFPT010000126.1:0-9442 GCA_964521005.1 uncultured Planctomycetaceae bacterium | reverse complement strand
TGATCGCCCCGCGTCGACCCGCGATTCCGCCCGCAACAAGTTGCGAGCCCTACGGGCTACCCCTTTGAACCATCCCTTTCCCGGCTCCCGAATACTATTGGGGCCTGATTGATCTTACCGTGAGGTGGCTCACTCGGAAGCCGCTCCGTCTCTACCTGAAGCTCGATTTCCAGGCGGTACCGCAACCCAGGGCTGGGGGGTGATGGATACGACAGCAGATCCCGTACAGTGTCTTGGATCTCAAGCCCTTTCAAGAGAACCAACTTGGTATCGTCCACCAAAGTTACGCCCATCTCAATGTCTTGGGAGGGAAGTTCAAGCAATCGGCCGATATCGGTTATCTGAACCGGCAGGAGGAACCGTACAGCGTCATCTCTTTCCAAAACTGCTCCCCTGAAATCCTCCGGCTTCGGTAGAGGAAGAAGCTGATACACCACGCAAACTGGCGGTGGTGTTCCATCGCTCCACACCGCCAATCGTCTGTCGAACCCCTCTTCGAAAGCCCTTAACGCTTCGGGGTCCTTCCGAGCTACCCATGCTTTCCGGATCTTGGCTGGCCTCTTTCCTCGGTTCTTCACGGTGAAGACACAGCCAATACAGCCGATCTGCTCCACCATCTTTATGTCGGCCTTTATGGATGTCTCGGCCTCTAGGGCGAACCGATCCGAGGCCCATTCGTGTAAGGCCTCCCCGGCCATCTTGACAAGGTCCCATGCAAGGGTCATCTGAAATCTCCTGCCCTTTCGGGCGGTTCGCGACCGGCCATGTACCGGCCTATCGATCAAAACCCTAACAGACCCGGCCGGAGCTCGCAAGCAAAATCGAGAAAAATACAATATAATGAGGGCCCGGTATCGGCACTACCCCACCGGTAGTACCTCTCCCGCTCCAGACCGGCACAATCCCGGGCACCCGAAGTAGCGTGAAGCCCCATGGTGAGCCGGTCCTGAGCTTGTCGAAGGGCTCCGCGAACCGTGGGGGTATTCTGCACTGGCGTGCGGAGACGTCAGTGGCACCCAACAAACGCCCCAACGTCGGGCAACACGCCCGCCCGCTGGGCGCAAAGAACGGGGCCCGCGAGCATGTGCTCACGGGCCCCGGGGTGCGTCGGGTTGGGTCGATCTACTTGTAGTAGTCGATCATTTCCTTGCAGGTCTTGATCGGGACATTGCCGGCCTGGCCGGCCTGTCCGAATGCGATCATGCGGGCCTTGCAGACTTCCTTCATCGCCTCGCGGGCCGGGCCCATGTACTTACGCGGGTCGAACTGCTCGGGGTTCTCGGCGAAGACCTTGCGGATGGCGCCGGTGATGGCCAGGCGGTTGTCGGTGTCGACGTTGACCTTGCGGACGCCGTGCTTGATACCCTTCTGGATTTCCTCGACGGGCACGCCGTAGGTGGGCTTGAGGGCGCCGCCGTACTCGTTGATGATGTCCTGCAGCTCCTGCGGGACGCTCGACGAGCCGTGCATGACGATGTGCGTGTTGGGCAGATTCTTGTGGATCTGCTCGATCACGTCCATCCGCAGCACGTCGCCGGTGGGCTTCTTGCTGAACTTGTAGGCACCGTGACTCGTGCCGATCGCCACAGCCAGGGCGTCCACGCCCGTCTCCTCGACGAACTGGCCGGCCTGGTCGGGGTCGGTGAGGTGCTCCTGGGCTTCCTCTTCGGAGAGGCCGGCACCGTGGCCGTCCTCGATGCCACCGAGGCAACCCAGCTCGCCCTCGACGCTGATGCCCTGGGCGTGGGCGGCGTCGGTGACCTTCTTGGTGACCGCGACGTTCTGCTCGTAGGTGTTGGGCGTCTTGCCGTCCTCGGACAGCGAGCCGTCCATCATCACCGAGGTGAACCCGTTCTCGATGGCGCTGTTGCAGGTCTCGAACGAGTTGCCGTGATCCTGGTGCATCACGATGGGGATGCTCGGGTTCAGCTCGGCTGCCGCCAGCATGAGGTGCCGCAGGTAGTTGTCGTTGGTGTACTGGCGAGCGCCCCGGCTGGCCTGCACGATCACGGGCGAATCGGTCTCGGTCGCCGCTTCCATGATCGCCTGGATCTGCTCCATGTTGTTGACGTTCAGTGCAGCCACGCCGTAGTCATTCTCGGCAGCGTGGTCCAGCAGTACTCGCATCGGAATCAGAGGCATCGGATTGTCCTTCTATTCAGTGGTTTCAGTGTTCGCCGGCGGATCGCTCCGCCGCGTCGCCCCGGAGGGGGTCTATCGCAGAGGCCGAATTATACGCAAACCAGCCGACGCCACAAGCGTTTTTCGCGTTACCCGACCACCAGCCGCACGGCATTCTTTCGGAGACTGTCGGATCGAAGCGGGCTTGTCCCAGGCTGGCGGCTGTGATATGGTCCGCGTTTCCAACACCATTGACCGTAACGGAGACCAACGCCGTGGATGAACTGACCTACGCCCTGATCACCCCCTACAGCCTCTACAAAAGTCGAACCGGCGGCATCGTCGGCCGACTCATCGCCAACGCGGAGCTCGAGCTGGTCGGCTGCCGGATGTACATCTTCTCCGACGAGTTCGTGGACGCCTACCGTGACCTGATCTGCTCGACGGTGGAGGACCCGACCATCCGCGAGGCGTGGTCGGAGTACATCGACAACAACCTCCGGCGAGGCCGACAGGCCGGTCCCGCCCCGCGCTGCATGCTCATGCTCTTCCGCGGTGAGAACGCCGTCCGCCACCTCAAGGAAGACATAATCGGACCGGTCACCGAGCAGATCGCCGGCGACACGATCCGCGGGACCTTCGGCGACTTCATCACCGAGGAGGGCAAGGTCAAGTACTTCGAACCTGCCGTCATCACCTGCCCCCACAACGACGTGATCGACGAGCACCTCAAGCTCTTCGCCCGGTATGCTCTCAGTGACGGCGGAATGCTGGAGGGCAAACTGCAGTACGACAAGGAGCCCGAGTGCTCGCTGGTGATGCTCAAGCCCGACAACTTCTACAAGCGATCCCGTCGGCCGGGGAACATCATCGACACGTTCTCCAATACAGGCCTGCGGATCGTGGGCACGAAGCTCTTCAGCATGACCGTCGCCCAGGGCGAGGAGTTCTACGGGCCGTTGAAGGACATCTTCGTCGAGAAGCTGCAGTTCCTGGTGACCAAGCCCGCCTACGAGCGTCTCAAGGACGCCTACGAGTTCCCCTTCAACGAGGGCGACGCCGAAGTGCTGGGCCGACACCTCGCCGAGCGCAACGCCATCAGCGAGTTCAACAAGATCATCGAGTACATGACCGGCGTGCACCCGGACACCATCGCCCCCAGCGAGAAGCCCACCGCCTCGCGGGCACGCTGCCTGGCCATGCTGTACGAAGGGCCCGACGCCATCGAGAAGATCCGCCGCGTGCTGGGCTCGACCGACCCGAGCAAAGCCGAGCCGGGAACCGTCCGCAGCGACTTCGGACGCGACCTGATGCGAAACGGTGCCCACGCCAGCGACTCGCCCGAAAACGCCATCCGCGAGCGCAGCATCGTCGGCCTGCTCGAACCGGACAAAGACACCTGCGACGTGATTGAGGTGATCAACGAGTTCCTGGAGAACTGATCGGCCCATGCCGTTGACCATCGAGACCATCCCCTGCGGGCCGACGCAGACCAACAGCTACCTGCTGCGCAACGGCGACGCCTGCGCGGTGGTGGACCCGGGCCTGGGCCCCGAACCGCTGCTGGAGCGGATCCACGAGTCGGGCGTCGTCCCTGCCGTCGTGCTGCTCACCCATGGCCACGTGGACCACATCGGCGGCGTCGCTGCCGTCAAGGACGCCTTCCCCGCCGTCGAGGTCGTCTGCCCTGCCGGGGACGCCGAGTTCCTCTCGGACCCATCGCTGAACATGTCCCGCCCGTTCGGCTGGGAGATGACCGCGCCGCCGGCCGACCGCCTGGTGAACCCCGGCGACACGCTGGAAGCGGGCGGGGCGTCCTGGAACGTGCTGGACACCGCCGGCCATACGCCGGGCGGAGTGAGCTATTTCGCCCCCGAACACGCCGTGGTGCTCACCGGCGACGCCCTCTTTGCCGGCAGCGTGGGTCGCACCGACCTGCCCCTCGCCGACGGCGAACAACTCATCACCGCCATCGCCACCGCCCTGCTGACCCTGCCGGGCGAGACGCGCGTCCTCCCCGGCCACGGCCCCGAAACCACCATCGCCCGCGAGAAAACCTCAAACCCCTTCCTGCAGTAACGCCTCTTCGCCTTCCCTGTACGACACCCTGTACGACAGGCGTCTCGCCTGTCGCGCACCTCCCGCAGCACAGCCGGCGCGCAAGCAAGCGGGCGACCCCGCGAAGGGATCGCCCGCCTGATGGTTCATTCTTCCGCAGGAAGGTGGGCACAAGTGCCCAGCCCCATTCTTTCCGTCATCACGCCCGCAACAAGTTGCGAGCCCTACGGCCGCGTTCTTACGACCGCTTGCCGTTCGACAGGCTCACGACCTGCGGCGGCGGATCAGCACGCCCAGGCCACCAAGGGCCAGCAGGCTCATCGTCGCCGGCTCGGGAACCACGCTCACGGCCTGGACGCCCATGGTTCGGTTGGTGTCTTTCCAAACTTGCTGCGACTTAAGCGTCACCGTCAGGTTCTGAGCTTCAGTGGCGCCGGTAACTTCGAACTCCGCGGTATACAGGCCGTCAGAGCTTACAGAAGTATAATCTGTGGTACGAAGCGAATTGGCCACGTCGCTGTCAACAGACAGGACCGCGTCGACCAGTGTCTTCGTCCGCTTTTCGTTGAAGTAGACAAAGACCGTGGAGTCGCCTTCCGGGACGGGGATGTCCAGAATCATTGTGCTATAATGCGCGTTGTAAGTCGAACTACTGTCGAAAGTGGCGAAGCTGTCAGGGTAGTCTTCATCCAGCGCGTACCAGTCCAAGTCCCCGTCATTGTCGCCGTCATAACCCTCTCGAATTTGGGATCGGTACTGGCTATTTGCCACCCAGCCATAGGGTTCATCCACATGGATACCATCAGCGTCGAAGTCACTGGCCACGGTGGTGTTCGTACCGTCCGTCCAGTTGAAGTTCGTGTACCCTTTAGCGTAACCACTGCCGACCTGCAAATCGACAGGCATCGGATTGGCGTAGGCGTGGTTAGAGTTCTCATATTTACCGCCGGGATTATCGGGCGTCTTCCCGCCACCGTGTAGTTCCTCGTCCCAGCCGCCGCTGGAGCCGCTGAACGCTACAGTGATGGGGGACGTGCCAGACTTATAGTCGGTGGCTTCCGGCCCGCTGTCGTTCCATATCGCCCAATAGTAACCACCATTGGCAGTGAGGTCGATCGCGCCACTGCTGCTGGAGGTGCCACTGTCTGTCATATCCCCGATCACTCCCGCACTCGCCGTCGACACCGTGATGGCCAGGATGGCCAAGATTGCTACTGCTGTGAATTTTCTCATCGTTGCTGCCTCCTCTTGAAGGAAAATGAACGAAATGTTCTTCCGCCGAGGCCCCACGTGGCCGTCGGCGGGCGAAGGGGGTTTCCAACCCCTCCTGACTCGATTCTGAAATAAGTGTACCCCTCTTTCACCAAAACCGATATCCTCAATAGCGAAATCTTGTTGGTAGTATTACGAAACATCTTGGAGTCCCGTCATGGCTGATACGCCCATCTCCACCATCGTTCTGCCCACCGCCAGCGGGCTGCACTACTCGCGCCAGGTCACGTTGGGGGCACGGCGGTTCCTGCAGGCAGTCCCCGATGCCCCTCCGACGGCGATGATCGAGACCGACCGCCTGGCCCACCCGCAGTGGCACGCCCGCTTCCCGGGTCGATGGGCTGCCGTCGGTTACGCCGGAGGCGACGACCTGGCCAATGCCCGCCGCCGGAAGATACCCTTCGTGTTCTGCAACACGTCCCTGCGGGGCGAATTTGCGCGCGTGATCCCCGACAACCACGCCGTCGGCCTGCTCGCCGGCGAACACCTCGCCGCCAAGGGCCACCGTCGCGTCGGGTTCGTCCACTTCGCGGGAGTCAACCATTGGCAGCCCCGCAAACACGGCCTGGCCGAGGCACTCCGCGCCGTTGGGGGCGACGTGCGTGAGGTCTCATGGTCGGGCGACCCGACGCCCGAGCTCGCCGAGGCGCTCTCGGACCTCACTGCCGTCATGCTGCCGACCGACCGTGACGGCTGCCAGTTCCTCAACGTCGTCGAGCAATTGGGTATCGCCGTGCCGGACGACCTGGCCGTCATCTCCGCCGACAACGATACCTTCGCCTGCGAAATGGCCAATGTCCCGCTGAGCAGTGTGGACCTCCACCCCCAGCGAATCGGTGAGAGGGCCGCCAGGCTGCTTTGGGATGCCATCAAGCAAGGCCGCCCGCCCGAGCCCGTCGTCACGCACGTGCCCCCACGCGGGGTGGCGGTGAGACGGTCCACCGACGTATTGGCCTACGAGGACCCCCACGTCCGCTCGGCGATGGCGTTTATTCAGGAGCATGCCTGCGCGGATATCACCGTCGAGGACGTCATGCACCACCAGCCCATCTCGCGGCGGACGCTGGAAAACCGCTTCAGGAAGGTCGTCGGGCGAACGCTGCTCAAGCAGATCCACCACGTCCGCTTCGAGAACGCCAAACGCCTGCTGACCGAGACGGCCCTGCGCATCACGGATATCGCTCACCAGTGCGGCTACCCGGACCACTGCCGATTCTCCACGGAGTTCGGAAAGCACGTGGGGATGACTCCCTCGGCGTATCGCTCCGAGCATGGGCGCGGGGAGTGGGCCTAGCAGCCCGTTCAGAAATGGGCTGCCAGCTCGAGGGCGCTGGCAAACGGGGCGTCCTGGCGGTAGGCTTGCAGCCTGAAATGAGCAGCGAATCACACAAACCGGTCATCGGCCTGGTTGGCGGGGTGGGAGCGGGCAAGAGCACCGTCGCCGCCGCCTTCGCGGAGTTGGGCTGCGCCGTAATCGACGCCGACGCCATCGGCCATGATGTGATTCAGACGCCCGCGGTCCGCGACGCGATGGTGGAACGCTGGGGGCGGGGCATCCTTGGCGAGAACGGGCGGGTGGACCGCTCAGCTGTGGCGGCGATCGTGTTTGACGACGAGGCGGAGCTGGCGTTTCTCAATGAGCTCATGCATCCGCGGATTGCCGGGCACATCGCCGAGCGTGTCGATCAGCTGCGGAAGGATCCGGACGTATCGGCCATCGTGCTGGACGCGGCGGTGATGCTCGAAGCGGGCTGGGACCACCAGTGCGACGTGCTGGTGTTTGTGGACGCCCCGGAGGGGGTACGGCGGCAGCGGGTTCTCTCTTCGCGAGGCTGGAGCGAAAACACGTGGCGTGAGCGTGAAAATTCGCAGTTTTCGGTTGACAGAAAAGCCGCCTCATGTGACCATCGTGTGCGTAACAGCCTCAGCGAATCCCACCTGCGAGAGCAAGTCCGCACGCTTTTCCACCGTATTGTGACCGACGCGGACTGATCCCAGCCGGCCCAGCCACACCAGGGATGTTCTCCTCAATGGGTACGGACACGCCGGGGCGCTGAACTTTCGGCGCAACGACACCCCGCCGAAAACGTCTCCCGCACCGGGAGACACGAACCCCCCAACGGACAACCGCGCAGGGACGTTACCCCGCACTGGACTGACGCCCACGCGCGCATCCCAGCGGCCGGGCGCCGCCGATTGGCCCGCCGGAGTACAGAAACCACGCAAAGCACACACCCGCGTCGCCCTGCCGAACAGGTCGACCACCGAATCTGACACGCCTTTGGAGGCAACCAGGGAGCCATGGCCGAGACCACCAACAAAAAGAAATCACGCAAGAAGACGACGAAGAAGGCCGCGAAGAAGAAGGTTTCGCGAAAGAAGAAGGATGTCGACGCCCCCCAGCCGCAGGTTGAGGACAGTGCCGCCGAGCAGACCTCCCCGCCCCAGCCGGAAGAGGACATGGGCGGTTTCGACAAGGAGATGCACGAGAAGTACGAGCGCGTCAAGCGCGGGAACCTCCACATCACCGACCTGCAGAAGATGTCCGTGCAGGAACTCCACGAGATCGCCAAGGAAGAGGAGATCCACGACTACGTGGGCATGATCAAGCAGGACCTGATCTTCCATATCCTCAAGAACCGCATCCAGAAAGACGGGCTGATGTACGGCGAGGGAGTGATTGAGATTCTCCCCGACGGGTTCGGTTTCCTGCGCAGCCCGGACTACAACTACCTGCCCAGCCCGGACGACATTTACGTTTCGCCGTCGCAGATCCGCCGGTTCGGGCTCAAGCAGGGCAACATCGTCGCCGGGCAGATCCGTCCGCCGAAGGAGTCCGAGAAGTACTTCGCGCTGCTGCGTGTGGAGGCGGTGAACTTCGAGGCGCCCGACCACGTCAGCGACAAGATCGACTTCGAGGATCTCATCCCCGAGCACCCCGACAAGCGCATCTTCCTGGAGACCACCGCCGGGGAGATCAACACGCGGGTGATCAACCTCGTCACTCCCATCGGGTTCGGCCAGCGGATGCTGATCGTCGCCCCGCCGCGTACCGGCAAAACCGTGCTGCTGCAGAAGATGGCCAACGCGATTACCACCAATCACGAGAATGCGTACGTGATTATCCTGCTGATCGACGAACGGCCTGAAGAAGTCACCGACATGGAACGGAACACCTACGCCGAGGTGATCTCCTCGACGTTCGACGAGCCGGCCAGCCGACACATCCAGATCGCCGAGATGGTCTCCACCAAGGCCAAGCGGATGGTGGAATACGGCAAGGACGTGGTGATCCTGCTGGACAGCATCACGCGTCTGGCGCGGGCATACAACACCGAGGCCCCCTCCTCGGGGCGCATCCTCACCGGCGGCGTGGAAGCCAACGCCCTCGAGTCGCCCAAGCGGTTCTTCGGGGCGGCCCGCAGCATCGAGAACGGCGGCTCGCTGACGGTGATCGCCACCGCGCTGATCGACACCGGCAGCCGCATGGACGAGGTGATCTTCGAGGAGTTCAAAGGCACCGGCAACAGCGAACTGCACCTGGACCGCCGCCTGGTGGATCGCCGCGTCTGGCCGGCGGTGGACATTTCGCGGTCCGGCTCGCGGAAGGAAGAACTCCTGCTGGACCCCACCGAGATGCAACTGGTCTCGCGCCTGCGGCGCGTGCTGTCCGAGATGCAGCCGCCCGAGGCGATGGAACTGCTGATCTCGCGGCTGAAGAAGACCCAGTCCAACGCCGAGTTCCTCATGACGATGAACCTGGACTGACCGCGGCGTCGACAAGTGATTGTGAATTGCCAGCGGGCAGGAAGCCCCCGGTGTCAGCTGGGCGGATCGAATGCATCGTCGGCACAGTTGTGCGGGGATACGCCGGTACCATCGTGCTCAACAGCAAGCCCCCAACCGACGCTAGGGGCTTGCTGTATGGGCAACGGCGATGCGTCCTACTTCGCCATGCGGATCCATCGGCCGCTGTAGGGTGGCAGGACGA
>CAZFPT010000125.1:0-9466 GCA_964521005.1 uncultured Planctomycetaceae bacterium | reverse complement strand
CGTTGCGGGTGGTGTTCAGCAGAAACGCCCCGCCAGAGGGTTTCTCTGACGGGGCGTTCGTTCCTGACCCCACGGAGACTCGAACTCCGGTTGCCGGGATGAAAACCCGGTGTCCTAGGCCACTAGACGATGGGGCCACATGGTGCGGTCCCAGCTGCACAGGTTGCAGCGTGGAGGAAACATGATACTGTCAATCGGCTGTGAATCAACCCCTTCATCGGCTTATTCGGGGGCTGTTTTCACGTTTTTTCGCGGGGGTTCCGCCGGACTGAGAGGGCTGGGGCTCGAACCCAGAACCTACGGCTTAAAAGGCCGTTGCTCTACCATTGAGCTACCCTCCCGCGAGGGTTCTGTCACAGGACCGTAGCACGGGCATCCTGCTTGTGCACACCTGCCGCCAGGCAGGTTCGCCGAAGGCGAAATCTCTGCAACCGTGTTTTTCCACAGAACAGACATCCATGGGCTGGAAGCCCATGCAACGACGAAACATCAGACATCCATGGGCTGGAAGCCCATGCAACGGTATTCTACAGTTCCTCGATTTCTTCGGTCTTGGCGGTGAGGAGTTTATCGACTTCCGCCTCGTATTTGTCGGTAAGCTTCTGGACCTCGTCCTTGCCGCGTTTGGCTTCGTCCTCGGTCAGCTCGCCGTCTTTCTGCTGTTTGTCGACCTCTTTGTTGGCGTCCCGCCGGGCGTTGCGGATGGCGACGCGCGTCTGCTCGGACATCTTCTTGACCTGCGTGACCAGCTGCTGACGACGCTCGCCCGACAGCGGGGGAATCGTCAGGCGAATCACTTTTCCGTCGGCGGCCGGCGTAATGCCCAGATCGCTGGCGTGGACCGCCCGCTCGATGTCCTTGAGGCTGTTGGGGTCGAACGGCTTGATGACGATCAGGTTCGCCTCGGGCGTGGAGATATTCGCCAGCTGCCGCAGGTCGGTCGGTGAGCCGTAATAGTCCACCTTGATGTGCTCCACCAGTCCGCCGCTGGCCCGGCCGGTGCGAATTCCGCGGAACTCCTGCTTGAGGTAGTCCACAGCCGATTCCATCGCCTCTTCGGTTTCCAGAAGGATCTCGTCCATCGCCATCGTGGTCACTCCTTGCGTTCCGGGCCGCGAACCAGCGTTCCGACCGACTCGCCGCGGACCGCCCTGAGCAGGTTGCCCGCGTCGGCAAAGCGGAACACCAGCACCTCCAGGCCGCTGTCGCGACACATGCTGAAGGCGGCGGCGTCCATCACTCCGAGGTCACGCTCCAACGCCTCGGAAAACGTCAATGTCTCGAACTTCTCTGCATCCGGGTGCTTCTGGGGGTCGCGGTCGTACACGCCGTCGACCTTGGTGGCCTTGAGGACCACCTCGCATCCCAGCTGCGCGGCTCGCAGCGTGGCGCAGGTGTCGGTGGTGAAGTACGGATTGCCTGTCCCGCCGGCGCAGAGGACGACCTGACCGGCCTGCAGCGCTGCGATGCCCGCCTCGCGGGAGAACTCCGGCAGATACGGCCCCGCACGGAAAGCACCCATCGCCACGGCGGGGATGTCCCGCCCGGTGAGCGAATCCCGCAGCGCCAGGGCGTTGATGATCGTCGCCATCATGCCCATCGCGTCGGCGGTCGGCCTGGCGATGTGAGGGTCTGCGATGAGGTCGCGCCCGCGGAGCAGGTTGCCCGCCCCGACAACGACGGCCACCTGCGTACCCTCGCGGACCACCGCGGCGATCTCGTCCACCACGCGCGCCAGCGCCGCTGAGTGTACGCCGCCGGCGGTGCCCTCACAGAGCATCTCGCCGGAGAGCTTCACAAGCACACGTTGGTAAGGCTGACGGGTCATCCGCGGACCGATCTCCTCTCGCCGTGAGGCAAGGGTTACAGCGCGAACCGCGCGAAGGACGTCACCGTCGCCCCGCCGAGCACTTCCTTGACCGTCTTGGACTCGTCACGGACGTACTTCTGTTCCATCAGGGCGTTCTGTTCGAGGAACTTCCGCATCTTGCCCTCGACCATTTTCTCGGCGATCTCCTGGGGCTTGCCGGACTCCATCGCCTGCTCGACGGCGAACTTCCGCTCCTTCTCCGCCAGCTCCTCGGGGATGTCGTCGACGGTAATGCCCATCGGGTCCGAAAACGCGATGTGCATGCAAACCCCGGTGAGGGTCTCGTCGTCCACGTCCTTATCGACGCCCACCAGCACGCCCACCTTGTTGTTGTGGTGCTTGTAGCCGCCCACCTTGGTGGCGATGATCTTTACGCCCTGGCCGTAGCTCATGTTCTCGCCGATCTTGGCGAAGGCGTCCTGCACGGCCGCGGAGATATCCTCGGTGGCCTCGATGGGGCCTTCGTTGGCGGCGGATTGCGCCTTTTCCAGAACGTCGTCCACCATCTCGATGAACACCTCGTTGCGGGCGCAGAAGTCGGTCTCGCAGCGGACCTCGACCATCGTGCCGCTGGTCTTGTCGTCGCTGATGGACAGGGCGACCAGGCCTTCCTTCGTCTCGCGCTCGGCCTTCTTCTCGGCCTTGGCGCCGGCCTTCTTGCGGAGGAGGTCCTTGGCGGCCTCCAGGTCGCCGTTGCACTCGGTGAGGGCCTTCTTGCACTCCATCATGCCCTGTCCGGTCTCTTCCCGGAGGGACTTGACCATCGATGCGGTAATCTCAGCCATGATTATTGCTCCTGGTGTCTATGCGTGTCGGGATCGGGGGCGCCCGGTGATCCTGCCGGGGGCGCCGGTTCGTTACTCGTGATGGACCCGCCGGGCGGGACTTACGAAGCCGGTTCCTGCGAGGGCGAAACCTCGCTGGGCGAGGCGGGCTCGGCCGTGGTCTCGCCGATTTCGGTCTTGTCGGGCTTCTCGGTGGCGTTGGTCTCCGCCTTCGGGCCGTCCTCGGGCTTGAGCTCCTCGGCGGCTTCGGCGGCGACGTCCTCGGCCCGGGCGGTGGTGGCCCGCTGGCTGCGACGACGGGGCTTGCCCTCTTCTTCGGGCGTCGCATCGGCCTGGCCGCGTCCCTTGATGCCTTCCTCGGCTGCACTGGCCAACTCGCGGACGATCAGCTCGATCCCGCGCATCGCGTCGTCGTTGCCGGGAATCGGGATGTCCACCTGGTCGGGGTCCGAGTCGGTATCCAGCAGGCAGACCACCGGGATGCCGATCTTGCGGGCCTCGCGGACGGCGATGATCTCGCGCATCTCGTCGATCACGACCATCGCGCCGGGCAGCTTGGTCATCTTGCGGATCCCGCCGAGGTTCCGCTGGATCTTGCGCATCTCGCGGCGAAGCGAGGCGCCTTCCTTCTTGGAGTACTGGTCCATGCGTCCTTCGGCGTCGAGCTTTTCGAGCTCTTCCAGTCGGCCGATACGCTTGCGGATCTCGCGGAAGTTCGTCAGCGTCCCGCCCAGCCAGCGGTCGGTCACCCAGTGCATCCCGACGCGCTCGGCGTGGGTCTCCACGCTCTTGCGGGCCTGGCGCTTCGTGCCCACGAACACCACGTCCTTGCCCTGGGAGACCACCCGGGCGAGATACTTCTTCGCCAGGAGCAACCCCTTGAGCGTTTCCTTGATGTCCACGATGTGGATCAGGTTCCGCTTGCCATAGATGTACGGCTTCATCTTCGGGTTCCATCGGCTCGCCCGATGCCCGAAGTGGATTCCCGCGTCAATCAGCTCTTTGACCAATTCCGTCGTGTTCACTGGTGCACCTCCACGTGGCGGCAGGATTCAAGCATCCATACCCAAGGTCGCATCACGTGTTACAAAGGGGTTCAAAACGAGAACGCAGCCTCCGGTGACGCGGAGATACAATCTCCCCGCCGGCTGCGTAAAGCACGGTAGATTACCCTGATGCCGACGTTTCCGTCAAGCCATTTTATCGGCGGGACCAGCGTTTTTTGAAAACCCCACACCCCGGGCCCGCCAGCGTCACTCGTCGACCGACCGCGTACCCGTGCCCGAAACGTCAACCGCCCGGGCGATCTTCTTCTCGGGTCGCCAGATGATGCGCGAAGCCGATTTCTGCTGCAGGCCCCCATTGCGGTCGCGATATCGCAGGTAGACGTTGCCCCCGCGACGCTCGCCATCCCGCGAACCGTCCAGCACGACCAGGTCGTCCACGCGGTCGTAGGTGAGCAGTTCGCAGTCGTCCACGCGGGCCCTGCCGTCGCGAAGCGTCACCCCGCGGCGGGCGGAGAACCGGTCCAGCCGACCGCTGAGCCCGAAGGCCCCGTCGGCCGAGCCTTCCTCGCCCTTCGGCGTCGAAGCGTCATTGGCGTCGGCAGGCTGGGAGAACGTCGCGGTCAACCAGTCGCAGCCGAGGATGGTCTCCCGGCCGGTGGGCGCGTCGGCCATGACGAAGGGCACCTTCAGCCCCTTGGTAAGTACGACATTCCTGCCGCTGCGGTGGACCACGCCGACGTCGCCTTCCATGATCACCGTCAGATCGTCCTGCGAGAGGGACATGCTCCTGTCCCACCCGAACGCGGTCTGCGAGGGGCTCACGAGGTAAGCGTCGTCGCCGTCGGCTGCCTTCTCACGCCGCTGGGGCGGGCGGTAGTCCTCGATGGCGAGCTTCCCTTCCCCGGAGACCTGCATCGTCCGGGCGTTGGCGTCAAAGGTCAACTGCTTCGGCGTCACCAGCGTGAACCGCCAGAGCATCAGGCCGTTGGCGTCCTCCTGCTTGCTGAAGAGGCGGACCTTCCGCGTGGCGATCACCTCGCGAATGCGCCGCTGGGCGAACGAGTCCGAGCCCATTTCCAACACGCCCGGCCCTTTCGCGTCGCCCGTCGTCGCGTTGGCGTCGGTCGGCCCGTCGGAGGGAACCCGGTCGAACTGCACGACCATCGTCTCGCAGTCCATCTCCTCGGCCTGCGATCGCAACTGCACCGCGCCGGTGAACGTGGCCTGGTCGTCGGCCCCGATGAACTTCATGTGCCTGGCCCAGCCGACGGTTACCAGACGGGCGGCCTGGAGCTGATTGCCTTCCAGGTCGCGATCCGTCCGGAACGTCATGCTGCCGGCCCCGCGAACCTCCAGCCGTTCGTGCGTGGCGTTCGGGTCGGCCTGGCCGGCGCCGCGTTCGAGGTAGATCGTCTCGCCGGTGAGCTGGTTGGCGTCCTGCAGGATGCGGGCGGGCCTGCCGCGAAGCGTCGCGCTGCCATCGAGCAGGTTGGACTCCAGCGTCTGGCAGGTCGCCAGGATCGCCGAGTTCGGGTCGTTCGGGTCGCCCGCGCCCCTCAGCCGAACGTTGCCGCGGGCACTCACGCCCGCCGGCCGGGCCTCGGACGCGGCGCTGTCGGGCGCAGCGGCCGGGTCGGGCGCAGCGAAGCTGAGCGTCACCTCGTTGGCGTCGATGCGGCTGCCGGACTGCCGGGCGGAAAGTCGCTGGCCCGGCTTGAGCGTGCGCGCGACGATCTCCCGCGGGTAGGTCTCGGTCTCCGTCTCGCCGCTGACGGGGTCGGTCCGCCGGACCTGGCCGGTCTCGATGCGCAGCCACGGCGTGCGGATGTCCGTATCGTCCGACGCCCGGCGGAAATCCACGTCGCCGGTGAACGTCGCGCGGGTCAGGACCGGCTGGGCGTTGGGATCGTCGCCCTGGCGGAAAACCGCCTCGACCTCCTCGCTCCAGGTGATGCTCTCGGCCGCGTTGGGGTCCGCGGCGTCTTCTTCGATGTCCAGGAGCATCACGTCGTGGGCGTTGGCGTCGGTCGGTCGACTCATTCGGCCGGGCCCGACGAGAAAGACCTTGCTGGTGTTCGGATCGGTCGAGAGACGATCGAACAGCACCACCGGCGCGGTGGCCCGTTCGCCGCTGGCCATCACCATGCGGACGGGCTGATCGGGCGAGCCCTCGAGCTTGCCGATCTGCTTGTTCGGATCGGAGACGTACGAAAACCGCCGGCAGCGGGCGCGGTAGTCGGTTCCGTTGAGCAACACGCGCTGCCCCTTGCCGTGGATGGCCCATCGCCTGGACGACGGCGTCGCGGTGTACCCGGTCGGGACCACCTCCAACGGCCCGGACCAGTAAACCGTCAACGGCTGACCGGCCCGATCGCCGGACTCTCCATCTTCGCCGGGCCCGGCGGCAGCGTTGGCGTCGGCGGGCACGTCGCGCAGAGGTCGACGTCGGCGTCGCCCGGCGGCGGGGTCTTCGTCGTCCAGCTCCGCCTGCCACTCGAACATCAACGACAGCGCGTCGATCCCGGTGGCAGACCCGTCCGAGGCGATCACGCGGACGTCGTCGTTGAACGTCGCGGCGTACTTGTTCATCGCCGGGCGCTTCTCGCCCTCCCCTGCCGGCTGAGTGGTGGCGGGTGATGGCGACGATTCTCTTGCGACAGCGGCGGCGGTGTCGGCGGTGGTCGTCTGGCGATCGGGGCGATCTCCGGGCGTCTTGTCGCTGCCGCCCATGCCCAGCGCGTCCATCCCGCCGGGCATGGAGTAGACGGCCATGTACTGCCCCCTCTCGATGCGAAGCACGTCCAGTTCGCCGGGTCCTTCGTTCCAGCGGAGGGTGAGCCCGGTCCCGAGCATGTCGGCTTCGCGCGACCAGAGCGTGATCGGCGAGTCGGTGCTCAGCAGGAGCATTTCATTGTCGAAGCTCAGGCTGTCGGTGAAGATCCGCACGACGTTCGCCTCGGGACGCGCGGAGGTCCGCTCGGCGGGTCGGCGGTAGTAGAAGACGCGCACGTTGCCGTCCAGCCGCCCTCGGCGAGGCTGAAAACTGTCGCCCACCTCGCGCACGTAGGCCACGCCACGATCGGCAAGCACCTGCAGCCGACCGCCGTTGGCCAGGAAGATCTGCACGTTCGGGTCGGTAAAGCGGAAGCTGTCGTCCTCTCGCTTCTCCCACTGCTTGCCGGCCAGGGTGAACTCGCGCCGGTTGGTTTTCGGGTCGTTGCGGACGTAGAGGAAACCGGTACCGGCAGCCTGGTTCGTTCCCGGGGTGTTGGTGGGCGCATCGGCCATGTTGGGGTCCGGCAGCACGGCGCGGGTGTTTTCCACCGTGCCGGATATCGCCCGGTAGCCGAAGTACATTGAGAATGTCACCGCCAGGCCGACCAGCAGCAGGAAGATCTTGCGCTTCATAGGGCGTCCTTGGGAGGGTTCTCGCTGTATCGTTCGAGGAGACGGTTCCACTCGCCGCTGTGGCGGAGCATCGTCTCGATGGCTTCACGCACGCAGCCCTTCCCGCCGGGCGCGCGGGTCACGAACGTCGCGACCTCTTTCACCTCCAGCGGTGCCTGCTCGACGGTAATCGACACCGCCGCCCGCCGCAGGAGCGGAATGTCCGTCAGGTCGTCGCCCATGGCCACCACCTGCTCGTCGCTGACCCCCATCTCGCGGCAGACTTCCTCATACACGGACAACTTCCGCTTGCAGTGGAGACGAACGCACTCGATGCCAAGTTCCTCGGCCCGGCGATTCACCGCCGGCGAGCCGCGCCCGGAAATAATCGCCACCTTCTTGCCCAGCCGCATCCAGTACTTGATACCCGACCCGTCCCGCACGTGGAACGTCTTGATCTCCTCGCCGGACTCGGTCAGCGTGATGCTCCCGTCGGTGAGAATCCCGTCCACGTCCAGCACGAGCAGTTCGAGCTTGCGGTAGTCGTTCACGTGGCGCAGGAGGGTCTCCTGCTTCCCCGACACGGGGGCCAGGGCGTCTTCATCGCGGGTCATTGCGACCCTCCCAACGTCTTGAGCCCGAGGAGGTCCTGCACGTCGATGACGCCGACGGGTTTGCCGTCGCCGTCGAGCACGGGCAGCTCATCGAGGCGGTATTCGTTCATGATCGCCAGCGCCGTGCTGGCCAGTTCGTCCTGCCCGACGGCCTTGGGGTCGGCCGTCATGAAATCCCGCACCGGGCGGGACATGATATCCTCACCCCGGTGGGCCAGGATGCACCGCCGCAGGTCCGCGTCGGTGAGGATTCCGCTCAGCCGACCCGCCTGGTCGACCAGGAGCATCGCCCCCGACCGCCGAACGTCGCCCCGCTGGGCCTCTTCCAGTGCGTCGCCCAGCGAAAGCGAGTCTGCCGCCAGTGTCAACCGCTCGCCGGCCTTGAAGACAATCGCGTCGCGCACGCGGATCAACTGCCGACCCAGCGAGCCGCCCGGATGGTGCTCGGCAAACTGCTCCGGGCCGAACTCCCGCATGTCCATCACGGTCAGCGAGAGGGCATCGCCCAGCACGAGCATGCACGTGGTCGACGCGGTAGGCGCCAGCTGCATGGGGCAGGCTTCCTCGATCTGCCCGTAGCAGAGGGTGATATCGGCATGGCGACCCAGCGGCGAGTTCGCATCCGACGTCATCGCGATCAGCGTCGCGCCGCGCGCCTTGATGTGGTCCAGCAGGCGAACGATTTCCTCGCTGGCCCCGCTGTGGGACAGCGCCAGCACCACGTCGCCGCGCTGAAGTCGGCCGAGGTCGCCGTGCAACGCCTCCACCGGATGCAGAAAAATGCTCTGCGTCCCGGTCGAAGCGAGCGTCGCGGAGATCTTCCGGGCGATGACGCCGGCCTTGCCGATGCCCGTGAGCACGACCTTGCCCCCGCAGGCGCAGACCGCCCGGCAGGCGTCGGCGAACGACTCGTCGATCGTATCCGCCAGCGACCCGACGGCCTGGTGTTCCACCGCCAGTGCGCGTCGGGCTACGTCCAGATTCGGCGTCGCGTTGTCCATGGGTCCTCGCTGTGCGTCCGTGCGATTCGAGTGACGGGGCATTATCGCTTGTCGCACGGGCCCCGGTCAAGTACAAGGAACGCATGGCCTTCGCGAACCCCCAATGGCTCGTCCAGCAGTTGTTCCTGCTGCCCCCGCTGCTGCTGAGCCTGACCATTCACGAGTACGCCCACGCGCGGACCGCCCTGGCGTTCGGCGATACGACCGCGCGCGACCAGGGCCGACTGACCCTCAACCCGATGGCCCACCTGGACCCGATCGGAACGCTGTGTCTGATCTTCGCACAGTTCGGCTGGGCCAGGCCCGTCCCGGTCAACCCCCACAACCTCCACCCGCCGCGCCTGGGCGATATCATGGTCTCGCTGGCCGGGCCGGTGAGCAATCTGCTGATCGCCATCCTCTGCGGCGTCGCCCTTCGCATCCTCTACTGGCAGATCGGCCTGCCCGAGAATGGCACGACGCTGGGGCACGTCCACAAGATGCTCCTGATCACGATGATCGTGAACGTCGCCCTGTGCGTGTTCAACCTGCTGCCGCTGTTTCCCCTCGACGGCCATCATATCGTCCGCGAGCAGCTCTCGCCGCTGGGCAAACAGCGGTTCATGGAGTGGCAGCACCGTTACGGGCAGTTCGCGCTGCTGGCGCTGCTGGTGGGCCCGCGATTCATCGAGATCGCCAACCCCGGGCTGATGGAGAAATTCCCCTGGCTGGACCCGATCGGGATGATGTTCGGGTTCGCGATCGCCCGCGCGATGAACCTGCTGCACATGGGGCTGTAGCCCGTAGGGCTCGCAACTTGTTG
>CAZFPT010000124.1:0-9535 GCA_964521005.1 uncultured Planctomycetaceae bacterium | reverse complement strand
GCCATCCCCTATGGGATGGCTGTGTCTTCGAATTGCGGATCCGTCAAGCGGGCATTCTGGACTCGTCTACCCTCCCAGCTCGCGGGAGCGTTGGGCGGCGGCGCGCACGGCGCGGGTGAGGGCGGCCTGGACGTTGTCGGCGTCCATGGTTTCGATCGCCCGTTGGGTCGTCCCGCCCGGGGAGGTCACTTTTGCCCGCAGCTGGGCGGCGGAGTCTTCGCTGCCCAGGAGCATCTCGCCCGCTCCCCGGCAGGTCGCCCCGGCCAACAGGGCGGCGGCGGCAGGGGAGAGTCCCTCGGCTATCCCCGCCTCGATCATCGCCTCGGCGAGGTAGAAGAAGTACGCCGGCCCGGATCCGCTGACGGCAGTGACGGCATCCATGTCGGCCTCGTCCACCCGCAGCACGCGGCCGCTGGCGGACAGCAACGCCTCGACCCACATCATGTCCTCCTCGGCGGCGCGGGGCCCGGGGCACAGGGCACTGACGCCCGCGCCCACCAGCATCGGCGTGTTGGGCATCACGCGAACCAGTCGACCTTTCCCGCCGAGAGCGGCGTCCAGGCGGGAGGTCCCAACGCCCGCGGCGATGGAGATGATCAGCGCGTCGGGGCGGATCGCGTCGGCAATGGCGGCCAACACGTCGTCCATCATCTGGGGCTTGACCGCCAGCAGTACGCGCGGGGCGGCTGCGGCAGGGGCATTGTCTTCCGTGACGGCAGTCCCGATCTGCTCGAACACGGCGCGACGCCGGGGGGACGGGTCGGCTGCCATGATGTCGCCGGGCGCCAGGACGCCGGCGGAAACGACTCCGCGGACGATCGCCTCGGCCATGTTGCCGGCACCGACGATGCCGAGCTGGATATCACTCATGGGTTACTCCGTGTGGGGTTTATTCGAGGTTCGCGTGTCGCCTGCGGTAGGTCTCCACGTCCATGCCCAGGACCATCGAGAGCACGTTGAACACCGCGTCGAGGCAGAGGCTGGCCGAGTGTTCGAAGACGGCGGCCCGGGTGACGATGTCCTCGGCGCGGGCGGGAATCACGACCGTTTCGTCGGCCAATTCGGCCAGCGGTGAGCTCTTCGCGGCAGTGATGGCTACGACCGTCGCCCCGAGTTGCTTGGCCCGGCGGGCGAGGTATTCGGTGTAGCCGGTCTGGCCGGTGCAGCTGATGGCCACCAGCAGGTCGCTCTCCTTCGCGGCGGGGGTGATCGTCTCCCCGGGGATCGACACGTCCAGCCCGACGTGCATCAGACGCATCCCGAAGCTGCGGGCCACCAGTCCGCTTCGACCCGCGCCGGTGACGAACGTTCGCTGGGCGGTGGGCAGACGCCGGGCGAGCTGCAACAGGGCCTCCCAGTCGGCCTGCTCCATCACTTCGCTGATTCGGCCCAGAAGATCCCGGCCGGCGGATCGTACGCGTTCGGTGGTGGACAGCATGACGTTCTCCTAGCCGACGGTCGGCGTGGCGCCCTTCTTTTCCCACTTGGTGAGGTTCACCACTTTCGCCAGCGTCGAACCTTCCTGGCGGATCTCTTCGCGGATGCGATTCTCCGCTTCCAGCACGTTGGCGGCCCGGTTGGCCAACTCGACGGCGCGGGCACGAGGCAGCACGATCACCCCGTCGTCGTCGGCGACGATCCAGTCGCCCGGGGCGACGCTCTGGGAGGCTATGGTGATCGGCTGATTGATCTCGCCCAGCCCGTGCGGGTCGCCGGCGTGCGAGGTCACGTGCGTGGACCAGACGGGGAACTCCAACTCGCGGATCTCGGCGGTATCGCGCACCGCCCCGAACACCACCAGTCCGGCGATTCCCTTGTTCTTGGCGCTTTCGGTGGCCAATTCGCCCCAGACGGCCGGCGGCCTGCCGCACGCGTCGATCACGAGCACGTCGCCGGGTCGGGCGACGTCAATGGCTTCGACGGGCTTGGCCCAGTCGCCGGGGTGCGTGCTCACGGTGACCGCAGGGCCCGCGGCGAACGCCCCGTTCCACAGGGGACGAACGCCCTCCAGGCAGGGCTGGCGGTGGGCCCCGTCGGAAATGTTGCTGGTGCGGACGGTCTGGAGCAGGTCGGCCAGCGTGTCGGCCGATGCCCGTTTGAACAGGTCCGAGTTGACGGCCTGGCGGGTGTCGATCGCCCGGCGGATCTGCTCGGTGGCAGCCCGCGGGTCTGACGCTTTGGTGATGGCTCCGCCGACGATGATCACGTCGGCCCCGGCGTTGGCGGCGTCGGCGGCGGTCTCGGAGTTGATCCCGCCGGCGACCGCGAGCGTCAACTCGGTCTGGCTTCGCAGCTCCTTGAGCAGGCCAAGCGGGTCGGCGCCCTGCATCTGGGCGTCGATGGCGCAGTGTACGTCCAGCCAATCGACGCCGATCTCGCCGGCCCTTTTTGCCAGGGACTGCCAATCGGTCACGCCCAGGAGGTCCACGGCGATCTTCAGCCCGAACTTCCGCCCGGTCTCGACGCACTCGCGAAGCGTGGAGTCTCCAGCGGCCCCCAGGACCGTCACGATGCTCGCCCCCGCGCGCGAGGCGGACTCGGCCTCGATCTTGCCGGCGTCCATGGTTTTCATGTCCGCGACGATCGGGATCTCGGGGAACGCCTCCCGCAGGGCGCGGACGGCATCGAGCCCTTCGCTCTTGATCAGCGGCGTGCCGGCTTCCAGGATGTCCGCTCCGCCGGCGACGGCCTGCCGGGCCACCGCCATCGCGCGGTCCAGGTCCACGAAGTCCAGCGCCACCTGCAATGCAATTTCACTCATGGGTTCCTCGGTGTGGGTTGGGTGAAACATCATAATAGCCTGCCACGCCGGGCGGGTAAAGCGCGCCGGCGAGGTCGCGTCGGTATTGCCATTCGCGTGGCAGTTGCGGTATCCTCGTGAGGGCATCGCAGGCCCGGGGGGTTGAAAATCCGGGCCTTCACGGAGAGAGGAAGGGCAAGGCAATGGCCAGGCAGCCACGCGACCATATGGGACTGCTGTGCGACGTGGGCGATCTCGCCGCGCGTCTGGCGGGGTCGGCCGACCTGCGGGCCTTCCTGGACCAGATCGTCCAGATCGTGGCCGAGCAGCTGCACTCGGATGTCTGCTCGATCTACATGTTTGACGATCGCACCTCGCAGCTGGTGCTGCGGGCGACCAGGGGCCTCAATGCCAAGCACGTCGACCAGCTTCGGCTGGACCTGGGCGAAGGTCTTTGCGGCCTGGCGATGCAGGAGCTCCGGGCGGTTCGTGAGGACCGCGCCAGCGCGAACCCCAACTTCCGTGCGGTCCCGGGCATCAACGAAGAGCCTTATGAGAGCTTCCTGGCCGTCCCCATTCGCAAGGGCATCGAGCGGCTGGGCGTGTTGGTGGTGCAGCGAGAGAAAACCCGGGGCTTCGACGCCGACGACGAACGGGCCATGGGCGCGATCGCTGCCCAGCTCGCCTCGGCAATCGAGAACGCCCGCATCCTGCTGCGGTTCCAGTCGTCCGGTGAGGAGCCCGAAGCCCCCGACGGCCCGGTGGACCTGCCCGCCCTGGTGCACGGGGCGGTGGCGTGCGAGGGCTTCGCGTATGGCCCGGCGGCAGTGCACGACTCGTTGCGCTCCCGGATCAGCCGATCGCGGATCAAAAACGACACGCCCTATACGCTGGAACAGTTCCAGGACGCCCTGGAGCGCACCGGCCAACAGCTCCAGGAACTCCAGGCTCGCATGGGACAACGGCTGCCGGAGATGGCCAGCCTCATCTTCGATGCCCACCTGATGATGCTCAAGGACCCGCACTTCGCCGGCGAGATGGTCGAGGCGATCCGCGACGGCGAGAACGCATCCGATGCGATCGTCCGCGTCGGCGACAAGTACGTGGGCATGCTGGAGGATTCGACCCACGCCTACATGCGCGAGAAGGCCCAGGACGTCCGCGATCTGCTGCGTCGACTGATGGCGAACCTCACCGGCGACAGTCAGGACGTCGCCCTGGCCGGCGAGGGCGTGGTCATCGCGCGCGAGCTGTACCCCTCGGACATGCTCAAGCTCGCCTCGGCCGGCGCGGGAGGCGTGGTGCTGGTCAGCGGCGGAATCACCTCGCACGTATCCATCCTGGCAAGGTCGCTGAAGCTGCCGATGATCATCGCCGAGGACGAACGTCTGCTCTCGCTTCCGCCCGGGACGCCGGTGCTGCTGAACACCGAGACCGGCGGAATCTACGTGGACCCGGCCGAGCATCTGGTGGATCAGTTCCGGGCCCGCAACCAGGCCTCCCGCGCGGTGGAAGCCGACAAGAACACCGTAAAGCCCGAGACGCGCACCGCCGATGGCACGCGGATCAAGCTGCTGGCGAACATCAACCTGCTCAGCGAGCTGCCCCTGGCCCGTGACGTCAAGGCCGAGGGGGTGGGCCTCTATCGCAGCGAGTTCCCGTTCCTGGTTCGCACGGACATGCCCTCCGAGCAGGAACAGGTGATGATCTACAGCCGACTGATGGAAAACAGCGATGGCAAGGTCGTCACGTTCCGCACGCTGGACCTGGGCGGCGATAAGCTCCTGGCGTACTACGACACGGTCGGCGAGGAGAACCCCACGATGGGGCTGCGATCGATCCGCTTCACGCTGCGCCATCGGGACGTGTTCGAGACGCAGCTGCGGGCGATTCTCCAGGCCGGGGTGGGGGCGGACCTGCGGATCATGTTCCCGATGATCTCGTCGGTGGACGAGTTCGTGCTGGCCCGACGGATCGTACGGGAGTGCATCGAGCAGCTCAAGGAGCGTGAGGTCGAGTGTCACGATTCGCCGGAGATCGGGCTGATGGTCGAGGTCCCTTCCGCCGTGGCGATGGTCGACGCGCTGGCCGAGGAGGCCGATTTCCTCTGCGTGGGCACCAACGACCTGACGCAGTTCCTCCTGGCGGTGGATCGCACCAACGAAAAGGTCGCCGGGTACTTCTCTTCCCACCACCCCGCGGTGCTCCGTGCGTTGCAGCGGATCGCCGATGCCGGCAGGGCAGCCGGTGTGGAAGTGTCCATCTGCGGCGAACTCGCCCACGAACCGATCTTCCTGCCGTTCCTGCTGGGAGTGGGAATGCACACCCTCAGTGTCGACCCGCAGTTCCTGCCGCGCATCCAGCAGCGCATCGAGACGATGGAAATCTCCCAGTGCCGCCAGCACGCCCGCGCGGTCCTCAAGGAGACCACCGTCGTGGGCGTCGCGCAGGCGCTCGGGATGGCCTGCCCGGTCATGCACGAGCAGGATAATTGACGGACGACGTCACTCGGCCGGCTTTTCGTCCTCCGGGCCGGCGCATTTCTCCTGAAGGGTTCGCATCTCGGCCCGCAGGCGACGGATTTCGCTGGCGGCGGTCATGCCCACCAGCGTCACCCAGAACAGGACGATTCCCACTGCCTGGAACATGACCTTCGGGGCGGGCTCCAGCGGGGCCAGCAGGCCATAGAGCATCACGGCAAAGCCTACCAGCAGTGTCACAATCGAGATTGCGGTTGTCATGTCGTCTCCGTGGTTGGTCGGCGTCGAGGTGGTCGCCCGGTCGCCCGGTTTGTCGCGGGATTGTATCTTCGGTTGAGCGGGTTGGCAATTGCGGGCTGGTCGGGTACAATGCCCGGCTGCGCCTCGGGCTGGATTTGCCCGCGGGCCTACGCGATCCTGGACCTGGAATGCCCTCACCATGAAACTCCCCGTTGTCGCCATCGTAGGCCGACCCAACGTCGGCAAGAGCAGCCTGTTCAACCGCCTCGTCGGGCGACGGATTTCGATCGTCGAAGCCACCCCCGGGGTCACGCGCGATCGCGTCTCGGCGCCGCTGGCTGTGGACTCCGAAGGCCAGGACCAGATGTACGTCGAGCTGGTGGACACCGGCGGGATGGGCATCGAGGACATGGACGACCTCGGCGAGCACGTCGAGGAGCAGATCGCTTACGCGCTGCGGGCCGCGGCGCTGATCGTGTTCGTGGTCGATGCCCGCGAAGGCGTCACGCCGCTGGACAACCACGTCACATCGCAGCTGCGGAAGGTGGACACCCCCGTGGTGTTGGTGGCGAACAAAATCGACGAGGTGGACCTGGTCACCGAGGTGGCCGAGTTCACCAAGCTCGGGTTCGGCGAGCCGATCCCTGTCTCGGCCAATCATGGCAACGGCATTGCCGAACTCCGCGAGGCGATGCAGTCGGCCGTGGGGCAATCGGCCCTGCCGGCAGGCATCGAGCAACGCGTCGAGCTGGCCATCGTCGGCAAGCGAAACGCCGGGAAGAGCACGTTCATCAACGCCCTGGCCGGCGAGGAACGGGTGATCGCCTCGGAGGTGGCCGGCACCACGCGCGACAGCGTGGACGTACACCTCGACCTCGGCGAGCACAAGCTCACGCTCATCGACACCGCCGGGGTGCGCAAGAAGAGAAAGATCCGCGACGACATCGAGTTCTACTCGCATCACCGGGCGCTGCGATCCATCCGCCGGGCGGACGTGACGGCCTTGCTGATCGACGCGTCGCTGCCGATCTCGCAGGTGGACAAGCATCTCGCCGGGATGATCGCACAGGAATTCAAGCCCGTCGTGCTGGTCATCAACAAGTGGGACCTCGCCCAGGATCGCAGCGACGCCGAAGCCTTCGATGAGTATCTCGAGAAAGTACTGCCCGAATTCGCCTTCGCACCGGTAACGCTGGTGACCTCGAAGGACGGCGTGAACGTGCGGGAAACCATCGAAGTGGCCTGCCAACTCTACGAGCAGGCCTCGACGCGACTCGGGACGGCCGAGCTGAACGAAGTGATCGGCGAGATCGTGAAACTTCGCGGCCCGAGCCACAAGGCCGGCACGAAGCCCCCGAAGATCCTCTACGCCACGCAGATCGCGACCTGCCCGCCGACGATTGTCTGCTTCGTGAACGACAAACGCAGCTTCGATCGGGGCTACGAGCGATTCCTCGTCAACCGCCTGCGCGAAATGACGCCGTTCGCCGAGGTGCCCATTCGGCTGTTGTTCCGCTCGCGACGACGGGAAGAGCAGGCGAAATAGCTCGACCGGCGGCGCGTAAAAAAGCCCCAGCCGCCATGGCTGAGGCTTTTTTCATTGTGGATTCCGCGCCGGTCGGCGAAGGCCGATTACTTCTCCTCGCCGACATCCTTGGTGGCGATGTCCGCCGACGTGGTGAGGAAGCGGTCCGGGGGGACCACCCACAGCTCAACGCGACGGTTGGCCGGGTTGCCGCCCTGGTTGGGCTTGTTCGGGGCGACCGGATGATACTCGCCAAAGCCCATCGCGCCGATTCGCGAGGGATTCACGCCCGCGTCAGTCAGCACGTCCTGCACGGAGACGGCCCGGTGGACCGAAAGATACCAGTTGTTGGGGTGAACCTTGCGGGTGGAGGGCTTTTTGACCGGGATATTGTCGGTATGGCCGGCGACGTAGACGTTGAACTTCCCGCCCACGTCGGAGGTGAATACCTTGGCGAATGCCTGCAGGGCGGCCTTGGCGTCGTCGGTGACGAAGTCGCTGCCCTTCTCGAACGTCAGGTCGCTCTTGAATTTCAGCATGCCCCGCTTGGGGAAGTACTCCACCAGATCCGGGTTGGCCGAAGCGAACGCCTTCAGCGCCCGGTCCAACTGCTGGGGCAGCACGCGGATGGATCCGATCTGCGGGACCCGGTCGCCCTTGAGAAGGGCCTGGTACTGCGTGTTGAGCGCCTTGAGGTCGGCTTCGAGCCTGGCGTTGGCGGTTTCGAGGTTCTCGACGACCTCTTCATTCCGCAGGAGCTTGGTTTCCTGGTTGGCCAACTGGGTCAGCAGCTCGTCGTTCTTGGTGCGGAGTTCGTCATTGACCTGCCGCAACTCGCCGAGTTGGTTGTGGGCCTTGCGGTTGAGGTTCCAGACGCGGTCGTACTCCTGCTTGGAAACGCATCCGCCGGCGAGGGTAAGCCCCCCCAGCGTCACGGCGATCAGGAGACGGGTGAGTGTAGCGTTCATCGTCGGAGTCCTTTCTTTGCGCAGCCGATTCATCCTTGCAGGGCAGGCGCGATGCTCACGCCCCATCCCTGTAACGTCCGTCCACCGACCCGGGTTTCGGACCGGTCACGGACGTTTGCCGCCCGCACCCCGGCGCGAATCCGACGCGCGAGGACGTGCGGGGCATCAGCCGCCCATGTGTCTCATTGCTTGTTTTTTATCGGCAATCGCCTTGCCGACGAAATAGCCAATTACCCCGGCGACCAGGATCACCACCGCCGCTCCGCCCAGAACGAGGGTGATGTCTTCCTTCAGCGCCGCCACGAATCCGGGGACCTTGCCCTGCATCGCCGCCAGGGCGACGACCATCAGCAGGATCATCAGACCGGCGGTGGCGATGGCGAATCCGCCGAACAGGCCAGCCGTCGGATCGGCGGCTTCGACCACCTGCGGCTCACCGGACACCGCAGCCGGCTGAGGCTGGTACGGCTCGGGCTCGGGGGCAGACCCCACCACCTGGTCGACGTCGATGTTGTCCAGGACCTCCGCGCCCAGCGACGTGTCGTCGCTCTCGCGGGTGAGGTCCAGAAGGCCCGAGCCGCTCCCGACGCCTTCCAGGGCGATCTGGTCTTCCAGCGACGGGGCGATCTGCGTCTTGGCCATCGGGTCGGCCGCCTCGATTTCGAGGTCTTCATCGTCGAAGATGCTGATTCCCTCGGCGGTGATGACCGTGTCTTCCTTGCCGGCCGGCTCGTCGGCAGCCTCGTCGGCGGCCTCGAGTGTGACCGCGTCGGCCGTGTCGTCCATCGGGGCCAGCTCGATGTCCTCGTCGGGCCCTTCCTCGGCGCCGCCGGAGAGGGCGTCCACTTCCTGGGCCTTGTACATCTTCTTGGGCCCGTCCTGGTAGACGCGGAGCTTCCCGGAGCTGACGAGATTCTCAAGCCCATCGACGCTGACGCCGAGCTGCTGGGCGGCTTCCTCTTCGCTGTAATACATCTTGGCCATACGACGAACTCCTTGTTGTGAGGCGACCTCCAGCCCGGCCCGCTGGGCCTAACGCTGGTTCGTATCCGACCCGATCCGCCGGGACTGCTCGGCGAGCTCCTTGACCTGCTTGGGCTTGAGCTCGGTGTTGTAATCGTCGATCTTCAGGTCGTTGGTAACGTTTCGGCTGGCAAGCCAGCGGAGCTTCCGCGTGCGGGGCTCCCACTGGTATAACGCCATCGTGCCCGTCGAAACATCCACGAGATAAATCCCGTACTTGTTCGAGGCGATCTGCCCGCCGACGGCGAACATGCGGCCTTTGCGGGAATCCACGAGGTAAATACCCCGCCCGCTTTCGCCATCGGCGATCGCGAAGACCTTCCCGCTCTGCAGGGCCGACGCCTCGGCGCGGTCCGGCTCGCTGGACTGCCCGTTGAGCAGTTCCGCCGAGAGACCCACAGCCACCGCAGCCAGCAAGGCCACGACCAACCATCGTCCCCGGCGCGGGCCGGTGGGGGCATTCCCGTTTGTGGTGCGTTCCAACGTCATCCTCGTACCAGGACGCGGCGCACTCTGCGCTCGTAGCCCCTATTGTAGATTGCCCGAAAACGCATGCAAG
>CAZFPT010000123.1:0-9605 GCA_964521005.1 uncultured Planctomycetaceae bacterium | reverse complement strand
GCGCCCGCAACAAGTTGCGAGCCCTACGGGCTGCCCCCAAGCCCAGATGGGTCCGTGCGTCTGGCAGGACTTCCGAAGCCGATCAAAGCATTCCCCGACCAGCCCGGCCGTTGATCAGCCCACAGACACAGCCGCAACGCTACCGCCGCACCCTGAGCGATCGTCCGACAATGCGGAGCTGATCGACCCGGGCCCATTTCTGGTTGATGACCCAATCGGCGTGAACGCCGACCCCGCGGATGTCCGAGAGGTCCTTGCCCGACAGCTCGACTTCCTTGCCGATGCGCCGCGTCCTGGGGTCCACGATGCGCCACTCGTCGATCTTCGCCGGGCGGAAGGTCAGCGTGTTCCACTCCCAACGGGACTGGCTGAACGTGCGCCCCGAGACGACCCATCTGCCGTCGCCGAGTTTCAGCATCACGCCGAATCGCGTTACCGCCTGCGACATGAAATCGAACGTCACCCGCGCATCGCGCCCTGAGAGATCCGCGCGGATGTCCTCGGTGTAGAACGCGTTGGAATTGCGGATCCGCACGGACCCGGTCACCATCATGCCCTTCGGGCACTCGGCCTTGGCGGGCGAGCCGTCCCGCGCGGACATCGCCCAGCCACGATCGCCGTTGGAGACGGTCCAGCGTCCCACGGCGTTGTCCTTGGGCAGCTTGCCGCCGGTGCGCGGAGCGAAGTCCTCCTCAGCCAGCGAGGTGCCCTTCTCCCACGTTCGCGCCGCGGCGACGAGGGACGGGTCGCTTCGACCGGCCTGGTTCACCGCCACGAGTCGATAGACACAGTTGGCGTCGGCGGGCAGGCTCCGATCCACGTGTCGCGAGTCAACGGGCTTCAACGTCTCCGCGTCCTTCCACGACCCGTCATTCACCTTCCGCTGCAGAACAAGTCGGCCGGCACCGAGATCCTCGGCGATCCAGCGAAGGGCGATGGCACTGTCACTGAGAGTCTCGGCCTTGAGGCCTCGGGGGCGAAGCGGCTCGTCGCGCGCGGTGATGTCGAGCTTTTTCGCCGCCTCGCCGATGAACACCTTGCCGCTCTGCTTCTCGTAGGCGACGGGCAGTTTGCCGACGACGGCCTCGGCGCCGTGGAGCGACCGCGTGACGCTCGGAGCGACGCGATTCCAGCCCAGCACCATCAGCACGCACGCGCGGGCGTCAACGTCGAACTCGATCCAATTGTTGAGTTTATAGCCCTTCCCGCGATACCGCAGCGGCGTGTAGATGTTCGCCCCGCCGCGGGCGAAGGTCCCCGTGCGGAATGTCGGCTTGGTCGGCTCCAGCACGATGCACGTCATCACCGCTCCGGTGGGCGCGGTGATGGTGAACCCGCCGTCGAAGGTCTTGATGGTGTTGTACTCGGGCGTGTTGAGTCGCCACAGGCTGCCGTCCCGCGAGGTGTCGGAACTGACGAACACCGCCTCGGAGCCGCTGGCCGGGTCGAAGCTCGTATGGAACCGCCGCACGTGGTTCGTCACGCCCATGCAAGAGCCCTTCACCACGCTGTAGCCGCCGCCCCGCCGCGTGAACTCATGGCCCACCAGCGTCCCTTCCTTGCCGTTGCCCCGACGCGGTGGCTCGCCGGCGAACAGGTTCGTCTGCCCGCCCGTCTGCCCGGTGCGTCCGCTGCCGGCGGTGAATTGGGCCCCGAGCCCCTGAATGCGGAACGTGTTGGTGTCCGGCCCGGCGTGACAGCCAGCCGGGCGTCGACCGGCTGCGTTGACCAGCGCGACCACGTCGTTGGCGTCTTTGAAGCGGTTGCGGAAGATCGTGATCCCGTGCGACTTGTCGACGTAGTTCAGTCCGATCGCCTCGGCCGGGTTTTTCGCCGTCACGTCGGCAGGATAGAACAGTACGCTGTAGAGCCCGCCGCCCCAGTCGTCGACGTCCCAGCTTTCATCGCCCTTCGCACCCAGGAATCGGTCGTACATCCACTTCAGCGCGGGGCGTTGCTTGTCCGGCGCGTAGTAGAAGGCCATCCCGAGCGTCCCGTTGCTGTGATAGTGCGGGTGGTCGTCGGCGAGGTCCGCACGAATGCCAAGCCGCCCATCCGAACTGGTGGGAATGGGCGTGGTCCCCGCCAGCGTGGTCCAGAACGTCTTGCCGTAAGCGGGCACGTCCTTTCGCACGTCGCCCAGACCCGCGCGTTTGGCGACCACTCCGAACGGGGCGGTAAACGTCGCCGGATAGAGCGTGTAGCCGATCCCCTCGGGGTTCCACCCCTCCGAGCCAATGTTGGCTTTGATGTGCCTCAGAAGCGTTCCGTAGGCGCTGGCTGCCAGATCGCGCCCGCCCTTTTCGTCGCAGGCGAGGGCGGCAATCCCGCTGGCCCCGTAGCGAACACCCTGCCAGTTGTTGGCGATCTTCGTGTTCGCCCCGCGTCCCATCGAGGCCATCATGCCCGAGGCGATCTCCAGCAGCTCGCGCGAGACGTCCTTGCGGAGCTCGGCGTCCCAGGCGTCGTAGCAGAAGTCATACGCCATCGCCACGCTCAGCGCCCCTGCCGCCCGGGTAAGCCCCTTGCTGCGAGGGTCGTTCCAGAACTTCTTGTCCGAGATGATCTCGCGCGTGAGCTTCGCCGCGTCGCGGGCGTAGTTCTTCTCACCGGTCAACAGGTACAGCTGCGCCTGGTGCCGCAGCGTCATGTCGTACAGGACGCTCTTGAGCTTTCGGCCGTCTCGCCCTGCTGCCGCCTTGGCGCGGATCGCCTTGAGCATGTGCGAGAAGGGAGGCTTCTTGACCTTCTCTCGCAGGGCGGAGACCTCATCGGGATCCACAAACAGCCGCGGATGGCCGGCCGGCAGCTCGGCCCAGGCGGCCGCCGAAAGTGTGAGCACAAGGCACGTCGTCAGCATTCGTCGCATGATCAACCTCAGAGAAAGGATCGCCCCGCCTTCCCGCAGGGCTCTGCTACCGTATGGAACCCCGGGTCGGCAGATACGTTTCGCGTCCACGTTCCGGGAAAGCGCCTGTCACATCCGAATCGTCAGCGTTACGGGCTCGCCGGCCGGCAGGGTCACTTCGCGATAGGCGTTGCCGAAGTCCGACCGCTCGACGCCGGCGTTGCCGCAGTCGCACTCGATCGAACGGATGCGCCCGCCCGCACCGAGGGTGATCTCCCCGGGCTCGTCGGCGATGAGCTCGGCGACGATCAAGCCGGCCGCGGTGTCCCACTCGATGCTCACCGTCACCCCGCCGCGTGCCCGCATCCCGCAGACCCGCCCGCTGGGCCAGTCCTCCGGCAGCGCGGGCAGGAGGTTCACCAGCCCGGGCTTGGAGAACAGGAGCATCTCCAACACGGCGGCCGACATGCCCAGATTCGCGTCGATCTGGTACACCGTATCGCCGCCCCAGCTGAGCGTCAACCCCATCTGGCGCCAGTCGTTGTGGTAGGTCAAGAGGTTCGCCCCGGTGCACGCCCGCCCGAGCAGCTCCAGGCACTGTCGGGCTCGGCCGGCATCGCCGAGGCGCGCCCAGATATTCGCCATGTGCGCCAACGACCAGCCGGTCTGCGAGTTGAGACCCACCACCAGCCGCTTCTCGACGGCGGTCTCGACGGCGTCGAACAGGTCCGGATCGCTCTCGGCGGTCACCTCGCTGCCCGGGAACAGCGGATAGATGTGCGAGAGATGCCGATGGTGGTAATTGTCGCCCAGCGCCGGGTGCATCCACTCGGCGATGGCCCCGTCGTCGTTAACCTCGTACTCGGGCATCGCCTCGAGCAGACCTCGCCAGCGCAGCACGCCGTCTGGCTCGACGCCGAGCATTTCGCAGGCATCGCAGAGATTTGTCAGCAGCTCGCGCGCGACGGCGTAGTCCATCGTCGCGTTGACCGTCACCAGCGGATTACCTTCGAGGTCCGCGGGAGAATTCTCCGGCGAGATCGACGGGCTGAAGACGATCTGCCCCTCGTCGTCGAGCACGCAGAAGTCCTCGTAGAACAGGGCGACCTCCTTCATGAACGGAATCGCCCGCTCGCGGAGAAATGCCTCGTCCCCGGTGAACAGCCAGTACTCGTGGAACAGCTGCGCCAGCCAACCCGCACCGGCCGTCCAGTTCAACCACAAGGCCGAGAGCTGCAGGCCGTGGGTGGTCTGCGCGTGGGCCGCCACGATGCCGCGACAGCCGAACAACTGCCGCGCGTTCCGCCGGTAGTCCTCCAGCGACCGCTCGTAGAAATCGAAGTACGCGCTGGTCGTCTCGGGCAGGTTGCCCGGCAGCGCCGCCCAGTAGTTCATCTGGATGTTTTCGTTGTTGTGGAAATCGCTGGACCACTTCGGGGCATACTCGCCGTTCCAGATGCCCTGGAGGTTCGCCGGAAGTCGGCCGCCCCACGACGAACAGATCAGCAGATGCCTGCCGAAATCGAACATCCGCTCGATCAACGCCGGGTCCACCTCGCCGCTGTAACCGTCCAGCAGAAGGCGCTCGTTGCTCGCCTGTCTGGCGGGCCCGCAGTCCAGGTCCAGCCGACAGCGGCAGAACAGTTCGCGATGCGCCCGGGCGTGTCGCGCGAGGATGTCGTCGTAACTCTCTGCCTCACACAGCTGTGCGTTGATGCGTTTGATGGCTTCGTCGGCAGCCTCGTTGGCGAACAGGCCCACCAGCACGGTAACCTCGTCGGCCCGCTCGACGGCGATGCGGTCGCCGTGGGTCTCCATCGATCCGCCGGAGACCTCGACGCGCCCGACGCCCCCGAACCCGCCCCCGCGATCGTACATGCCCACGATCTCCATCGTCGGTGCGTCCGCCCGCGAGTGATAGACCATCTCGGCGCGACGCGTGACGCGCCCGTCGTTGTCGGGCTCGGGGGCTTCCTTCCGTCGGCCATGCGGGGTGAGTCGAACGTCCAGCGAAACCGCGCCGGGTCGATCGGCGGCGACGTGCAACGCGACCAGCCCGTCCGGGCGAGAAACGATCAGCCGGCGGGTGAACCTCACCCCGCCCTCGGACCACCCGACCGTGACTTCGCCGGTGGACATGTCCAAGGTGCGGGCATAGTCGGCGAACGCCTGGCGGGTGTCCTGCTCGATCTCGATATCAAAGGCCGGGTGGTACGGATCGGGGCAGTTGTAGGCGTAGCCGGCCTCGCGGAGCTTCTGCGGCAGGAAGTTCTGCGCCTCGGCGTAGCGTCCCTCCGCCAGCAGGCGCCGCAGTTGCGGCAGGTGCTTCGAGACGTCAGGAAGCCTGGGCTTGTCGGTCCGCAGGAACAGCGATTCGTGGTTCAGCAGGATGCATTCGCTCCGCACCCGGCCGTGGACCATCGCCCCGATGCAACCGTTTCCGGTGGGCAGGGCGTCTTCCCAGCGCGTGGCGGGCATCGAGCAGGTCATTATGTGCGGTCGGTCGATGTGAATCGTCACAGGGTTGTCTCCCATTCGGCTACGAGGTCCGGCAGATCGGCGAGCGTTTCGATGACCGCGACGGGGCATTGATCGCACGCGGGCTGACCGTCGCGGCGGATCCACACACCGTACATGCCCGCCTCGCGTGCGCCCAGCGCGTCGATGTCCAGCCAGTCGCCCACGTAGAGGCATCGCTCCGGCGGCAACGCAGCCCGGCGGGCGGCTTCGTGAAACACCTCGGGGGCGGGCTTGGGCACGCCCACCTCCTCGGAGACCAACACCGGATCGAACCACTTGAGCAGGTCGTGAATCTCCAGCTTCCGTCGCTGCTGGATGAGCTGACCGTTGGTGATGACGCCCATCGGCCGATCGGACAGGGCTTCGAGACACGGCAGGACATCGTCGTACAAACCGAGGTTGGCGTCGCAATCGGCGCGGTACCGGGCGAGTTCGGTATCGGCGTCTTCATCGCAGATCGTCCCGCCGGCCGATGCGAACAGGTCGCGCATCCGGTGGCGTCCCTGGTCAACGTAACTGATCTCGCCGCGCATGAACCGCTCGAAATGGTGGCGTGAGCGATCCGACCAGAGCTCGTAGAAATCCTCGAAATCCATGTCGCCCAGGATATGTCGCCCCCGCTCCAGCAGCGCCGCCGCCCCGGCGCGCCAGGCGGCCGGTGTGTCGGTCATGGTCCCGTCGATGTCGAAAAACACGATGCGATCCATCATTGCCTCCCGTCTGCTCCGCAGGGGCATGATAGGCCGGACCACGCTCCCGGACAATCCCCCTTACCGGTCATCGGTGGGCTTCGAGGCAGGGAACGAAGCCCCGAGCACGCCTTGGGCTTTGGAGGGTTCTGCGAAGCCCTTCAAAAAGACGGAACGTAGAAGACGGGCAGATCGAACTCGTCGGACGTGTTGAAGACGCGTTCACCTTCGAGTTCGTCGTGGGCGTCGAACGGCTCGATGGTCATCGTGTAGACCTTGCCCACGGTGCGATTGAGCCCGACGGGCTTGTCGTCCAGCACCGCCCAATGGGCCACGTGAATCCGCCTGGCGGTGAGCTTGCCCTTCCGGACAGCCTTGACCTTATAGGTATACACCACCAACCCGCGGGTATACTCCTGCAGGTCGTTCTTGTCGGGGGTGGGGGTCTTCTCGACGAGCTCAGCCGACACGGTCACAGCCGGGGGCTTCTTGCGCCCCTTCGTTCGCCGGGCATTCAGGTCGTACTTCTGACGGGCCTCCTCGGGTCCCACGAACCGCGAGTAGATCGCCACGCCGTCGATTCGCCCGGCCCAGTCCCTCCCGTCGGCGTATTCATCCCCGAAGATCAGCACCATCGGCTCCCAGTTCCGCAGCGTGCCCTTGACCTTGGTGGTGTAGCAGGTCTGCTTTCCGTTGACCACGCACAACAGCCGGCCGGGTCGATAGCTCACCACCACGTGGTGGGGCTCGTCGGCGGTGAGCTTCGCCAGGGTCACCTGGGGCTTGGTTCCGTTGTTGCCGGTCCGGGGGGTGCGAATGCGCAGGACGAGATCCCCGCCGCTTTGGCCGAGCGTGAAATTCCGCCGGCTGGCGTCCCGCGAGAAGCTCACGATCCGCGCCGGTCCGTCCTGTTTGAGATTGTACGGCGTGATGGTGGCTTCGATGGTCAGCTCGTTGCTCTCGCGGCAGGCGGTGAGCAGCGGGCCGTTGCCGTCGATGGCGACAAAGGCGCCCCCGGCGGTATCCATGCTCTCCCATCGCCCGAAAATCGCCCTGTCGCGTGCCTTCACGCGGCAGGTGCGGACGGCGTTCCCGTCGGCGTCGGTAATCTGATTGGTCGCACCGGCGTCCTTCCAGACGAACTCCAGCCCCTTCTTCGAGCCAGGCCAGGTCTGGTGCTTCTCCAGCGGGCGTTCCTTGATGGGGGCCATCTGCTGCCCGACGGCGTCACCCAGCGTGCTCTGATCGCCGCCCTTGATCCACGCGTCGGGATAGAAATCGCCCCGCTTGTTGTCGGTCACCGTGACCCACTCCTTGACGGAGAGAGCATCGGGCATGAGCTTTCCGAGGTGAATCTCCACCGCCGGCCCGCCGCCGCGAATGCGGTTGCCCCCGGGCTTGCCCCCTTTGCCCACGTAGGGACCGGTGACCACGATGTACCGGACGTGATTGCTCCAACGCGGGTGGTACACCTCGTAGCCTCGGATCCCCCGGGCAGTGTCCACCGGCAACGTCCAGCCGTCCCGCTCGCCGGCGGGTTTCATATGTACGTTGCGGTGCGGGCCGTCGAAGATCCACATGAGGTAGCTGTTGTCCGGGGCCATCGACGTCCAGCAGCCTCGCCCGGTCTTGGTCCACGACTTGTTCGGAAGCGTCGCACGCCCGGCACTGGCCCAGGGGAACAGCCCCGCCGCCCGCGTGCCGTCGCGCGAGAGCTGGAAGTTGTCGATACTGACGGCCGTCTTGTTCCAGACCAGTTCGGTCACGTCGGGCTTATCCAGTCGCATGCGGCGGATCGGGGCCTTCTTGTTCTGGCTGGCAGTCTGGTAATACACCCAGACGGTGCCCGTCTCCGGGTCGCCCCAGACGTCGGCGGCCATCCCCTTCCCGAGCGACCGGACGTCCCCGCCGCCGAAGTCCACCACGTGCATCGTGCCCTTCTGGAGGTCCGAGTACACCACCGCCTTCCCATCGGGACTCAGCAGCGGCTTGCAGTAGTTCTGCGTTCGGGACAGGATCGCGCGGACGCCTCGCCCGTCCTGGCTGTCATAGCCCATCAGGCGTAGGCCGGTGCCCTTGGCGAACGTGTCGGAGGAACTCTTCGAGGTATCCTGCACCCAGACCAGGCGTGTGTGGGCCCCGGTGAGCTTTGCGACCGGGTCGGCCGTGGTGGCGGAACCGTCGGTTGGGCCGGCCCACGCGACGGGCACGACCAGCAGCAATACGATCACGGCGATGCGATGTCTCATGGCGTCTCCCTGTACGAACATCGGCCTCAGTGTCCGTAATGGTAACACGCCGGCGGCGTGGCGGTCACGGCCGAGATTTTACCGGGGCGCACGCAAAAGGGAGACACCCCGAAGGACGCCTCCCCTGCGGTACCGGCGCAATGCCGGCGTATCGTAAACCGACCCCGATCAGAACTGCGAGATCGACTCGGATTTGAACTGCTCGACCGGCTCGTTCGACTGGGTCCGCGACCCTTGCGTTCCTGCAGGCCGATCGCCCTGCGGAGCCCGATCGGCGCGGGGACGTTCTTTGCCCGCGTTGCGGTGGGCCTCCGCGGCGGAGTGACTTTCCACCATGCGGTCCAGTTCCTCGACGGTGGACATCACCTCGGCGGCCTGGGAAGACAGCTCGGAGGCAGCGGCGGCCGACTCCTCGGCCGTGGCGGCAGTGGTCTGCGTGACCTGGTCCATCTGCGAGATCGCCTGGTTGATCTGCTCGATACCTTCGGCCTGTTCGCCACTGGCCGAGGCGATCTCACCGATCAGCACGTTGACCTTTTCGGAGCCCTCGGCGATCTGCGAGAGGAACTCCCCGACCTCCTGGGAGATCGTCACGCCGCGCTCGGAATTGGCGACGGCCGTGGTGATCATCTCGGAGGTGTTGCGGGCGGCCTCGGCGGATCGCATCGCCAGGTTGCGCACTTCCTCGGCGACCACGGCAAAGCCCTTGCCCGCTTCGCCCGCACGGGCTGCCTCGACGGCGGCGTTCAGCGCCAGCAGGTTCGTCTGGAAGGCGATGTCGTCGATGGTCTTGATGATCTTGGCGGTCTCGTCGGAGGACTTCTTGATGTCGTCGATCGCCGAGGACATCTTGCCCATCGCCTCGGTGCCCTTCCTGGCGTTGCTCGTGGCCGTGTCGGCCAGGCCCTTCGCTTCGTCGGCGTGCGAGGCGTTGCGTTTGACCATCGAAGTCATCTCCTCGACGCTGGCGGAGGTCTCTTCCATGCTCGCTGCCTGCTCGGAAGAACTGGACGCCAGCGACTCGCTGGATCCGCTGATCTGCTGGGCGACGGAGGCGACTTCCTCGGCCCCGCTGGTGAGCTGCCGGACGACCTGGCGGATCTTCCCGGCGATTCCGCCTGAGACCATAAACCACGTGACCACCGCAGCCACCAACGCCACGCCCGAGACAATCAGCAGCATCGTCTGGGCCTCGTTGCCGGTCTCCTGGATGTTCTCGCGGGCGGCGAAGAACTCATCCTCGTAGGATCCCACGCCGATGACCCAGTCCCACGGGGCGAAGTACTTGATGCGGGCCAC
>CAZFPT010000122.1:0-9612 GCA_964521005.1 uncultured Planctomycetaceae bacterium | reverse complement strand
CTCGCTTGGGCTCGCTGCACAAACCCGGGCACCCTTGTCTTTGGGAGTCGGTCAGACCGTAGGGCTCGCAACTTGTTGCGGGCGGGATCACCAGGTTGGCGTGGGTCAGCCACCTTGAAGCGGGTGCCCGGGATTGTGCCGGTCGGAGCGAGCGCAGCGAGGGAGGAACGGAGCAACCCGGCTGCTGCGATGTCCGACCACTACCTGCAGCGCGATCCGGACCAACCGGGTTGCTCAGCTCGCTTGGGCTCGCTGCACAAACCCGGGCACCCTTGTTTGTGAGTGGAGTGACAAACCCGCGCGTCGCATGTCACGATTCGCTCGACACCTGAAGCGTGCGCCCGATTCACGTCGCCCCCACCCACCGCATGCCTCGATGGTTGAGCTTGCCCCGGCGGGGGTTCCGTGGTACAAAGACGGCTCGTCGCCCCCGTGCTGCATGGCATGGGGGTTGTTTGACGGGAGACGCCAAGAAGCCCCCTGGCGGGCTGTACCACACGAGCATGGCTGAGGAATACATCACCACTCTCCGCGTCCGCTACAGCGAGACCGACCAGATGGGCACGTTTTACAACTCCCGTGCCCTGGAATGGTACGAGGTCGCGCGCACCGAGACGCTCCGCCAGGCGGGCCTGTCCTACGCCGAGATGGAATCGCGCGGGGCGTTGCTGCCCCTCGTCGAGGCCCACGTGGAATTTCTCGGCAGGGCGAGGTACGACGACGAGCTGACGCTGACCACGCGCGTCGCCTTCCAGGGCAAGGCTCGGCTGCGGTTCGATGTCGACGTCCGACACGCCGCAAGCGGCGATCCCGTCACCCGCGGCTGGACCGTTCACGCCGTTACCGACCCCGCCGGGCGACCGATTCGTCCGCCGGTGTGGCTTAGAGAGATAGTCCCCCCTTCGGAGCTGTAATCCATGACGACCGAACGAATGCTGCTCAGCGGAAACGAAGCCGTCGCCCACGCCGCCCTCGACGCGCGCGTCGCGATGGCGACCGGATACCCGGGAACCCCCTCCACCGAGATCCTCGAGACTCTCTCGGAGATCGGCGGGAAAGCCCAATGGGCCCCCAACGAGAAGGTTGCGCTGGAGGTCGCCATCGGCGCCGCCTTTGCCGGCGGACGGGCTGTGGCGACCATGAAACACGTGGGTGTCAACGTCGCTGCCGACCCCCTGTTCACCGCCGCCTACACCGACCTGTCGGCAGGGCTGGTGCTGGTGGCCGCCGACGATCCGGGAATGGCATCCAGCCAGAACGAGCAGGACACCCGCAACTACGCCCGCGCCGCCGGCGTGCCCTGCCTCGAACCGGCAGACAGCCAGGAAGCCTACGACCTGATGCTCGTGGCGATGGATCTCTCCGAGCAGTGGAACTGTCCGGTAATTCTTCGGCTGACCACGCGGATCTGCCATTCCAAGACCGTCGTGCACCGTCGCGAGCCCGGCGAGCTGACCACCCCCGCCCAGCCGCACTACGAGCGGGACCTGCCCGCACGGGTGATGATTCCCGCCTACGCCCGCCCGGCCCATCGACGCATGCGGGAGAAGCTCAACAGCATCGCCGCCTGGTACGAGAAGACCCCGCCCCGCGAGGCCGGCGAACCGGTGGTTACGTCCGAATTCGGGTCCGGGCTCATCGTCACCCGTCCGGGCGGGTCGGACCTGGGCATCATCACCGACGGGGTGGCCTACCAGCACGCCTGCGAAGCGGCCCCGCACGCCTCGGTGCTCAAGCTGGGCATGACCTGGCCTCTTCCGATGGACCGCATCCGCGGGTTCATCGAGGTGCTCGACCGCGTCGTGGTCATCGAGGAGGGCGACCCGTTCCTCGCGACCGAACTGAAGGCCGCCGGGCTGGACGTGGAGGGCAAGCCCGAGATGTATCGGTTCGGCGAGCTGAATGTGGGTCGCGTCCGCCGCATCCTCGCCGGCGACACGTCGGCCGAGCCGGCCGCCCCGAAAGGTCGCCCGCCGCAGTTGTGCAAGGGTTGTCCGCACCGTGGCGTCTTCGAGACGCTCCGCGACGCCGGCTGCATCGTCACCGGCGACATCGGGTGTTACACCCTCGGGGTGCTTCCGCCGTTCGAGGCGATGGACACCTGCGTGTGCATGGGCGCGTCTCTCGGTGTGGGGCTGGGTATGCGACACGTCCTTCCCGACGAGCAGGCACGCAAGGTGGTCTCGGTCATCGGCGACAGTACGTTCGTGCACAGCGGGATTACCGGACTGGTGGAGATGGCGTACAACCGTCCCAGGACCGGCCACCTCGTGATGATCCTGGACAACGGCACGACCGCGATGACGGGCATGCAGGAGCACCCCGGAACCGGTCGGGCGCTGGACCACAGCGCCGCCGGCAAGCTGGACTTCGAGAAGCTCTGCCGCGCGTGCGGCGTGGAAAACGTCCACGTGGTGGACATGGCCAAGGGGGCCGATCAACTGCCCGCCCGGGTCGCCGAAGCGCTGAACAAAGACGAGCTGAGCGTGATCATCACCCGTCGTCCCTGCCTGATCGCGGCCCGCAAGATCCGCGAGTACGAGCAGGTCAACCAGAGCAACCAGTAACCTCAGACCCAAGAGCGAATCATGCAGAAGAAGGTAACCAACGTCGTCATCGCCGGCATCGGCGGACAGGGCGTCCTGAAGTGTTCGGATATTCTCGCGGCGGCCGCGTTCCGTCAGGGCCTGGACGTCAAGAAGGCCGAGGTCCACGGCATGTCGCAGCGAGGCGGGTCCGTCTCGTCGGACGTTCGCTTCGGCGAGGGCATCGCCAGCCCCATGGTGCCTCCCGGCGAGGCCGACTTCCTCCTCGTGCTGGATGTCACCCAGAAGCCCAACAACCTCGACGCCCTGGACGACAGCGGCGTCTTGATTTCCTGCGAGATCATCGACGACAATGCCCTGCCCAGCGCCAAGAGCCTCAACGTCGCGATGCTCGGGGCACTGAGCACCCATATCGAAATCGAGGACGAACACTGGCTCGCCGCCATCCTCGAGAACCTCCCCGAGAAGGTTCACGCGATCAACGAGCAGGCGTTCCAGCTTGGCAGGCAGGCCCGCACGACAGACTGACTTAACCGAGGAGCTCGCTTCATGGCCACGAAAGACACGGCATCGGTCCGACGTTACCACTCCGCCAGCGCACCGGATTATGTCCCGGTCCGTCGTCTGCGGGAGTTGCAGCTTCGCAGGCTGCGGCGCATCGTTGCCCGTGCGTACGACCACGTCAAACTCTTCCGCGCACGGATGGACGAGCGCGACCTGACGCCCGAGGCGATCCAGTCGCTCGAGGACATCGCCAGGCTCCCCTTTACCGTCAAGACCGACCTGCGGGACACCTACCCCTTCGGGTTGTTCGCCAGCCCCATGGGCGAGGTCGTCCGCCTGCATGCCTCCAGCGGAACCACCGGCAAGCCCATCGTGGTGGCGTACACCCGCAAAGACGTCGAGGTCTGGGCGAGCGTCATGGTCCGCACCTTTGCCTGTTGCGGCTGCCACGAGGGCGACATCATCCAGAACGCTTACGGCTACGGGTTGTTCACCGGCGGTCTGGGGGCCCACTACGGCGCCGAAGCCCTGGGCGCTACCGTCATTCCGATCTCCGGGGGCAATACCGATCGGCAGATCATGGTGATGAAGGACTTCGGCGTCACGGCGATCTGCTGCACGCCGAGCTATTTCTGCTATCTCATCGAGCGGGCGCAGGAGCTGGGCGTGGACATCGCCGACCTGCCGCTCAAGGCGGGCATCTTCGGGGCCGAGCCCTGGACCGACGAGATGCGAAGACACGTCGAGCAGGCCACGGGCATCAAGGCCTTCGACATTTACGGCCTCAGCGAGATCATCGGGCCCGGGGTGGCATCGGAATGCGAAGCCCAGGACGGGCTGCACATTTTCGAGGACCACTTCTATCCCGAGATCGTGGACCCCCAGAGCGGTACCCCCCTGCCCGACGGCGAGGAAGGCGAGCTGATCTTTACCACGCTCTCAAAGGACGCCATGCCGATGATCCGCTATCGCACGCGGGACATCACGCGGATCATCACCGAGCCCTGCCCGTGCGGGCGGACGGTCCGACGGATCGAGCGGATCGGACGACGCGCCGACGACATGTTCATCATCCGCGGGGTCAACGTCTTCCCCTCGCAGGTGGAAACCGCCCTGCTGGCGGTCGAGGGAACGCTGCCCCACTACCAGATCATCCTCACCCGGGCCAAGGGTCTGGACCGCATGGAGGTGCAGGTCGAGGTGACCTCCGAGTTCTTCTCGGACAAGATCCGCGCCCTGGAGGACCTCCAGGACAAGCTCTCGGCCAGCATCGAGAACACCCTCGGGATCCGGGTGGCCGTCTCGCTGGTCGAGCCGCATTCCATCGAGCGAAGCCTCGGCAAGGCCAAACGCGTCATCGACAAACGAAACGAAGAGTAGACCGTTCCTTCGACGTCGCCCCCGGCCAAACGTGCCGACGACGACGCCGTCACAGAAAGGGTGCAGGCACCATGAAGATCAATCAGATCTCGGTATTCCTGGAGAACAAGCCCGGCCGGTTGTCCGAACCGTGCAGAATCCTCGCCGAGGCGGGCGTGAACATTCTCACGCTCTCGCTGGCCGACACGCAGCAGTTCGGCATTATGAGGCTGATTCTGCCGGAATGGGAGAAAGGCAAGGAGGCCCTGGAAAACGCCGGCTGCGTCGTGAACGTCACCGAGGTGGTCGCCACCGAAGTGCCCGATCAGCCCGGGGGCCTGGCCGAGGTACTCACCGCCCTCGAGTCGGCCGGCGTGAACATCGAGTACATGTACGCCTTCACCTTCCGCCGACAGGACAAGGCCGTCCTGGTGTTCCGCTTCGACGACCCCGACGCGGCGCTGTCGGTGCTGCGGGACAACGGCATCAATGTTGTCGAGTCGGCAGAGCTCTACTCGCAGCGATAGTCCGTGTTTCTTTCCATGCCGCGGGGACAGACCATTCCATGAGCACCTTCGTATCCGAGAACCAGATCTGGGACCGCACCGCCGAGTGCATGTCCGTCGACGAGCGTCGCATGCTTCAGCTGGCTCGGCTGAGGGAGCTGGTGCGTCGCCTCCAGCGCGTTCCGTTCTATCGGGAGGCGTTCGCCGGGAAGGGAATCACCCCCGACGAGGTGACCACGCTGGACGACGTGCGCCGCCTGCCGTTCACCACCAAGGCCGACCTCCGCGAGCACTACCCGATGGGGTTCCTCGCTGTCGAGCGCGAGGAGATTCTGCGCATTCACGGATCCTCGGGCACGACGGGCAGGCCGACGTTCGTGGCCTACACGCGCGAGGACCTGGACACCTGGGCGGACCTCTGCGCCCGTTTCCTGACCGCCGGCGGGCTGCGACGCGAGCACCTGGTGCAGATCGCCTTCGGCTACGGGCTGTTTACCGGCGGGTTCGGGCTGCACTACGGGGTGGAGAAGGTCGGGGCGGGCATCGTCCCTGCCGCCTCGGGCAACACGCCGCGGCAGATCATGCTCATGCGCGATCTCGCCACCGACGTGCTGGTCTGCACGCCGAGCTACGCGCTGAACATCGCCGACGTCGCCCGCAGCGAGGGGCTGGACCCGGCCGAGCTGCCACTGAAGTTCGCCCACTTCGGCGGCGAGCCATGGACCGAGGACATGCGCGTCGAGATCGAGCGTGAGATGGGCCTGCTGGCGTTCAACAATTACGGCCTCAGCGAGGTGATCGGCCCGGGCGTCAGCGGCGAGTGCGTCGCCCGCACGGGCATGCACATCCAGGAAGACCACTTCATCGTCGAGTGCGTCGACCCCGAAACGCTCGAACCCGTCGACGAGGGCGAGAGCGGCGAGCTGGTATTCACCGCGCTGACCAAGCAGGCGCTGCCGATCCTGCGCTATCGCACGCGCGACATCGCCACCCTCGACCGATCCCCCTGCCCCTGCGGACGCACGACCGCGCGCATGTCTCGCGTGGTGGGGCGAACCGACGACATGCTCATCATCCGCGGGGTCAACGTCTTCCCCTCGCAGATCGAGGAGGCCCTGCTGCGGGTCGAGGAAACCGCCCCTCACTACCAGATCGACGTCTCCCGCCCGGGGAACCTGGACGAGGTCATCGTCCGCGTCGAGGTCCGTCCGCAGGACTTCTCCGACGAGATGCGCCAGATGCAGGCCCTGCGCGAACGCATCGACCGCGAAATCCACGCGGTGGCGGGCATCCGCGTGCGGGTCGAGCTGGTCGCCCCCAAAACGCTCGAACGCTTCATGGGCAAGGCCAAACGCGTCGTCGATCGGCGAAACGGGAAGGACCATTGGCCGCGGTAACGGCACGCGGAGTTCGCGGGGGAAAACATCGGCCGACTACTCCGTCTCAGCGCGGGATTCCTGCAGGAGGCGTTTGACCGCACGGGTCAGGTCGCCGGCTTCGAAGGGTTTCTGCAGCAGGTTGTGCCGGTCGGTGTCCAGCCCCTGCCGGGAGAGACGCTCGCCGACGTATCCGCTGATGTAGAGCACAGGCAGGTCCGGCAGGCGGCGTTTTGCCTCGTGGGCCAGTTCCACCCCCGTCATTCCGGGCATGATCACGTCGGTCACCAGCAGGTCGATCTCGTGGCCGTCCTCGTCGAGAATCGGCAGCGCCTTCCGCGCGTTGGGCGCCTGCAGCACGCGATAGCCGCTCTCCCCCAGCACACGAACCACGATCTCGCGGACGGCTTGGGAGTCTTCCACGACCAGGATCGTCTTGCCCCCTTCGGTGATCCGCTCGGGTTGCTCGCCGGCCTCCCGCGCCAGGTCCCGCTGGTCCAGTTGCGGCAGGTACACCTCGAACTGCGTTCCCTGCCCGGGCTGAGACTTCACGTCGATCCAGCCGCCGCTCTGCTTGACGAACCCATACGCCGACGCCAACGCCAGACCCGACCCCATCCCCTCGGGTTTGGTCGTGAAAAACGGTTCGAAGATCTGCCCGGCCGTCTCTTCGGTCATGCCAACGCCGGTATCGATAATCGTGACCTTGGTGTACGCCGCCCCGGCATCCTGGCCGTCGTCATCGCCCGCGTGGGCGTTCTCGGTGCGAATGGTCAGCAGCCCACCGTCCGGCATGGCGTCGCGAGCGTTGGCGGCGAGATTGATCATCGCCTGCTCGAACTGCACCGGATCGAGCTTCACCGCGCCGAGCTCGTCGTCCAGTTCCAGCCGAAGGTCCACGTCGGCACCGAGCACGCGCTCGATCGGGTCGGCCAGGTCGGTCAGGGTCCGGTTGACATCCACCAGTCGCGGGTTCAGTGTGTGCTTTCGGCTGAACATCAGCAGCTCGCGCGTCAGCGACGAAGCCGTCATCGCCGCCGAGACGATGCTGCCCAGTGGTTTCTCGATGCGCTGGTCGCCTTCGACCCGTCGCAGCAGGAGGTCGCAATAGCCTTTGATGATCGTCAGCTGATTGTTGAAGTCGTGGGCGATTCCCCCGGCCAGTCGACCGACCGCTTCCATCTTGGCCGCGTCGCGGAGTTGCTCCTCCTTCGTGCGGATCTCGGTAATATCATGGCCGATCACCATCAGCCCGACGGCTTTGCCGTCCTGATCGCGCAGCGCCGAGGCGTACCACTGCACCGCCAGTTTGCCCTGGCGGGTCTGCAACTCCCGCTCCGTTCCCACCGACCGCCAGCCGTCGACCACCTTCATGAAGACCTGGCGCAGCTCGTTCCGCTGGTCGGGCGGGGCGAACAGCTCGAACCAGTCGCGTCCCAGCACGTCGCTCTCAGCCAGGCCGGTGACGTCCCGGGCGTATCGGTTGATCCGCAGGACGCGCCCGGTAAGCCCGAGCACCATGACGATGGTATGGGCGGTTTCCAGCAGCCGTTGGGCGAAGTCCCGCTCGCGACGCAGCGCCTCTGCCGCGAGCTTCTCGTCGGTCATGTCGGCCATCACGCATTCGAGATAGCCCTTCTCGGGGATTACGTGGCAGTACATCCGGGCCCAGGCGACCGTTCCGTCGCGACGGAGATACTCCACCTGCCAACCGCTGACCCGACCTTCGTCCCCCAGGCGATCCACCACCCGCTGATAGATATCCGGGTCCAGGCAGTGCAGCCACGGGGCCGACCGGTCGAAAATCTCGTCGCTGCTCTCGTAGCCGAACATGTGGGCGAGGTTCTCGTTGCTCTCCACCAGCGCCCCGTCGGCGAGATCCGTGCGGAAGTAGCCCACGTTCGCCTGATCGTAGAGGCGGCGGTACCGGTCGCGGGTGGCCAGCAACTCGCGCTCGCGGTTCTTCCGCGCGGAAATGTCCCGAACCACCACAGCCGCCAATGTCTCGGAGTCCTGCTGAAGGGGGATCACCCGCTCTTCGACCGGGATTTCCGCCCCGTCCGCTCGACGATGAACGCTCTCGGCCTCGAACGTCTCGCCGCCCGCCACCGACCGCAGCCCGCACTCCCAGAAGGCGTGATAGTCCTCGTCCACCAAGTCAACGTAAGGCTGACCGATCAACCCATCGACCGATGCGCCATACAGCGCAGCCGCCGCCGGATTGACATGTCGGATCATCCCCTGCAAATCGCAGATCAGCACGGCGTCGGGGAAGGCGTCGATCAGTTCGCGCGCAGGAAGATCGCCCGACGCGCTCGCGCCGTCGTCGGCAGGGCCTGCCTCGTACGAACCCTCGCTTTGATGGGAATCGCCGATGTGACCTTCCGTCTTCCCGTCCTGCGACATTCTGAAACTCCCTCCCACAGCCGATCTGCGGAGCCCGTCGACCGACCCTTCAGGCCGATCCGCGAACAACATGAGCTTACCACAGCCCCGGCAAAACGCCAAGACCAAACCCCCGCATCCGGATATGAAGCAGAGAAGCGAAAAGCAGCGACGAGCGAATCGCGACGCGCGACAGGTGGTCAATCGCACTTGAAGCCCCATCTTGAGCGAAGCGAAAGGTGGGGGTAGAGAAGCGAAAAGCAGCGACGAGCGAATCGCGACGAGCGACAGGTGGTCAATCGCATTTGAAGCCCCATGGTGAGCGAAGCGAACCGTGGGGGTAGAGAAGCGAAAAGCAGCGACGCGTGAATCGCGACAAGCGACAAGCCTTGTAGGGTGGGCACTTGTGCCCACCTTCCGGACTCAGGAAGGGGACTGAAAGTCTCGTCCCGCATCGACCTGCGATCGCGCCCGCAACAAGTTGCGAGCCCTACGGCCTTGCCGGGTATGGGAGTTTCCGCGCGTTAGCCGGACGGATGATCGACGAGGAAGCCCGGCGTGCCAACGCCGGGTTGGATGGGATCCCAAAGCACCGGCGTGCGGAGACGCCGGTGGCACTCGGTGAATCGCATTTGAAGCCCCATCTGGAGCTCCGCGACAGGTGGGGGTATCGAGCGACGAGCGAATCGCGACGCGCGACAAGTGGTCAATCGCATTTGAAGCCCCATCTGGAGCTCCGCGACAGGTGGGGGTATCGAGCGACGAGCGAATCGCGACGCGCGACAAGTGGTCAATCGCATTTGAAGCCCCATCTGGAGCTCCGCGACAGGTGGGGGTATCGAGCGACGAGCGAATCGCGACGCGCGACAAGTGGTCAATCGCATTTGAAGCCCCATCTGGAGCTCCGCGACAGGTTGGGGTAGAGAAGCGAAAGTC
>CAZFPT010000121.1:0-9689 GCA_964521005.1 uncultured Planctomycetaceae bacterium | reverse complement strand
TCAGCTCGCTTGGGCTCGCTGCACAAACCGGGGCACCCTTGGTTGGGGGTCGGTCAGGCCGCAGGGCTCGCAACTTGCTGCGGGCGGAATCGGTCGCCTGCTATGAGGTTGAAGGACGCCGGTGGAGGTGGGTATACTGCGGGTTTGCCCGCAGGGACGTGGAAGGACACCCGACGCCGATGGAGCCATCGCAGGTTGACAATCCACCCGCCCCGTCGGACGTGCGGTTCGCGGACGGCGGCGCGCGGGATCTGCTCGCCGACCGTCTCGACGAGATCATGTGCCCCGCCTCTGCCGGCTGGGACGTCATCAAGGAAAACGCCTCGCGCACGGTCTATCGAGGCCGGGTCGGGAACGAGGACATCTATCTCAAGCATTTCCGCAGCCGAACCGCATTGCATCGCCTCGGACGGGCCCTGGGTCACTACGACGCCCTGACCGAGTGGTACTTCCTGGAGCACCTCAGCGGCCGGGGGGTGCCCACCCCGGATCCGCTCGCCGCCTGCGCGAAGAACGGCACGGAATGGCTGGCGACCCGCGCGGTTGCCCCGTCCGAGCCGGCCGACCAGTGGCACCGTCACCAGCTCAAGCGAGGTCGCGAAGGCCTGGCTGCCATTCGCCGGGCGACGCGGCAGCTCGGTGAACTGGTCGGTCGAATGCACGCAGCCGGCGTGATTCACGAGGACCTCCACTGCGGCAACGTCCTGGTCCGCACCGACCCGGGCAACCCCACGATGGTGCTGATGGACCTCCACCGCGCCAAGCACCGCCGATGCCTCTCCCGGCGCTCGCGCGCGATAAACCTCGCCCAGCTGTTCCACGACCGCCACAACTTCACCACGCGGACCGATCGGCTGCGATTCCTCCGGGCGTACCTGCGGGCTTCGGGCGGGCCGGGAACGCTGCGGGGCTGGCAGCTTCTGGTGGAGTACTTCGCCGCCCGCCACACCGCCAAACAGCACCGCCAGCGCGATCGACGGATCGTGGGCGACAATCGCTATTTCGCCCGCCTCTCGCTGGGCGATGGATGGTGGGGGCACGCCGTGCTCGCCTCGAAGCGTCAGATGGCCGGCTCGCAGGCCGCCCGGCACACGTTTACCCGCCAGCAGTGGGAGGCGATTCTCGCGGACCCCGATGCGCTGTTCGACGGCGACGACGTGGAGGTCATCAAGGACACCCGCTCGGGCCTGCTGGTCAAGCGGACGCTTCGCATCGGCGATTTCGACGTTCCGGTGTTCATCAAGCGTCCCCGGCGCAAGCGAGCGTGGAAGGTTCTGGCGGACGTGTTTCGTCCCAGCCGACCGATCCGCGCGTTCCGCCTGGGCCATCAGTTGCTCACGCGGCGCATCGCCACGGCATTGCCGCTGGCGGCCATCGAGAAACGGCGCGGCGGGCTGCTGCTGGACAGCATTCTCATCACCGAGGCCGTCGAAGGCGACGCGCTGGACAGGTTCCTGTCGACCTACCTCGGCGGCCAGGGCGGAACGACCATCGAGCCGCGCCAGCAGCGGCAGCTCGCCCAGGACGTCCTCTGGCAGCTGGGTCGATTGATGCAGAAGCTGCACGACAACAGCTTCGCCCATCGTGACCTGAAGGCGACAAACATCCTGGTCCACTGGGACCGTCACGGCCTGCCGGAGCTGGTGCTGATCGACCTGGACGGCCTGAAGCGCATGTGGCGCGTGCCGGCGCGGCGTCGCTGGCAGGGCATGATGCGGCTGAACGTGTCGCTGCTGAACTGCCCGAGCGTGACGCACCACGGCCGGCTGCGGATGCTGCTGGGGTATCTCCGTCGCCCGGGCAGCGGTCCGATCAACTTCAAGCCCTACTGGCGGGTGCTGGAGCAGTGGTCGGCCCGGAAGCTCAATAAGCAGATCCGCTCGCGGCGAAAGCGTCAGAAGGCCACCCGGAGGCCCGGCGGATGAGCACACCGCCCGAGCCGACAACCCCCCGGCGCGTGCTGATCGTCAAGCCCAGCGCCCTGGGAGACATCGTCACCGCCCTGCCCGTGCTGCATGGCCTGCGGCGGACCTTCCCCGATGTCGAGATCGACTGGATCGCCCGAGACATCTATGCGCCCCTGCTCGCGGATCAGCCTGGCCTGCGGCGGGTTGTCACGTACGACCGCAAGCTGCTGGGTTCGTTCTGGAAGCCCGGGGCGGGCAGGGCGCATCTCCGGGAACTGAAAGGCACGCTCCGCGAGGCGGAATACGACTGGGCGATCGACCTGCAGGGGCTTTTCCGAAGCGCGATGTTCGTTCGCTGGACGCGGGCGACGGTCCGCGCCGGGTTCCGCGACGCGCGGGAGCTGGCCCCGCTGTTCTACACCCATCGCATCGAGGCACCGGTCGACCAGCATACCGTCGACCGCAACATTCAGGTGGCGCGGGCCCTGGGCGTGGACGCCCAGCCGACCGACCTGAAGCTGATCGTCTCCGAAGAGGCCCGGGCCCGGGCGGATCGCCTGCTCGATGAGAACGCTCTGCCGCGCGAAGGGTTCCTGGCGATCGTGCCGCCGACGCGCTGGGAGACGAAGAAATACCCCGTGCGGCGCTGGCGAGCGATGCTTTCGGAGCTGCCGGGCGATCTGCCCGTGGCGGTGCTGGGGCACACCGGCAGTGAGCAGGAGCTGTGCAGCCGGGTGGCGGAGGGGTTTCCCTCGGCGGTCAATCTTGCCGGCCAGACCGACCTGCCGTCGCTGGCGGCGGTCCTGGCGTCGGCCGACGCGGTGGTCTGCTGCGACTCGGCGGCGAAGTTCATCGCCCAGGCGGTGGGCACGCCGCCGGTGGTCCTGATCGGTCCGACCATCGCCGGGCGGACCGGGCATTACCCGAAATCGCCGGCAGGCGGGGTGAGCATGTCGGCCGACCTTCCCTGCCGGCACTGCTTGAAAAAGCACTGTTCCCATGGTACGTGTATGGACCTGATTTTGCCCGGGCAGGTGGCGTCGGAGGCGCTCAAGGCGATGAACTCCACGGTGGCGACGTCTGCCGACTCGCCGCTTCAGCCCGGATCGTAGCTCCCCACAAGGACCCCCGCGATGCCGCACCGCGCTGTGATTCGAACAATCGGTTGGCTGATCTGGATGGCCTGGCGGAAGCTGCGCCGATTGATCATTTACCGCGTGTTGCACGTGGACGACACGCCCCACCGGATCGCCCTGAGCCTGGCGATCGCGATCTTCGTGACGTGGACACCGACGATCGGCTTTCAGATGATCCTGGCGTTCGCGCTGGCGGCGCTGCTGCGGGCGAACAAGTTCGTCGGCGTCCCGTTCGTGTGGATCTCCAACCCGTTCACGTTCGTGCCGATCTTCCTGCCCAACTATCTTCTCGGGAGCCTTCTGCTGGGCGGGCAGTACTCATCTTCGCGCTTTCTTAAGGCGATCTCCCAGGCATCGCAGTTCCAGGGTGGCTGGTGGGATCGCGTCCAGGCGTGGTGGCAGGCGATCTGGCCGATCTTCCTGCCGTTGACGCTGGGGAGCCTCATCATCGGGGGGATTCTCGGACTCATCACGTACTTCGTAAGCTTTTATGGAATACGGGCCTACCGAAAGAGACGGGAAGATTTCCTGGCCCACGTCAGCAGGCGTCGGGCCCGGAAGAAGGCCCTGAAACTCGCGCGAAAACGGCGCAGGGAGCACGGTCATTTGGCCGATCAGAATCATGGGGACCAGGGCGACCCGCCGCCCGCTGAGTCGGCTGACTGACCCTCCGGACAGGGCGCGGAAATGCTTCCCTCCGGAGCGGCTTGTCCGTATAATGGGAAGTGCCTTAGAGGAGTGGCGTTCCATGAGTATCGGCCAGAAACAAGCCCTCGAATCCCTGCGGTTCTACCTGTTCGATCGGCCCCTTCACCCGGAGCTGTTCGACATCTATCACGACCATCAGATCGTCAAGGGCGGCTACGAAGCCGAGGTCTGGGTCACCGGCTGCACGCACGTGATCGGGTTCCATCGCGACGGGTTCTCGCTGGTCGAAGCGCTCGCCGAGCCGGACACCCCCCTGCCCCAGCGCGGCGGGTTGCTGGAGATTCCCCTCCGCGGCGAGCGCGATCACGAGACAAAACGCTCCGAGGGCATCAACTACATGATGAACTTCCAGGTCGAGACGATGAGCGCCCAGGTCTACTCCAGGACGCATCATGACCTCGCCCGGCTGGGGGCGCGGCGTGGGTTGTTCGTGCCCTTCCCGATGTGGATGAGCCGCTCGCTGACGCCGTTCACCTATCTGGACTACGAAGCCAAGCCCAACGAACTGCACGTTTTCGCGTTCCACGCCTTTCCCGAGGCGCTGACGGTCGTCAAGACGCAATCGATCTTCGAGCTGGGCTGAGTTGCTCTGGGCAGGACAGCTTCCCTGCTCCCGGCCCGCGTCCCCTGCCAAAAGATGCCCGTATCCCGCTTTTTGCCTGCCACTGACCTGCGCATCTCTTGCAAGCCGTTCGTCCGGCGGGCATAATTCGTGCTGGTCTTGCCCGCACGAGGCGTGCGGTCGGCCTGGAACACACCGGGAAAGGCAGAGAGCATCATGCGCAGGAATATCGTCCACTGGGGCGCGGGAAGTCTCACCTATGCGATCCGTGAGATCGTCGAGGTCGCTCACCGTTTCCGCGACCACGGACTGGACATCACGTGGGAAAACATCGGCGACCCGATCCAGAAGGGTGAGCAGGTGGTTCCCTGGATCAAGGATATCGTTCACGACGTCATGGAGCAGGACACCTCCTGGGGGTACTGCAACACCGCCGGCGTGCCGGAAACGCGCGATTGGCTGGCGGCCGAGGTCAACAAACGCGGCGGCGCGCAGGTGACGCCGAACGACATCCTGTTCTTCAACGGCGTCGGCGACGCGGTGAGCAAAGTCTACGGCTTCCTGCGGCGCGAGGCGCGCATCCTCGGGCCCACTCCCGCCTACAGCACCCACAGCTCAGCCGAGGGCGCCCACAGCGGGTACGAACACCTCACCTACGAGCTGGACCCCTACAACAACTGGATGCCCGACCTGGACGACATCCGGATGAAGGTGAAGTACAACGACTCGATCGCCGGGATCCTGCTGATCAACCCGGACAACCCCACCGGCGCGGTGTATCCGCGGGAGATCCTCGAAGGCATCGTCGAGATCGCCCGGCAGCACGACCTGTTCCTGATCTGCGACGAGATCTACGCCCACGTGGTCTTCGATCAGGACGAGGCGATGCATCTCTCGGAGATCATCGGCGATGTCTGCGCGATCGTCATGCGCGGGCTCAGCAAGGAGGTCCCCTGGCCGGGCTCGCGCTGCGCGTGGCTGGAAGTGCTCAACAGCCATCGCGACGAGATGTTCCTGCGATACGTCAAATCGCTTCTGGCGGCCAAGCGTCTGGAGGTATGCTCGACGACGGCACCGCAGATGGCCGTCCCGCGAATCATGGGCGACCAGCGGTACGCAGGCCACCTCCGCACCCGGGCGGCCATGTTGAAAAGTCGGGCCAACGAGGCGCAGGAGGCGCTGGGCGGAATCGACGGAACCGTCGCGAACATCCCCGGCGGCGCGCTGTATTACACCCTCATGTTCGAGGATGGCGTCCTCAACGACCGCCAGACGCTGCCCATCGAGAACGACGACATCCGCCAGATGGTCGAGACCCTGGTGGAGGGTGCCCCCCACGACGCCCGCTTCGTCTACTATCTCATGGGAGCGACGGGAATCTGCGTGGTCCCGCTCAGCGGGTTCTACTGCAAGCGCGACGGGTTCCGCATGACTCTCCTGGAAACCGACGACGAGAAACGCCGCTGGACCTACCAGACCCTCGGCCAGGCCGTGCGAAGCTACCTGGCGAGCTGAACCGAACATGGTATACTGTCCCCTGAAAGGACCCCGCCATGGCGTTTGACCGCATCACTCGAGACCCGGCCCGGATGAACGGCCAGCCCTGCATACGCGACCTGCGCCTCACCGTCCGTCGCGTCGTTGAGGCAGTGGCTTTGTACGCGGATCGCGAAGAACTCCGACGCGAGTATCCCGAGCTGGAGGAAGACGATATCCGCCAAGCGCTGGAGTTCGCGGCTGCCTGTACCGATGACCGCGTCATCCCGTTGAGGGCTTCGTGAAGCTACTCCTTGACCAAGGATTGCCGAGGTCTGCTGCCACACTCCTCTCAGAACGAGGACACACTGCCTACCATGCTGGAGATGTCGGGCTCGCATCGAGTTCGGACGCCGATCTCATCGCATACAGCCTGAACGAACATTGCATAATCGTAACCTTGGACGCTGATTTCCACGCCATTCTTGCTCTGAGTGGCAAGACTGGGCCATCAGTTGTGCGAATCCGTATCGAGGGAATGAAAGGACCTCAAGTCGCGGATCTCGTGACCCATGTCTTGGATCAGTGCACGAGAGAACTCAACCAGGGCGCACTCGTGTCGGTGGATACCAAGCAAATCCGAGTGCGCCTCCTCCCCATAGACAACAACAGGACATCCTCAACCTGATACTTACAATATGGCATCGAAACAACACATCACGCTCCCGGCCGGCTTTACTGCTGCCGGCGTTCGCTGCGGAGTCAAGCAGGCCGACACCGAGGACCTTGCCGTCATCGCCTGCGATCGCGACGCGTCGGCTGCGGTCGTGCTGACGACCAACCAGGTGGTCGGTGCGCCGGTTCTGTGGTGTCGCCAGATGCTCCCCGACGGACGAGGCAAGGCCCGCGGAATGGTCATCAACGCCGGCTGCTCCAACGTCTGCACGGGCAAGGCAGGCCTCAAGGACGCCCGCGCGATGGCCGCCCGGACGGCCAAGGGCATCGGAGCCGAAACCGAGCAGATCCTGGTCGCCTCAACCGGCGTGATCGGCCAACGCCTTCCCATGGACAAGATCCGCGCCGGGATCGACGACGCATGCGCTTCGCTGGACACCGACAAAGACGCCGCCGTGGCGCGGGCGATTCTCACCACCGACCTGCAACCCAAGTCGGCCGTCGAACAGGTCACCGTGGGCGGCAAGCAGGCAACCGTGGCGGGCATCTGCAAGGGCTCGGGGATGATTGCCCCGTCCCTGGCGACGATGATCGGCGTGATTACCACCGACGTCGCCATTACGCCGGCCGCCCTGCACAAGGCGCTGGTCTCCGCGGCCGACGAGACGTTCAACGCCGTCACCGTCGATACCGACACGTCCACCTCGGATACCGTTGCGGTGCTGGCCTCGGGCGCCGCCGGCAACAAACCCCTCACCGCGCGATCGAAGGACTTCCTCGCATTCGTCCGCGCCCTGCGCGAAGTGTGCAAGTCGCTGGCCTGGCAGATCGCCGCCGATGGCGAAGGGGCCACGCGCGTGATCGAAGTACGCGTGCGCAACGCCCGCAGCCGGGACGAGGCAAAAATCGCCGCCAAAAGCGTTGCCGACTCGCCCCTGGTAAAGACGGCTGCCCATGGCTGCGACCCCAACTGGGGGCGCATCGTGATGGCGTTGGGCAAGTCGGCCGCCAGGGTGGACCCCGATCGGCTGGGCGTGAAGCTCGCGGGGGTCACCGTGTTTTCCCGAGGCATGGGCCGACGCTTCGACCCGGATGAACTCACCCGAAAGATGACCACCGACGTATTGACGATCGAATGCGACCTCGGCGTGGGAACCGGCGAATACACCGCCCTGACCTGCGACCTGACGCGCGAGTATATCGCCATCAACGCCGACTACCACACCTGACATATCCCCCCAGACTGCGGGCACCCACGCCCCGCGAAAGGACGCATTTACTCATGGCACGCATCGGAGCCGGCGGAGAAGAATGGCGAGCGATGGACTCCGCCCACATGTACAACCCCGACGATCACGGCGACATCCTGCGCGACGCGCGGGCCAGCATCGAACAGATCCGCAAGACCGACGTCGAACTGCGCCTGGTGCGCCGGGACGGATCGCCCCTGGCCGAGACCCCTGTCGACGTCGTCCAGAAGCGCCAGGCGTTCTGCTTCGGCGATCAGCTCTGGAGCCTCGACCGGGCGTATCGCACCGACCAGGCCCATCACGACCGCTGGCGCTACTACAAGCGCCGCTTCGCCGACCTGCTCAATTCCGCCACCGCCCTGTGCTACTGGACCGAACGGACCCGCAACGACGGGCCCAAAAGCGAAGACCTCCAAGGCGAGCCGCAATACGAGTACTTCCACGCCTGCGTGGACTGGGCCGCCTCTGAAGGGCTGACGGTGAAAGGCCATCCGCTGTTCTGGTCCATCCCCAAGTGCGTGCCCGACTGGGTGATGAAGTACGACCACGAGACGCGCATGAAGTTCGCCGAGGTCCGCGTGCGGAACCTCGTCGCCGGGGTGCGGGGCAAGGTGACCGTCTGGGACATCGTCAACGAAGCCCTCTGGGAGCCGGCGTTCAAAAACCTCGATCATCGCCACTGGCCTCACATCGAGTCGGCCGACGACCTGGCCGAGTACATCGCGCCGGTGCTGGGTTGGGCGAGGGAGGAAGACCCCGACGCGCTCTATACCGTCAACGATTACGGCCTGACCGACCGCGACAAGTCCGACGCCCCCAAGTCGGCCGACGGAACGCGCGTCACCAGCCGATTCCAGCGGGAGCGGTTCCTGGAGCTGATCGACGCGCTGGACGCGCGCGGCGCGCTGCCCGACGTGATCGGCCTGCAGTCGCATACCGGCGGGTGGAGCGACCACGCCCTGCAGATCGAGGCGTACGAGCACCTCGCGCCGGCCGGTCTGCCGCTGCACATTACCGAGTTCTGGGCCCACACCCGCCACCTCCAGGAGGCGGGCATGCCCCAGGAGCAGATCGACCAGCTCCAGGCGGAGTACGTCGCCAACTTCCTCACCTTCGCGTTCGGACACCCCGCCGTGGAGAGCTTCTTCTTCTGGGGCATCATGGGCAACGCCATCCGCTATCGGGATGATCGCAGCAGCGGCCATGATCTCACCCCGCTGTATCACCGGATGGACGAGCTGATCAACAACGAGTGGATGACGCGCGAGTCGCTCACCACCGACGCCGACGGCGTGGTGCGTTTCCGCGGGTTCTTCGGCGACTACACCGTCCGCCGTGTGCTTTCGTCAGGCCAATCGACCGGCACGCGGTTCGGCATCGAGAAAGGTCAGACCGGCCCGCGCACGCTGATCGTCGATCCGGCCAGGCCGTGATCGTTCCGCCGACCGGCCGACCGTTCGCGACGAAGACTGGTGACCGTACAGGCCGCCGGGCCGCCCCCCAACCGACAAAAACCGCCCCCCGGGCCCGGCGGATCGCCGGCCCTACGCGCTTACCCAGTTTAACATCTTGTAACCGACTTTCATGGCTGGCTTTGCGCGGTTCAGGGAGGGCACAAACCCCCTTTTCGAGTTTGGGATTCTGCCGTATAATGGTGCATGTCACAAACGAAGGAGGCTTGCCCATGGAGGCGACCCGAGCGAATGACGACGTGCTCCGACATCGTGTGAAGATGGTGATTCTGATCATCCTGAGCTTCGCAGCCATGTGCTAGCGGAACGACCCGAACATTCTCCCTGTTGGGATTGTTGAACCGAGCCCCCGCGCCTCGCAGCCGCGGGGGTTTTCGTTTTCGGCCGTGACAGCGTGAGAGCAACCGAGCCGCAGGGCTCGCAACTTGTTGCGGGCGCGATCGTCGGGCGATGCGGGACGAGACTTTCAGTCCCCTTCCTGAGTCCGGAAGGTGGGCACCCTT
>CAZFPT010000120.1:0-9721 GCA_964521005.1 uncultured Planctomycetaceae bacterium | reverse complement strand
GGGCACCCGGAGTATCGTTGAAGCCCCATCTTGAGCGAAGCGAAAGGTGGGGGTAAACAGCGAAAGTCCAAATTCCAAATGACAAGCTCCAAGGAGTGATCGTTCCGCATCGACCCGCGATCGCGCCCGCAACAAGTTGCGAGCCCTACGGCCTTGGCAGATATGCGAGTTTCCACGCGTTAACCCGACGGATGATCGACGAGGAAGCCCGGCGTGTTAACGCCGGGTTGGATCAGGAAGCCCGGCGTGCCAACGCCGGGTTGGATGGCCAGACGGGGCACCGGCGTGCGGAGACGCCGGTGGCACCCGTTTCACGTCGCACGGGCCTGCGCGTCGCATGGGCTTCCAGCCCATGTTCTGTTCTGTTTTCCCGAACCAACTCCGTGATACCGTTTCGCCTTCGGCGAAATCTGCCGGTCTCCAGACACGGGCAGGATGCCCGTGCGACGTTGAAGCCCCATCTTGAGCGAAGCGAAAGGTGGGGGTAAACAGCGAAGATCCAAATTCCAAATGACAAGTTCCAAGGAGCGATCGTTCCGCGTCGACCCGCGATTCCGCCCGCAACAAGTTGCGAGCCCTACGGCCGGTCTGCAGACACGGGCAGGATGCCCGTGCGACGTTGAAGCCCCATCTACAGCCTGTCACACGCAAGCACACATTCCCCAGCTCACGCCGGGGGTTCCTGACTCATTCGCCGTCGGCCGACGCTTTGGCCTCTTCCCTAAGCGAGCGGATCATGCCGGCTTTGCGCTTCAGGATGTACTCGACGACCTCCTCGGGCATGTCGTCAGGCCGCATGAATACATCGACGTTGGTCCCGTCCTTGAGGGGCATGGACATCCGCACGAAAAACGCGGGCCGTTCGCGCCTGGGCTGGTCGTCGGCTCCGCTGCCGTCGTCTTTGATCGCCTTGGACGCCTCGACCTTGAGCCCCTCCCCGGAGGGAGTGAAGGTCAACCCGGTCGCGCCACTGATGGCCTGCAGCGCCTGGGAGACGGTCGCCTCCTCCATGATGAGGTTCAGGTTGCTCCGGGCCTGCTCGGGGACGTGCTGCATCACGCCGGGAGACATCCTCAGCTCGACCCGCGCCTTGCCCGCCAGGTCGAACAGAACGTCCTGCAGCGAGGCCTTGCGATACGCCACGGAGACCTGCCGCTGGAGCTGCCGGCGGACCTGGGCAGCCTTGCCGAGAACAATCACCTGCTCGCCCTGGACATACCACGTCCAGTCCATTCCATGGCAGAGCATGTTCAGCCAGTCGGCCCCGGTGCCCGGCAACGCCATCGCGGCGCGCTGGAACGCGTCGGTCTTGACCTCCGAGAGGGGCCTGTCGAGGCTGTGTGGGCTGACGCGGAACTTCAGCGCGACCTCGTCCAGCCCGCTGAGGGCGGCGAATGTCTTGCGGACCTCGTCGGCCGACTTCTCCGCCGGGATTTCCGTCGAATGGATCGCGCCCAGCAGGCGGAGTTCGTCGAAGCTCGCCCGCCGCCCGAGACGATACAGCGCGTCGGTCGGCAGGATGTGGATCGTGTCGCCGTCCCGCTTCCACCGCAACGCCTGCTGACTGAGCACGCGGTCCAACGCCTTGGAGAGCTTGATGTTCTTGAGCGTCACCTTCAGCCGCGTCTGCTCGCCGTAGGGGAGAAACTCCAGGGCGTCGTCGTGCAGGGCGATCCGGGCGCCGGTCTCCTTCTCCAGCCGGGAGAACACCTCGCCGATCGGCGCCGCTTCCTCGACCACGAAATTCACGGGGGTATCCAGTGCCTTCTGCAGCTGCGCGGTGGCCGGCTTGGCCAGTACGCCCCCTGCCGTCGCCGCCACCAGGACTGCCACGATTCCTGCTCTGAGCGTATTCATCGAGATGATTCCATCCTTTCAGGAAGCCCGTCGGACCCGCCGGCGGGCGAGTTCGGGTCAGTGAACGAGAATCGGATACTCCAGCCCCGCGCTGCCGGCGTCGGACTCATCGCCGATCGAAACCATCACCGTCCCTGCCGGGAGGTCCTCGGGGGAATCAGCCGCAGCCGCCTCGGGCGAGAGCACAACCTGGTCCCACTGGGGCTCTGCCAGCGAGACGGACACAAATTCCTCGCCGCCCCGGTCGGGGGCTGCCGGTACCATCGACACGCTCGCCTGCTCGGCGCCCGGGCTCGTTGGCGACGGGGTGGACACCACCAGGTAGACGCTCACCGCCAGCACGATCGCCGCCGCTGCCGCCAGTCCGCCGGCCATCGGGCGCCAGCGCAGCAGGTGCGGGCGGGACGGGCCCTGCATGATCACCTTCCGCTCGACGGCGGCGAGAATATCCGCGCGCATGGCGTCGTAATCCACACCGGGCACGTCGCGGTCCAGCTCCGCCTCGATCTGCGTCTGCAGTGTCGAGTAAGCCTCCAGCTCGCCGCGCAGAGACTGGTCGCCTTCGAGTCGCCGCTCGAACTCTCTGAGCCGTCGACCTTCCAGCGTGCCGTCGAGGTACTCCTGCATCAGCCGATCCAGGTCGTCCGGACCGGGTCGCTCGATATGGGGTTCGCTGCTGCCTTGTTCGCTCATGATGTTCGCTCCATCCGCCCTTTGGGGGCGTTGCGGGCTAGAGATACTCCCGCATGCGTTCCTTCAGCTTCTTCCGTGCCGTAAAGACATGCCATTTCACTGCTTCCACGCTGATCTCCAGCAGTTTCGCCACCTCTTTCTGGGGCAGCTTCTCCATGCTGAACAACACCAGGGCGCGCCGTTGCTTGTCCGGAAGCTTCTTCAGCTCGCGATCCAGGATTTCCCTGGCCTCGGCGCCGCTGGTGATTTCGTCCGGGAGATCTTCCCGGGTATCGGTCTGCTGTTCTCCTCGTGACGTGTCATCCTCGTCGCCTGCGACGTCCAGCGACGCGGTCCGCCGCAGGGCCCGGCGCCGCCGCTTGTTCAGCGACAGGTTCGAGACAATCCGCAGCAGCCAGCTTCCGAACCGCTCGGGCTTGGTCAGGCTGTCCAGCTTGTCGAACGCCTTCAGGAAGGCGTCCTGCGTGACCTCCATGGCGTCGTCGCGGTCATTCAACAGCCGATAGGACACCGCCATCGCCCGGCGCTGGTAGCGCTTCACCAGCGGGTCGAACGCCGAGGCGTCGCCGGCGAGCACCTGCTGCACGCACCGGGCGTCTTCGACACCCGGGTCCGGACCGTCGGCTTCACGCTTCATGGGGGATGGACACCACTTCCGTTACCACGTTAGTTCCGTATGCGAAAAAAACTCTCCACTCTCCTGGCCCGCCCCGCCGAGGACGTCCCCGCCGCCGGGGCGGCTGCAATCCTCCTGTGCAACGGGGAAGTATACCCGATTTCGTCAGTGCATGTCGCCCTGCCCCCACGGCTTGATCTTCACGCGCCCGTCGCTGGAGAGCCACTGCTCGACGATGGTGGCGAACTCGTTCTCGCGGCAGAAGGTGAACGCCATCGGTTCGGACGCCTTCTGGAAGACCTGCCCGTCGATGACCTTCGTATCGGCCGGGTAGAGCATCACGCGCCCGAACACGACGCCGGCGGGTCTGTGGAACACCGCCCGGGGGGACAGACCATCGCGCAATCGGGCCCTGCCACGATCATCGCTGGCCGGGGTGACCTCCCTGCCGTCGCACACCAACAGCCGCTCGGGGTACTTCTCCTTCAGGGCATCGGAGTTCACGCGGATCTGACTGAGCCAATCGAAGCAGATCCACTCATCGGCCTTGCCGCCGCGACGGCGGATGTCGATCCACGGTTCGGTGAAACGGTACTCGAATTGCGAGGCGTACCCGTGGGGGTGTCGGCCCATGTCCGCGAGGAATCGGCCGTCGCCGGGGCCGCCGGTTTCCAGCCTCGGTTTGAACGCCCGGAACCCGTGGACCTCCACGCGGTCCACGTCCCAGTCGCCCTTCTTCTTCGGATCGGGCTGGGCCCGGTAAAGCTTGGGCAACGGCCCGCCATCGCGGCGGGCGAGGGTGTGATCCCTCCCGGAGGGGTCCAGGAGCATCGCGGCGTTGGTCTGCTTCATGTAGTCGTACCGGGCGGTGTAGCGGGGGGCGTAGATGGTCCGCGAGAAATCCCTCGGCCAGACCTGTCGCCAGACGGCCGACACGCCATGAGCGACGGTCAACTCCGCCGGCTGAACCGGCACGTCGCCCTCCTCGCTCCACGTGCGAATCGCTTCGAGACGATTGGCGTGCGTCCCGTCGCCCGAGATGACGACCTGCACCCGCTTCTCGTCGCCCGGGGCCAGGCCCGCCAGCTCGATCTCGTTCGGTTCGCAAACCAGGCCCCTGCCGGCAGAGATGGTCACCGTGGTATCGGCGGAGAGCGACCCGATGTTCCGCAGCGTGAGGGTCGCCTTGCCCGACCCACCGGCCCCGAAGGCCAACTGGCGAGGGAACCACCGCGCAGCGATCGGGCCGGGGCGCCCTTTCGAGCTGAGAATCCCCGGGCCCTGTTGCTCACCGGCGGGCTTGAGGTCCACGTAGATCATTCCGTCGCGAAGGTAGCTCCTCGCCGTCGAGCCGTTGCGCACGACGGCCGGCGCAGCCTCGCCCGACCAGGGAAAATGCCCGTTTACGAGCCCACCGGTGGCCGACAGCTTCGACGGCGTCATGCGGACGTAGGCGTAGTTGCGGAAGCTCAGCCGATACGGCCCGTTTTTCAGTTCGATCAGCTCGTTGGCGTCGTCGCCGATGCGAACCGCCAGGATGTCCGTCCAGCCGTCGCCGCGAACCGCCACAGCCACCGCATCGTCCGTCCGGGCGATGCGCCGGATGTCCCGGATTTTGTGCGTACCTTCGTAAGGCTCGTGGAGGGCGACGAACATCGTCTGCTTCGCGGTGCGATGGGCCAGGATGCTCGCCCCGCCCGGTTCGTCGGCACTGCGCCGGATGCGGAACTTCGCGCCGGCCGTCGCCGGGGCGATGGCGGTGTAGGCGGTCGTGCCTTTCTCCCCCAGCATCGTCATGCGCACCCCCACGCGCCGCTGAAACCAGCTCTCGGGGAATCCGCTCTCGCGCCCAGCGCCGGCCGAGGTCTGGTAGGCGGTCACCGTCCAGGCCTTCTCGCCCGGCGTATACGACCGCTCGCCGGTCAGGTCGAAGACGCTGCCAATCAGCTGACGCGTCTGGGCCCAGTCGGTGGGCCCATCGGGGCAGAGGTGCCCCAGCGTGTGGGCGCTCCAGAGGTAGCTGCGAGGCCGATCGCTCTTGAGCGCATAGACGTCGAAGAGATACTCGCCGGTGAGCATCAGCGCCCGCGTCATGTCCACGTCCGGATAGACGCCCTTGCCACGGGCGGCGACGAATTTCACGTGCTTGTTGAAGTCCCGCCGGGGCGACGGGATGATCCCGATCGATCGCGGCTCGCGGTTGTCCACCATCACCCCGTTGTGACTCCGCACGGAGTTGCTCCAGCCGGCGTCGGTGCCCGCGTAACCGCCGGAGACCTGCCGGTTGAGGTAGATCGGCCTTTGATGGGCGTAGAAGCCCGTCAGGCAGAAGTTGTCGGGCACGTGATGGACGTACGGCGTCGCCAGCCGCAGCCCCAACGCCAGGGCATTGTCGCTCTCCCAGAAACCGGGTGATTCGTCGGAGCGCAGAATCACCAGCCCCCGCTCGTCGTACACGCCGCAGGGCGCCTCGGGCCCGGTCACCTCGTTGGGGTCGATCGGGTCCAGCCCCCAGTAGAGCGAGGGGTAGTACTTCTCGTCTTCGGGGCTGCGCATCTGGGCGAGGAAGTAGTCGAAGTGCGCCTTCGGCCAGGCGGCGTGAGCGACCTCGAACCACATGGGCATGTGCATCTTCGAGACCTTGCGGTTCTTGTGGTCTCGCCCGTTCATGTTCGAGGCGTACCAGCGTTCCTGCCCGCCACTGCCGTCGGTGAGATAGCCGGTCACCAGGGCGTGCTGGAACGCGTAGCCGGGGTGCGAGCCGCCCTTGGCGTCCCCCATGGTGAGCTTGGCGTAGTGCGGCCGGGAGGTCCCGAGATCCACCTGCCCCATCCCCAGGATCATCAGGGACTGGAGGTACTTCTTCATCGTCGCCCCGCCCTTGCCGGTGTACCCGAACCCGTACTGGTTGAGCCCGAGGTTCTTCGTCCCGCGGCACCACAGCAGCACCTCGCCGATCATCGAGGTCTGCTTGCCGAACTCCTCGTTGTAGAAGTACCCGTCCGAGACGTACTCGTCGAAATACCACTTAAACCCGTTTCGGCTCTCGAACACGCGGCGGATGAGGTCTTCGTCCTTGGTGCACAGCGCCATCATCTGGGCGGAGAACGAGCGGGGCCATTGCATGTTCGGCAGCCAATTGTGCTTGGTGAGCCTGCGGGTGTGCTTGATGGCCCATTCGGCGTTCTTGCGGAAGGTGGCGACCATGCGTTTGCGCTCGGCCGGCGTGAGCTCGCTGTGGAGGGCGTCGTAGCGGATCACCGAGAGATAGTTGTCGCTCCACGGCAGGCGCCCGGCGCCCTTGCCTGCGTAGGAGAGCAGGTCCTTCTTCTGGCGGTCGCGGGCCTTCTCGTCGCCGGCGACCAGCCAAAGCAGCAGGTCACGCTGGGTCTGCCCCCAGCCTCGGGTATTGCGGACGCGCTGAAGCTCGTCCTTCGCCCATTGCTCATTCGCGACGGCCTGCTTCGCGGCGGCCACGTCGGCCTTGGTCATGAAAATGAACGGGTGCTCGACGTCCTTCGGACCGGCCGGCGATGCCGAGGGAGAGACAAGCAACACAGCGACGACGGCAAGCAGCAGCGACAGACGAACTGTTTTCATGGGATACGTCCTTTGAGTCTGGTGATTCTTGCGTTCGGTCCTACTGAGCGGGCTTGGCAGCGACGGGCGACTTGATCGTCGGCAGCAGTTTCTTCTCGTCGGCCAGGCGCAGCAGATCGCCGATGGCGTCCGGACCCTCGCAGCTCAGAAAGCGGTCCGTCGAGAGGCGGGCGTCGTCGCCGCTGTATCGGCCTCCATCTCGGCCGAAACTCCAGACGCACTGGTCCGGGGCGGAAAACTTCTTGCCCTTGAAGCGGGTCTGTTTGCCGATGGTGAGGCTGTCCAGCCCGAAGGTCACCAGCGTCGCGCCGTTGTCATAGCGTTTGAGGATCCACGCCAGGCGGGCGTCGTCCTGTTTGCCCTGCTGCTCGACCCACTCGGGCTGGTCGGCCTGGCGGGCCTTGGCCTGCTCGGGCCAATAGCTGCCCGGGGCGACGAGAACCGGCTTGTCGGCGCCGAATTTCGTCTCGTCGTAGGTGGCGGTGGCCTCCAGGACTATTCCGTTGATCCCGCGGACCTTGCCCTTCTGGTGATGCACGATCGCCACGCGGTGTCCCCGGTGGGCGAGCACCGCCATCATGCCCACCGCTGCCCTGCCATCGAACCCCTTGCGCAGGGCGATGGCGGCGGTCGCGTCGCTGAGCGCGACCGGCTCGGCGTGCGCCCGGGCCACGATCGGGCGAAGCGTGCGCAGGGCCGTGATGACCTTCGCTTCGAGCTTCTCCTTGTCGGCCGGCGCCATCGCCATGATCGGCAACGGCCTGGCCATCAGGCTCGCGGAGATCCACCCGCTCGGCGGGCTCCACTGGCGAGCGTTCATCGCTTCGAGCGGGATCCCTTCCTTGCCCGCCAGCCAGCCTGCCTCATTGGCCAGCGCGGCCGTCCGGTAGCCCAGATACCGCAGGGCTGTCTCGGCGGCGGCGACCTGCTTGTCGTCGAACCCGTTTTTCACCACGATCGCCGCCAGCGGGGTGAACTCGCCGGCCTCTTCCGGCAGCGCCTTGACCTTACCGGCAGCGGCGACGATCGCCTCCAGCCACTCACCGTCGTCGTCGGTTTTGACTTGTACCGGCATCGCGACCCTGTTGCTCACGGGCCCCATCTTCAACTTGCCATCCAGCAGCAGGGAGTTATCGCGGGTCAACAGGTTCTTGAAGGCGTCGCTGTCTTCGAGGTCGCCCGACTCTTTGCCGATGACGGCTACCACTGCCAGCTTCGCCGGGTCGAACCCGTCTTTCCCGGTGAGCTTCTTGACGTCGCCGGGTGAGATCACCTCGGCGTCGATGTTCATCGATTTGAGCGTCTCGCGGAAGACCCACTTGCGATGGCCGTCGAACCCCGAGGCGATGATGACCGCCTTGCGCGATCCGGTGAGGGGCTTGAGTCCGCCTGCGGCGTGGAGCTTCTTGAGCGTCGCACGGCAGAAGGGCGTCAGGTCGCCGGGGTATCGGCTGGTGACGAGGTTCTCGTGCACCACCACCGAGCGATCGACGTACCGCCCGTACCCGCCGGCCTTCCAGTCGTCGGCGAGTTCGTTCTTCACTTTTGCCAGACACGTTCCCACGCGGGTTTTCATCACGCCGGCCCGCATGAGCAGACGCGGGCCATGACAGATGGCGGCGATGGGCTTGCCGGCCTTGCTGAACGCGCGCACCACGTCGAGGGCGGCAGCGTGCTTTTCGAGGTTGCCCGGTGAGTACCCGCCCGGGATGACCAGCCCGACGTACTTGCCCGCCTCCACGTCGCCCAGGGCGAGGTTGGCGGTGGTGTCCTGGTCGCGCTTGCGTCGGCCTGCCTCGATGGTGCCCCTGGCCGGTCCGGCGATGTCCACCTCGTACCCGGCGGACTGCAGCGTGCGGTAGGGCAACCAGAACTCGCCGGAGTTGTACCCCTTCGCCAGCAGAATCAGAACGCGGCTGTCGTCTTCGGCAGCGCTGAGCGGCGAGAGAAGCATCGCCAACACCGCCAGGCTGCTCATCCATGCGAACATGCGTGACATCGTCGTGCCTCCAATCCGTACCCTGGTCGACGAGGCAAGAATGGTGGATCCGACGCCGCAGGGGTCCTCGTCGCAACCAATGGGCCGACACCCAGTATGCCCCGAGACGCGGGAGCTTTGCAAGGGTCGGTATCGCACGGGTGTCAATGCTCAATAGAATTGTCCGGTGTTCGGACACAGGGGATCGGCTGATCTCCGCCTGATCCTGCGGCGGCCGAGAATCTGCCTGCCCCCGCTGCAGCGATTGTCGCCCCATGTCAGACGATCTGCAATTTTCGGAAGAATTTCCCCGATCATGAAATTCTCTCTGCCTTCAGGTTCCTACCCTAGTCAAATGACCCTGCCCAGGGCCTCACCAGACCGGAATGTCGATCTGAAATGCCGCCCGGCAATGCACATAGGACACAACAGGGCCGCCTGTTCGTACAGGGATTCCCCTACGTCGAAAACCCCCGTGGATACCCCGGATTCCACAGGCAAATCCCATTGCATTGACGTAACCTGTTTTCTCACGTTCGGGTGCGATTTTGCCTCAGTAGAAGAAATACCGTATAATGAGACTGGACAGGGCGAAATGAATATGATAGTTATTTCCTGTCAATGGGGGAGACGAGTTCCTCGTCTACAAGAGAGAGCGATCCGCTGCCCGCAGCCAACACTGCAGAGCGGTGGTCATCACGAAGTTCGCCAGCCGGTCCAGGCTCGTTGCGTCTCCCCCTGCGCAGCAGCCGGTCGGCTGGCGACTTTTTTTGCGCATTCCACAACAGGCTTGCGTCGCCGAATGAGGCTCAACTCTCCCGTTCACCCTATATGACGGGCAGGTGGGCCGATTTCTTCGCGCGAATTGTCGAAAATCCCCTCGCCCCCCTGCTGCTCTGCGCAGAGCAACTCCCTCCCCCCGCAGGTGTGCGACATTTCTTGGGGGCTGCCGAGATACGTCGCTTTGCCATGACTCA
>CAZFPT010000119.1:0-9908 GCA_964521005.1 uncultured Planctomycetaceae bacterium | reverse complement strand
GATTTGCCCCCTCCTTCGCGGGCTCAGTCAGAACGCCACAAGCCCGGGCGCCCTTGGTTGGGGGTCGCTCGAAACGGTACAATCCCGGATAACCTTGTCGTTTGTGGCAATTCGCGTGTCGTCAAAAAAACCGGGGCGGATCCGAAGATCCGCCCCGGTGGGGTTTCCATGCGTTGCGTGTGTCAGCGAACTCAGTCGCCCCCATTCCAGATCAGGACCGAGTCGTTGATGTGGTCGGGGAGTTCCACGGAGCCACTGAGGTCGTTCACCTCATCGATGTCCTCGGGGTCGTTGCTCACGACGCCTTCGCTGCTGACGTCCTGGAGGAACGCGTTGTTCCGGTTCCAGCCGACGAGGTTGAACTCGTTCTTGCGGAACGCGACCGACTGGTTGATCGATAGGAAGTTGCCGCCGTACTCGTTGTGGTTGATCGTCCAGGCTTCCTTGCCGTCCTGCTTGTCTCCGCCGATTACGACGGCGCCATCCTGGCCGGTCAGGCCCGGATAGGCCTTGTTGTCGGAGTGGTGGGTGAAGGGCTGGAAGGCGTAGGAGATTTCGTACCAACTGTTGAAGCCCACCTCGGTCCCGTCGTTCTCAGGGGCCTGGTACTGGCTGTCCGAGGGGCACTCGAACTGGTCGGCCCCGCAGAATCCGTGGGCGATCAGCAGGTACACGTGCTGGGCGTTGCTGCCTGCCCCACCGTCCCAGAGCTTCTCGAGGGCTTCCTTTTTGGTGCCGGCTGAATACTCACTGGGATCGTCCCCGAACGAGCTGGAATACTCGATTTTGTCATCGGCAGCCCGGCTGGCGAGAACGGGGAAGTTGTCGGAGTACTGGTTCTGGTACAGGGCCAGCGCACTGCCAATGCCCTTGAGGCGAGTCCCGCAGATGGCCTGTTTGGCCAGTTCACGGGCACGCGTGAGGCTGGGCAGAAGAATCGAAACCAGCAGGGCGATGATGGCGATAACCACCAACAGTTCAATGAGGGTAAATGCTTTTGGGGTAAGTCGTTTGCGTCGCATGATGCGAGCTCCTTCCTTTTCGCATGTCCGCGTCGCGTTCCCGTCCGGTCTCAGCACGATCATACCGGATGAGATCAGGTCCTGCACCGACGGGTCCGCCTGCGGCGAACACTGCGAAAAACCTTGCTGTAACTACCTATTTACACCAGTTGTGGGATAGGGTCCCGCCCGCGACGTCCGCGGAGGGGACAGTCCACAGCCATACACGTCTATGAATTGGCCGGTTTCGCCGGCACCTGCCACCGTGCTCGACCCAATCGATCGGCCCGGTCTGACCCGCCGGAGATACGCTGGGGCTGACCTCCAGCGAGACCGTGCCCAATGGCAACAATCGGCTCGTGTGGAGGTTCCGCCTCAGGAAAACCTCAAGCAGGCCGGCAGTGGAGGAACGTCAGGAGGTCGTTGATGCGTAGGATACTCATGATGGCATACACGGTTCCTGCGATCCATTCCACCGACTCCATACTAGCCTGTGGCGTGGTACGATGTCAATAGACCGCGCAGCAAAAAAGCCCGCGCTGCGTTGAGGCGGTCCACGACGGGTAACCCCTTGTCCACACCCATAAACGAGCGCCGCGGGGATTTGTTCTGCGAATCGCGAGGAAAAAATCTGCCCGCTGCCCTGAGCCTGTTGCGATCGGTCGTGGGCGGCTTCGCCAGGTGGGGCGCATTGCGGTTGACTCGCCGCGGGCTTGCGTCTACTCTTTGGTCTGAACGTCAACGCCGGCCCGGGAGAGGACCACATGGACATTGACATCGACGCGATTCGCGCCACGCTCCGTGACCACGATCAGCTGCACCTGCTGCGATTTGTCGACGAGCTTTCCGAACCGCAGCGCGACGCGCTGCTCAGCCAGATCGCCCTGATCGACTTCGAGGAACTCTCGGAGCTGATCGAGTCTCACGTGCTCAACGAGCCGGACGCCACCATCCCCGAGGACCTCACCCCGCCGGAGATCGTTCCGTGCAACCCCTCCGACGCCGACGCCGTCGGGACGCTCAGCCAGGCCTCCCGGCGAGGGCAACAGCTGCTGGAGGAAGGCAAGGTCGCCGCGTTCGTGGTGGCCGGCGGGCAGGGAACGCGCCTCGGCTATGAAGGCCCGAAGGGCTGTTTTCCGGCGACGCCGGTGACGAAGAAGTCGCTCTTCCAGGTGTTCGCCGAGCAGATCCGCGCCGCCAGCCAGCGGGCCCGCAAGCCGATCCCGTGGTACATCATGACCAGCCCGGTCAACGACGTCGCCACCCGGGCGTTCTTCCGCCAGAACGACTATTTCGGCCTCAACGCCCAGGACGTGATGTTCCTGGTGCAGGGGACCATGCCCGCGATCGACACCAGCGGCAAGATCCTCCTGCGCGACAAGGACAGCCTTGCCCTGAGCCCCGACGGTCACGGCGGTAGCCTGCTTGCCCTGCGCAAGAGCGGCGCCCTGGACGACATGGCCGAGCGGGGCATCACGCAGATCAGCTACTTCCAGGTGGACAACCCGCTGGTGCACTGCGTCGACCCGACCTTCATCGGCCTGCATGACCTCGCCGGGGCGGGCATGAGCGCCAAGGCGCTGCCCAAGCGCGACCCCATGGAGAAGCTGGGGAATTTCTGCGTCTCGGGCGGAAGGGTCCGTGTGATCGAGTACTCCGACATGCCCGAGGACCTCGCCCGCCAGACCACCGACGACGGCAGGCTGAAATTCTCGGCGGGGTCCATCGCGATCCACATGCTTCAGCGGGAGTTCGTCGAGAAGCTTACCGCCACGGGCCGATGCGACCTGCCTTTCCACCGCGCCGAGAAGAAGGTCCCCCACGTCGACGAGCAGGGCAGGAAAATCGAACCCGCCGAGCCCAATGCGGTGAAGCTGGAGATGTTCGTCTTCGACGCGATGCCCCTCTCGGACGAGACGGTCATCTTCGAGACGCTGCGGGACGAGGAGTTCAGCCCCATCAAGAACGCCGAAGGACCCGACTCGCCGGCAACCAGCCTGCACGACCAGGTCCGCCGGGCGGCGGCTTGGCTGGAAGGGGCGGGCGTGATCGTCCCGCGCGACGCCGACGGACAGGTGGCGGCGGCCATCGAGATCTCGCCGCTGTATGCCGACTCGTCCGACGAGCTGGCTCGCAAGGTGGACAAGGCGTTGGAGATCGTCCCCGGCGAGAACGTCTATCTCGGCAGCAGAGGACAGACCGGCGGCATGAAGAAATAGCGCCCGGACGGCCGGGGCTTGGAATCCGCAAAAGAAAACAGACGCACGGGCAAGATGCCCGCGCCACTGAACCACGCACGGGCAGGATGCCCATGTCACTGTACCGCGCACGGGCAAGATGCCCGTGTCACTGCACCGCATGAGGTGCCGATGGCCAGCAACGCCAGCACATCGCAGCCGAGGATTCTTGTCGTCGGCAACATGGACAAGCCCGGCGTTCCCGAGCAGATCGACCAGCTCCGTCCTTGGCTGGCAAGCCACGGGGAGCTTCTGGCGGTCGCCGCCCACGATCAGCCCATGCCCTCCGGGGCAGCCGACGCGTCGTTGTGCATTGTCTTCGGGGGCGACGGCACGCTCCTGTCGGCGGCCCGGTCGCTGGCGCCGCTGGGCGTTCCGCTGCTGGGGGTGAACATGGGCAAGCTGGGCTTCCTGGCCGACTACGACGTTCCGCACCTCCGCAAGCACCTGCCGGACATCCTGGCAGGGCGGGTCGAGCCGATTGATCGGATCATGATGGACGTCGCGGTCCTCCGCGGCTGCGAGGTTCGGTTCGAGTCGTCGGCCGCCAATGACATTGCGGTCTCGGCGGGCAGTCCGTTCCGAATGATCGATCTGTGCGTGCGGCAGAACGACGTGCAGATCGCCCAGTATCTCGGCGACGGACTGGTGATTTCCACGCCCTCCGGCTCGACGGGCTATAACATGTCCGCCGGCGGGCCGATCATCGCCCCGGGGCTGGACGCCCTGGCGATCACGCCGGTGGCGCCGCACTCGCTGGCGATCCGCCCGATTGTGGTGCGCACCACTGCGCCGATCGTCATCACCGCCACCGAGGTCAACGAGGGCACAACCGTCAGCATCGACGGGCAGGTCAACGTTCCGATGGGCAACGAGGACACCGTGCAGGTCCGCCGCTCGCCGGCCCCCGCGCGGATCGTGCCCCACCCGGGGCGGAATTTCTTTTCCACGCTGGCCGCCAAACTCCAGTGGGGCCAGAGCCCCCACCACCGCGGCTGACCGCGCTTCCGGCCGGGCGAAACCGAGATCGCCCGGGCCGGTCGGGAGGCAAAATCGGCTTTGGCGAGCGGGGGTCAGTCCGTAGAATGAGCGACATGAAAGTCGACCCAAGATTTCTCAACACGGACGGGCCGGAGATCTTCACAGGCAACGAGCTCCTGCTGAAGGGCGCTCTGGAGGTCGAAGGCGGGGTTCACCTGCTGGCAGGCTATCCGGGCAGCCCGGTGGCCGGGTTTTTCGATTCGATGTCGCTGATCAAGGACCTGCTCAACGACGCGGGTATCCGGGCGGCGATCAACAACAACGAAGCGCTGGCGGCTGCCTCGCTGAACGGATCGCAGGTGGCGGGTTGTCGCGGGATGATCGTGATGAAGTCGGTCGGCGTGCACGTCGCGGCCGACGCTTTGGCGCTGGGCTCGCTGGCCGGCGCCCATCCGGACGGCGGGGCGGTGGTCGTCTACGGGGACGACCCGTGGTCGGACTCCACCCAGGCGCCCTCCGACAGCCGATACATCTCCAAGCACCTGTTCATCCCCGTGATCGAACCGTCCGACCCCCAGGAACTGAAAGACTGGGTGGACCTGGCGTTCAAGATCTCCCGCCGCAGCGAGCTGTACTGCGGGTATATCTGCCCGACCAACCTCGCCGACGGCGGGGGAACCGTACACTGCCGGGAGAACCAGTACCCCCAGCGGAACACCAAGCAGCCCTTCGAGCTGATCACCCGCGAGATCGACCAGGACAAGTTCGTCCTCCTGCCGCCCCGGACCTGGTGGCAGGAAGAAGCCTACGCCCCGCGGATGCGCCACGCGTGCGAAATTGCCCGCGAACTGGGCGTCAATCGCATCGAATATCCCAATACCGGCACCGGCCGAAAGCCGATCGGGCTGGTGACCAGCGGGATGGCGTACGGCTACCTCAAACAGGCGCTGTGGGAGATGGGCCTGCTGGGCGAATTCCCGATCCTGAAGTTCGGGATGAGCTACCCGATGGACCCCGAGATGATCCGCCGCCTCGGCGAACAGTGCGAGCGGGTGGTGGTGGTCGAGGAGCGCCGCGGCTTCCTGGAAGAGCAGATCACCGAGGTGGTCCTGCACTACCGCCAGAAAGACCCCGCCTTCGACCTGGAGGTGTGGGGCAAGACCTTCCCGGACGACCTGCCGGCGATTCCGGATATCCGCGGGCTTCACCCGTCGACGATCATGGCCTCCCTTGGCCCGCTGGTGCGGAAGTACTACGGGCCCGGGGCGCTGGTGGACGTCCCGGCGATGGAGACGATCGAGAAGGAAATCGAGACCATCGACACGACCGGTCAGACGGACGTCGGCCAGCTTCCGGCGCGAGTGGCGTCGTTCTGCGCGGGCTGCCCGCACCGGGACTCTGCCTCGGTCTGCCTGGAGATCAAACGCCGCTTCGCCAACCCGGAGTACATGAACAGGAAGTACAACCGCGGGCCCATCGACCTGCTGTTCCACGGCGATATCGGCTGTTACACGATGCTGATGTTCCCGCCCAATGACCAGCTCATGCACAACCTTTCGGGGATGGGTCTGGGCGGCGGGACCGGGTCCGGGATGGATCCGTTCGTGAGCAACAAGCAGGCGGTGTTCATGGGCGACTCGACGTTCTTCCACTCGGGCATGCTGGGGATCTCCCAGGCGATCAAGCTGGGGCAGGACATTACGTTCATCATCCTGGACAACTCCACCACAGCCATGACGGGTCACCAGACCACCCCGGAGCTGGCGTACGACGTGCTGAACAACGAGACCGACACGCAGGACATCGAAAGCGTCGTCCGCGGGCTGGGTACCGAGAACGAACTGCAGATCGCCCGGATGGACCCCTCCGACCGCGACCACTACGAGCCCCTGCTGGAGGAGATGTTCCTCGCCGACGGGGTGAAGGTGGTCATCGCGGACAAGGAATGCGCCATCACGGAGAATCGTCGCATCCGCCGGGCCGAGAGGCTGATCCGCAAGAAGCTCGGCTACCTGCCGGTCAAGGAGCACATGAACATCAACGTCGACGCGTGCAAGTTCTGCCTGCGTTGCTCGGAGATGACAGGCTGCCCCGCGCTGAAGCACGTCGAGACCGACTACGGGCTCAAGATGGATACCGACCTGACCACCTGCGTCGCCGACGGGTCCTGCGAGAAGATCGGCCAATGCTCGTCGTTCGAGCGGGTCATCGTCAAACGCAAACGCAAGCCCCGCACGCGCATCCCCGAGCTGGGGCTGGATGACATTCCCGATCCGCCCAAAGCGGACATCGACGACGTCTGGCGCGCTGTCGTTGTCGGCGTGGGTGGAATGGGCATCGGCCTGGCGACGCAGATCATCCTCCGCGCCGGCCACAAGGAAGGCTACAAGGTCCACTTCCTGGACAAGAAGGGCCTGGCCGTCCGCAACGGCGGGGTGGTCTCGCAGATCGTCTATAACGTCACCGACGAGCCGATCACCGCGGTTGTCCCGTATGGCAAAGCCGACCTGCTGCTGGGCGTGGACGTCCTGGAAGCCGCCCGCGCCCTGGACCCCCGAGGCCGGGGGCGCGTCGCCAGCAAGGAGAGGACCGCCGCCGTCATCAACACGTACAAAGCCCAGACCATCGGCGGGGTGATGGGGCGCGAGGACTTCGACCCAGCCGAGCTGGAAGAACTCATCCGCCGCCACACGCGCGACGACGACTTCCTCGCCCGGGACATCTCCACCATCTGCGAGAAATACCTCGGCTCGAAGCTCTACGCGAACATCATGATGATCGGGTTCGCCTTCCAGAAGGGGCTGATCCCGGTTTCGATGCACTCGATCGCATGGGCGATCAAAGACACCATCCGGGCGGACTTCCGCAAAAACATCTTCGCGTTCAACATGGGACGCAAGCTCTGCCAGCGAATGGACATCTTCCAGGGCCCCCCGAAGCGCACCGGCTGGAAGCAGGCCCTGGATGAGAAGTCTCGCCATATCCACCGTCGGCGCGGCGCCAAGGCCGCCCAGCAGCTGCGCACGCTGGCCAGCGGTGCGTGCGTGTCGGCAGCCAATCTGGATGAATCGCTCAAGCGGGACCTGGTCATCCGCGCCTACGATTGCATGCGCTGGGGCGGGGCGAGCTACGCCCAGACGTACATCGACAAGATCCTCGCCCTCTACGCCAGGGACCGCACCGAGTTCGGCTACGCCGCCACCAAGGCGGCGATCCACCAGCTCGCCTCGTCGATGCTCATCCGCGACGGGATCTTCCTGGCCGAGCTGGTCACCAGCCCCGAGAAATATGCCCGCGACCGCGAGAAGTACAACGTCAACCCGGCCAACGGCGACAAACTCCGCTACCGCCACCAGTGGAGCTGGGAGCTGAAGCTTTTCGGCTGGCGGAAGCGCATCACGCACACGATGGTCCCGTGGATGCTTCGCCTCATCAAACGCATGCGCTGGGTCAGGGGGCTTCTGCCGGGGTGGCATCGCCAGGAGAAACAGTACCGCGACCGCTACATGCAGGCGATGGATGCCTTCGAGTACAGCTCGTACGACGAGTACGTCCGCAAGGCCAACCGCCTCTCTTCGTCGCGCTGCCTCTCGTGCACCGAGCCGATCTGTGCCGAGGCGGGCTGCCCGCTGGAAAGTCGCGTCCCGGAATGGGTGGATCTCGCCGACCAGCACAAGTGGCGCGAGGCCTGCGAGGTGCTCCACTCGCGGAACAACTTCCCCGAGTTCACCGCGCAGATATGCCCGGCCCCCTGCCAGGACGCCTGCAAGCGATCGCTGCAGGGCTACTCGGTGCAGATCCGCGACATCGAACAGCAGATCATCGACCGGGCGTTCGACGAGGGGTGGATCTCGCCCCAACCGCCGGCGACCGAAACGCACAAGCGCATCGCCATCGTCGGGTCCGGACCGGCCGGGCTCGCCGCCGCCCAGCAGCTCGCCCGCAACGGACACGAGGTACACGTCTACGAGCGCGAGGATCGCATCGGGGGCCTGCTGCGGTACGGCATTCCCGAACCGCGCCTCGCCAAGAAGCTCATCGACCGGCGCATCGAGCAACTCAAAGCCGAAGGCGTGCACTTCCACACCGGCGTGGAGGTCGGGCGAAATCTCTCCGCCCAGAGCCTGCGGGACGACCACGACGCGATTCTGCTTGCCGTCGGCGCCCCCCAGCCGCGGGATCTGGACGTGCCGGGTCGGTCGCGCAACGGCGTGCATTTCGCGATGGATTTCCTTCGCCAGCAGAACGCCCCCTCCGAGAGTGACTACCTCCAGGAGCACATCACCGTGGACGGCAAGACGGTGACGGTCATCGGGGGCGGACTCACCGGCGAAGACTGCGTGGAAGCCGCCCTCCGCCAGGGCGCCCGCGAAGTGCATCAACTGGAGATTCTCCCCAAGCGCTCCGCCGGCGGCGGGACCCCCACCGACGAGGAACTCGCTGAAGATCTCGACGGGGTCGATCGCCAGTGGTGCGTGGCGACCAAGGGCTTCGACGGTTCGGGCGACCAGCTCGCCGGCGTCCAGGCCGTCCGCGTCCAGTGGGTGCCCAGCCCGAAAGGCCCGGTGATGAAAGAAGTTACCGGCAGCGAGTTCCAGGTGGACACAGACGTGGCCGTCCTGGCGCTGGGCTTCGAGGCCGTCCCCGATGAGTCGCTCGTGACCCAGCTCGGGCTCGAGACCAACAGTGCGGGCAAGCTCATCGTACGCTCGCATCGCACCAGCGACCCAGCCGTCTTTGCCGCAGGCGACGTCGTGACCGGAGCTGCGTACGTGGTCACCGCGATCGACTCGGGACGAAAGGCCGCCCAACGCATCGAAGAGGCGTTGGCCGTCACGCCGTCCGAGCCGGCGGCCGCCCGCGCAGCCCAGCCCGAGCCCCTGCCAGCCGAGTAGGGATGGCCCGCCATGCCTCGTGAATCCAAGGCCGACAAGCGCACCCGGGCCGGCGAAATCAACGACCGCCTCGCGAAGGAATATCCAGACGCCGAGTGCTCGCTGGACTTCCAGAACCCCTTTCAGTTGCTGGTGGCGACCATCCTCGCCGCCCAGTGTACCGACGCGCGCGTGAACCTCACGACGCCCGAGTTGTTCGAGGCGTATCCCACGCCGGCCGACCTCGCCGCCGCCGATCGCGGGCACGTCGAGGAGCTTATCCGCTCCTGCGGGTTCTACCGCAACAAGGCCAAGAGCATCCAGGGCGCCGCCAGCCACATCGTGGAGGAGCACGACGGCGAAGTCCCGGACACGATGGACGAACTGCTCGCCCTGCCCGGTGTCGCCCGCAAGACGGCCAACGTCATCCTGGGAACCGCCTTCAGAAAAAACGAAGGCGTCGTGGTGGACACGCACGTCACGCGGCTGGCGGGGCGATTGAAGCTCACTGCCCGCAAGAACAACCAGGGCGACATGATCGAGAAAGACCTCCAAACCCTCCTGCCACAGGAGACATGGACCATGTTCGCCCACCGCCTCGTCTTTCATGGCCGACAGTGCTGCACCGCCCGCAAACCCGACTGCCAGACCTGCTGCCTCAACGACCTGTGCCCCTCAGCAGGGAAGGTGTAGAGCAGGGCGCCGGAGCTCACCATGGAGCTTCAAACGTCGCACGGCCTTCCAGGCCGTGTCTGCCGCAAGGCCGTAGGGCTCGCAACTTGTTGCGGGCGCAACGCCGAAGGCGAAACAGAACA
>CAZFPT010000118.1:5588-10338 GCA_964521005.1 uncultured Planctomycetaceae bacterium | reverse complement strand
CCCCACCTTTCGCTTCGCTCAAGATGGGGCTTCAACGAAACTTCGGGTGCCCGGGGCTGTGCCGGTCTGACCGAGCGCAGCGAGGGAGGAACGGAGCAACCCGGGTTGCTCAGCTCGCTTGGGCTCGCTGCACAACGCCGGGCACCCTTGGTCTGGGGGTCGTTCGGCCGTAGGGCTCGCATCCAGGCCGTAGGGCTCGCAACTTGTTGCGGGCAGAATACGTCGAAGGGAAAACACAACAAACCATGGGCTGGAAGCCCATGCGACGCGCGAACAGACCATGGGCAGGATGCCCGTGCGACGTTGGGCGCCCGCGGCACGGTGCGGGGCCGCAGGCTCCTGTCGCACTGGGTCTTTCCCGTTGAGCGGCGCAGCCCGACCGGGTAGGCTCTGGGCAACATATGAGACCCCGAAAGGACCCGCCGATGCCCGCTGCCCGCCGTCGAACGTCAGAATCCGTCCATGTCCGGCGTCGCCGTGACGCCGTCAAGGCGATGCGTCGTGAAGCCCGGGCCGCGGCGTTTCTCATATCGCGGCCGGAAGATATCAGCTGGCTGACCGGCTTCACCGGCGAGGACAGTCTCGCGCTGATCGGCCGGAAGTGGGCGGTTCTCATCACCGACTCCCGCTACGCCGAACAGGCCGGCGAGGAATGCCTCGGCATGGACGTGCTGATTCGCACGCGGAGCATGCTGCCCGAGATCGTCGAGCAGCTCTCCCAACGCAAGGCCGATACGCTGGGCATTCAGAGCATGCACCTGACCGCCCGGACCTACCAGATGCTCGGGAAGGAAGTCGGTCGAAAGTGCATCGCGTCGATCAGCGACGTGGTCCGCAAGCTGCGGGCGGTCAAAGACGCCGCCGAGGTCAAGGCGATTCGCCGGAGCATTGCCGTGGCACAGGACGCGATGGGCGACCTTCTGGAACAGGGGCGATCGGCCTTCGTGGGGCGCAGCGAGCAGGAGGTGGCGGCCGAGCTGGACTACCGCATGCGTCAGCGCGGCGCGTCGGGTTCGGCGTTTGAGACCATCGTCGCCGCCGGCGAGAACGGCTCGCGTCCGCACTACCGCCCCGGCCCGCGCACGATCGAGCGGAATGACCCGGTCCTGATCGACTGGGGCGCCCTGGTCGGGGGGTATTGCAGCGACTTGACCCGGGTGGTGTTCACCGGTACAATCCGCCCCGAATTGGCGGAGATCTACGAGGTTGTGCTCCGCGCGCAGAAGGCCTCCATCGCCGCGATCAAAAGCGGCGTGGCCTGCAAGACAGTCGACGCCGCCGCCCGGAGCATCATTGCCGACGCCGGTTACGGCGAGGCGTTCGGTCACGGGCTGGGTCACGGGATCGGCCGGGAGATTCACGAACGGCCTCACGTGGCAGCCGGCATTGGCGAGCGTCTGCGGAGCGGGATGGTTTTCACCGTCGAGCCGGGCGTGTACCTTCCCGGGATCGGCGGCGTGCGGATCGAAGACGACGTACTGGTCACAGCGAAGGGCAAGCGCGTGCTGTCCTCGCTGCCGAAAGATATCGAGGCCATGAAGCTGGGCTGACGGGAAAAGGCGGCAGCCTGGCGGTGGCGGAACCCCGCCGGAAGCAAGGAAGCGGATGAACATCAAAGAAATCAAACAGATGGTGAAGCTCATGGTCGAGTGTGACCTGAGCGAACTGGAAATTACCGACGGCGAGCACAACCGCGTGCACCTTAAGCGAGGTCCCGGCGAGCAGCCCATCGTAATGGCGGCCCCGCAGCAACAGGCGATGCCCGCCCAGGTCAACCCCGCTGCGGCCCCGGCCCCGGAGGCCGCAGCGACCGAGGCAGCGGCGCCCACGCCGGCGGACAATCTCATCGAGGTGATCAGCCCGATGGTCGGGACGTTCTACTCGGCCCCCTCGCCGGACAGCGACCCGTTCGTCTCTTCCGGAGACAAGGTCGGTCCCGAGACGGTCGTCTGCATCGTCGAGGCGATGAAGGTGATGAACGAAATCAAGGCCGAGGTCGCCGGAACCATCGTCGAGGTCTGCGTGCAGAACGCCCAGCCCGTCGAGTACGGACAGGTCCTCTTCCGCGTCAATCCGTAGCCCGGCCGAAAGGATTCGCCGAATGTTTTCCCGCATCCTGGTTGCCAATCGCGGCGAGATCGCGCTGCGGATAATCCGTGCGTGCAAGGAGCTCGGGGTCGAGGTCGTAGCCGTCTACTCCGAAGCCGACCGCAACGCCAGCTATCTCCACACCGCCGACGAGGCCATCTGCATCGGTCCGGGCCCGTCGGCAGAGAGTTACCTGAACATCCCGCGCATCATCGCCGCCGCCGAGATCGCCGACGTCGAGGCGATCCACCCCGGCTATGGGTTCCTCGCCGAGAACGCCCATTTCGCCGAGGTCTGTCGCGACTGCAAGATCGAATTCATCGGGCCCTCCGTCGAAAGCATGCAGTTGCTGGGCGACAAGATCGCCGCCAAGCGACTCGCCAAGAAGGCCGACGTCCCCATGGCGCCCGACAGCGAGGGCGGCGTGGCGACCGTCGAGGAAGCCACCGAAATCGCCGAACGCATCGGCTATCCCGTCGCCATCAAGGCCGCCGCCGGCGGAGGCGGGCGGGGCATCCGCTTCGCTCACAATCAGGCGGCGCTGCAGAGTGTCTTCAAGCAGGCCCAGTCCGAGGCGGAAGTCGCCTTCGGCGACGGCAGACTGTTCATGGAAAAGTGCATCGAGAACTTCCGCCACATCGAGGTGCAGGTGCTGGGCGACATGCACGGCAACTGCGTACACCTCTACGAGCGCGAGTGCTCGGTGCAGCGTCGTCGGCAGAAGGTTATCGAGGAGTCCCCCTGCCCGGTGCTCTCCGAGGAGCAGCGCAACGAGGTCTGCGCCTCGGCGGTTCGCCTGGCAAAGGCGGCCGACTACCACGGCGCCGGCACGGTCGAGTTCATGCTCGACCAGGACGGAAACTTCCACTTCCTCGAGGTCAACACGCGAATCCAGGTCGAGCATCCCGTCACCGAGATGATCACCGGCGTGGACCTGGTGCAATGGCAGATCCGGGTGGCCGCCGGCGAGGAGCTCACGCTCAAGCAGGAGGATATCCCCCGCAACGGCTGCGCCATCGAGTGCCGCATCAACGCCGAGGACCCGGCCAACGACTTCCGCCCGAGCCCCGGGCCCGTCGAGGCGTTCGTCGCCCCGGGCGGACTGGGTGTGCGGTGGGACTCTCACGTGTACCAGGGATATTCGATCCCGCCGACGTACGACTCGCTGGTGGGCAAGCTGATCGTCCATCGCCCCACGCGCAGCGAAGCCATCGCCGTCGCACGCCGGGCGCTGCAGGAATTCGTCATCGAACCGACCAAGACGACCATCCCCCTCTGCCGAAAGATTCTCGGCCATGAGCGGTTCATCCGCGGCGAGTGGGATACCACGCTCATCGAGCGGGAACTGATGCAATAGGTCACCGCGGCGGGGCCCGCCTCGCCGATTCATCCAAACGCGAACGATATACAGAGGAACGCAACCATGAGCAAAATGATCAAGGGCAACGCGGTCATCGGGCAGTCCGGCGGACCGACGGCCGTCATCAACCAGTCGCTCGTGGGCGTCGTCGAGACGCTCAAGGGCAGCAAGTCCATCCCGAAGATCCTCGGCGCACACCACGGCGTGGCGGGTATCGTGAAGGAAGACTTCATCGACCTGGGCAAGGTCGACAAGAAGACCCTCAATGCCGTCGCCGGTACGCCCGCCTCGGCGCTGGGCTCGTCCCGCGACAAACCCGACGAGGCCTATTGCGAGAAGATTTTCGAGGTGTTCAAGAAGAACGACGTTCGGTACTTCTTCTACATCGGCGGGAATGACTCTGCCGACGCGGCCCGCATCGTCAACGAAATGGCCAACAATGCCGATTACGAGTTGCGAACGTTCCACGTACCCAAGACCATCGACAACGACCTCCGCGTGACCGACCACACCCCCGGATACGGATCGGCCGCCCGGTTCGTGGCTTCGGCGTTCGCCGGGGAAGACCGCGACAACGCCGCCCTTCCCGGCGTGAAGGTCTCCGTCGTGATGGGGCGACACGCCGGTTGGCTCACCGCGGCGGCCAGCCTCTGCCGCGATCGCCAGAAGGACGGCCCGCACCTGGTCTACGTCCCCGAAATCGACTTCGACATCAAGCAGTTCACCGATGACGTCAAGCAGTGCTACGACAAGTATGGCCGCTGCCTGGTGGCCGTCTCCGAAGGCATCTCCGACGAGACCGGAACGCCGATGGCCGTCAACCTCGCCGAACGTCTCGGCCACAGCGTCGAACGCGACAGCCACGGCAACGTGCAACTCTCCGGATCCGGCGCGCTGGGCGACTTCCTCGCCGAGTACATCAAGTCCGAGGTCAAGCTGCAGGGCAAGGACGGCGGCAAGCGAAAGCTCCGCGTGCGGGCCGACACGTACGGATATCTCCAGCGGTCCTTCGCGGGGTACGCCTCGCCGGTCGACCAGGAGGAAGCCCGCACCTGCGGACAGAAGGCAGCCGAGCTGGCGATGCGCGGCGACATCGACGGAACCATCGTCATGAAACGCGCCAAGACCACCAACTACAAGATCACCTTCGAGCGGGCCGAGTTGGCCGACGTCGCACGCCACACCAAGGACCTGCCCAAGAAGTTCATCAACAAGGCCGGCAACAACATCACCGCCAGCTTCTACAAGTACGCCGAGCCCCTCACCGGTGGCCTGCCGGAAATCGGCAAGCTGTTCTGAGCG
>CAZFPT010000118.1:0-5488 GCA_964521005.1 uncultured Planctomycetaceae bacterium | reverse complement strand
GTACGCCGAGCCCCTCACCGGTGGCCTGCCGGAAATCGGCAAGCTGTTCTGAGCGGCTGGACAAACCCCATCTCCCCTCACCGGGAGAGACCATACAGAAGCCCGCCCCGGAGCGATCCGGAGCGGGTTTTGTTTTTTTCTCCAGTCCGACAGGCGTCTGGCGAGTCCTGCAGGCAGACGCTCAGCCGCGTCCTACAGCGTCACGGCCAGCACGAGTCCGGCGCAGGCGATGGCCGGCCCGGCCACCCACTGCCAGCGATCTCGCAAGGCCTTGGCTTGGCCGATTCCCAGCCCCAGCAGCAGTCCGCCGGTGTGCAGCAGCACGCTACCCAGCACCATTCCGATCCCGTAGCCGAAGACCGAGCCCGCGCCGGCTTCGACGAGATGGGCGTAGCCGTGGGGGATCCCGGCGACCAACACGATGCCCGCCAACACCCACGGCGAGACGCGCGTGGCGAACGCCAGCAGCACGCCGAACAGCAGCACGGACAGCGCGATGCTCAGTTCCACACCGGGCAGAGCGACGTGCAACGCGCCGAGCAGCCCGCCCAGCGCCAGACCGCCCACAAAGCCGATCGGCAGCAGGTATCGCCATCGCAGCCCGCTCTTGGCGCCCAGCAGGCCCACCGCCACCATCGCCAGCAGGTGGTCCAGCCCGCCGAACGGGTGGAGCAGACCATTACCGAACGTCGCATGCTCGTGTCCCACGTGGGCCGACGCCACGCCGGACCAAGCGAGCAACACCGCCGCCGTCGAGAACAACTTCAACCGTCGATTCATCGGTTCATCCTTTCTTCAGAAGTTTGTCACAAAACCATCGAACACAACAGCCGCACGCATCCTGCCAGAACAATACCAGAACCGCAAGATGCCGGCTTCCATACTTTTGCAGCAACTGGAGCGATTCCTACTCCGCCAGCAAGCTCTCTGCCGTCATCTCTTCGGGCTTCTCGATGCCCAGGATCTCCAGCATCGTCACGGCCAGGTCCGAGAGCTTGCCCTTGTCGATGAGTTTGCGGTTCCTGGTCTTCTCGCCGACCAGGATGCATTCGACCAGGCTGGTGGTGTGGGCGGTCTGCACCTCTCCGGTGGTCGGGTCCAGCATGGTCTCGGCGTTGCCGTGGTCGGCCGTCACCAGCAGCGTCCCGCCCTTGGCGAGCACGGCGTCGACGACCCTGCCGGTGCACTCGTCGACCACTTCGATCGCCTTGCGGGCCGCCTCGAATACCCCGGTGTGCCCGACCATGTCGCCGTTTGCGTAGTTGACCACGATCACGTCGTAGGTCTCCTCGGTCGGGCAGAACCCGTCCATCTCCTTGCCCAGTTCGAGGTGGGCGCAGTCCAGCGAGGTCGCCTCATCGCGCAGGGCGGCCACGCCGTCATTGACGGCCTTGAGGACCAGGTCGGTCACCTCGTAGGCGCTCATCTCGGGCTTCTGGTCCTCGGGAACGGTAATGCTGTCGACCTGCACGCGGTCCTCGCCGCCGAAGGGCTCGAGTTCCTTGCCGTTGAAGAAGCTCGTGACGTGACGATACTTCTGGAATTCTGCAATCCGCAGCTGTCGCAGGTGGTTCTCGCAGAGCACCTCGCCCAGCAGGCGGGCCATGTTCATCGGCGGGACCAGGGCACGATCGAAATCATCGTAGTACCGCGTGAGTCCGAGATAGATCACGTCGGGCTTGCCGCCGGCGCGATCGAACCCGTCGAAACCGTCCTCCACGAACGCGCGGGTCAACTGGATCGCGCGGTCCTGGCGATAGTTGGTGTGCAACACCGCGTCGCCGGACTGCATCACGCCGATCGGTCGGCCAGAATCGCCCACGATCAGCGTCGGGCGGATGAACTCGTCGGTCTCGGGGTTGTCCTGCTTCTTCTCGATCTGCTCATCGGCCCGGGCGTAGGCCTGTTCGATCGCCTCGCGTGCGCTGGATGCGGTAAACGGCGCCTCGCCGCGGGTCAGCGCGTTGAAGGCGATCTCGGTGCGCTCCCAGTTCTCCGCGCGGTCCATCGCCCAGAACCGCCCCATGACACTGGCGACCACGCCCACGCCGCACTCGTCCATGACCTTCTGGAGGGCGTCGAGATACACGATCGCGCTGCGCGGCGGGGTGTCTCTGCCGTCGCTGAAGAAATGCACGCAGACCTGCTCCTTCTTGAGGCCCGCGTCGGCGAGGTTCCGCAGGAACGCGAAGAGATGCTCCTGCGTGGCGTGTACGCCCTGGTCCTGCACGAGGCCCATCAGGTGGAACGTCGCGCCGGTCTGCTTGCAGTGCTGGACCGCCTCGGTGTACTTGGGCAACTCGAACAGCGAGCCGTCGCGGATCATCTTGTCCACGCGGACGATCTCCTGCTCCACGATTCGCCCGGCGCCCATGTTCAGGTGACCGACCTCGCTGGACCCTTGCGAACCGGGGCGCACGCCGACGGCCTCGCCGGAGGCCTCCAGCACCGTGTTGGGGTATTCCTGCAGCAGACGGTCGCAATTGGACGTGTCGGCGGCACGGACGGCGTTGCCCTCGTGGTCGGGCCCGATGCCCCACCCGTCGCGAATGAGAAGAACCAGAGGCTTGGACATAGCTGCGATTTCCTTCCAGCGTTTGCGTTCGGGGGATCGCCCGGCGCTCACCGGGCGGTGTCGCTCTCCCGAGGGGAGAGTCGCTAAAGTCTAGCACCCGCGACGGGGGATGTCTACCGCGCCGGCGAGTCGGGCGGAGTGAGCAGCTCTTTCGGATAGAGGATCCGCCCCTGCTGCAGTTCGCTCAGCTGCCGGTTGACATACTTGAGGTTCTCGATCGCTTCGGGATAGTCCCCGCCCTCCAGGCGAAGGGCATGCTCGAAGCACTCCTTCGCCTTGACCAACCCTTCCCGCCCGCCAGGGTCGCCGTGGAGCATCCGCCGCGTACCGGCCAACGCCAGACATTTCCCCCGCATCAACCAGGCGCGATGATAGCCCGGCGCGATCTTCAGCGCCGCCCCCATCACCTCGGCCGCCGGTTCATACCACCCGAGGTGGTAGAGCGTGAGCCCGCCGTTGTAAATGCCGATATGCCCGGCCGGGTCGGCGGCAGCAAGTTTCGTCACCAGAGCGTCGACCTCCAGCGTCTCGGGCGTACTGGCCGAGCGGGCTGCCAGCTGGGAATTGGGTCCATCAGTTCGAAGCCACGTGACGTGACGCGGCGAGGTATCCACCACTGCCCAGTTCGGATCGTCCGAGATGTTCCGCGCGAGCTTGGCCGAGGACCGATCCACATGCAGAACCACCAGTTGCACGCCGCGTCGTTGGACCATCCGGTCGAACGCGCGGTAGCTGGCCAGGCCGAACCGAAAGTCCGTCTCCTCGTCCATCAGTTTCGGCGGGTAAGCCCACGTGTTGGTCAGGGCGGGGGTAGATCGCCCCGTGAACCACAGCAGGTTGCTGGCGCTGTTGAAATCCGCCCACATCCGCCCTGTCGGCTCGTGGGCGTTGATCCACTCCGCCGCCGAGACGGGCACAGTCATGCGGTTCCAGCCCCACCCGACCCGCTCGTGCGACCGTTCTGCCACGAACATCCAATGCGTGATCCCGCCCACGAACAGCGCCGCAGCCAACCCGGCCACCACCATGGCAGCCCCCAGGCCGATCAACGAGCGGGCGGTCCGGGAGAACCGCTCCGCCAACCTGCCCGCAACCAGCGAGACACTCACCGCGATCATCGGAGAGAGCAGCTGTACGCCGGGCGTGATGTTCCGCCGCACCGAGAGCGTAACCAGCGTCATCCCGCCAAGCATCAGCGACAAGGCCCAGCGGCGATGCACCAAGGCGATGACGAAGCTGACGGCCGCGGCGATCAGCAGCACGATGAGCACGCTGTCGGCGAGAGTCTCGCGCGTCCCGAGGGTCGCCCACGTGCTGTACAACTCGCCGATGCGCCCCCACGGATGACCGGCAATGTGGCCCGGCTCGCCGCCGGCGATCTCGTGCTTCCGCATGTACAACAACGTCTCGATGGGCATCACCGCCAGCCGCCACGTCCAGGGATTCGCGAAACAGGCAGCCGTCACCACGCCCGCAGCGGCCCCGGCCCGCAGAGCATCCTGCCGGGCATGCCGCTCGATGCTGCGGTCCGTCCCCGTCAGCCGCCACCACGCCCAACGCATGCATCGCCCGAGGAGAACCGTACCCGTCAACGCCACGCCCAGCAGGAAGTAGCTGTGAGCGTTCACCATCAGCAGTTGAGCCGCGCCCAGGACAACCACATCACGCCAGCGGACCCGCCGGGCCGGATCGGTCAACGGCAGGAGCACCACCAACTGCCCCGCCAGGGCCGACAACCCCAGCATGTGCGGGCGGACGTGCATCTGGCCATATCCACCCGCCGCCGCCAGCAGGATCGCGCCGCCCGCCAGTGCCCACGAAACCCGCGATCGACGCATTGCCGCCAGCAGGCACGCGAACAGCGCCGCCGTCCAGCCGATGCGAAGCCATTGCACGCCGTCCTCGCCGCCCAGCGACCAGGCTGCCCCGATCAGAGCCTGCGTGCCCCAGTTGGCGTTGATGAACCGGTAGACGCCGTCCTCGTCGTACCATGCGCCGGGCCCGGGCTCGGGACGCTCCGACGGCGGGAGGTCCCTGGCGGGCAGACCATAGATCTCGCCGTCGTTGGTAGTCACGATTCGGCCGCTTTCCACAAACTCGCGGCCATAGTGGAGGTGATAGCCCAAGTCGGCCGACGAGAACAGGCGCGTGCCCAGCGTGACGCACGCAACCAACGCGAGCAGCGCAGCCAATCGACCCGACCATCGCACGGCGGCAGAGGTCTGGCGGGCATTCAGGCTGTCGACGGGTGTCTCGCTCACGGCCGGATTGTATCGCATCAGCGAAGGCATGTCATGGCCGATGCGCTTTGCACCGGACCCCGCCACCGCTGGGCATGGGGCTTCACGCGTCGCACGGCCTTCCAGGCCGTGTCTGCCGACAGGCAGGCTTCGCCGAAGGCGAAATGGGATTGCGGAGTTAGTTCGGAAAGAGAACAGAACATGGGCTCCGATGCCCATGCGACGTGAAACGGGTGCCACCGGCGTCTCCGCACGCCGGTGCTTTGGAGCGTCATTCCATTCTGACCCCCACGGTTCGTGTACCTCACCATGGGGCTTCAAGGATACTTCGGGTGCCCGGGGCTGTGCCGGTCTGACCGAGCGCAGCGAGGGAGGAACGGAGCAACCCGGTTGCTCAGCTCGCTCAGGCTCGCTGCACAAACCGGGGCACCCTTGGTTTGGGGGTCGGTCAGCCGTAGGGCTCGCAACTTGTTGCGGGCGGGATCGCAGGTCGATGCGGGCCATCACTCCGTCGCTAGTTGCTAGCTGCTAGTTGCTAGTTGCTTTTCGCTTCTTTACCCCCACCTTTCGCTTCGCCCTTCGACAAGCTCAGGACCGGCTCAAGATGGGGCTTCACGTCGTTGCGGGTGGTGTTCAGCAGAAACGCCCCGCCAGAGGGTTTCTCTGACGGGGC
>CAZFPT010000117.1:0-10535 GCA_964521005.1 uncultured Planctomycetaceae bacterium | reverse complement strand
GCGAACCGTGGGGGTATTGAGTCATGGGAAAGCGACGTATCTCGGCGGCCTCCAGGAAATGTCGCACGCGTCGGCCGGCCCCCCCCCCGAACGGCCTGCCGGGGCCGCCGGCGACCCTCGAATCGGTGAAAATTGCCACTTTTGGCCGGAAAATGTGGTGTTTTTTCTCCAAGGGGGCAAAGCCGGGCTTACCCTTACCTGCCAAGGGGTTTGCGCGGGTCTTGCGATTCAAAACCCCCTGCCAATGCAGAAGCTATGCGCAATGATCGCTTGAAATGCGCCGGCAGGTCAATACCATACCCAATCTCGGGTTGTACGCAACGCAGGGGGCGGCGACCCATCGGAGCATCGAGGTGGATACCTCGCTCTCACGGCAAAATCAGTTGGGCAGGGACAGAAGTACGCGCCGGAGCCCGAAGAGGCCCCGGACCGGCGGTGGGTGTATCGTCGCCGGGACACGCCCTGCAGACAGTCTTATCGATTCTGACAAGTTCAGACCATCAAGGAGAAGCCAATGCCAGCAGAAGCATGTGCGAAGATTTCCGAAGCCCTCATCGCGGGCAAACAGGATGAAGTGTGCAGCCAACTCAACGCCGCCCTCGAAGCGGGCGTCAAGCCCGTGGACGTCATGAACCAGGGGCTGGTGGCGGGCATGGACGCGGTGGGACAGCGCTGGAAGGCCGGCGAGATGTTCCTCCCCGAGGTCATCCGCTCGGCCAAGGCGATGAGCGGCGCGATGGACATCCTTCGCCCCAAGCTGGCTGAGACCAACGTCAAGACGATGGGCACGTTCGTGATCGGGACCGTCCTGCGCGACCTGCACGACATCGGCAAGGACCTCGTAGCCATGATGATGGAAGGCATGGGCATGAAGGTCATCAACCTCGGGATCGACCTGGAACCGGACGTGTTCGTCAACGCCGTGAAGGAACACAAGCCCGAGTTCCTGGGCATGTCGGCCCTGCTGACCACGACCATGCCCCAGATGGGCGAGGTCATCAACGCCCTGAAGGAAGCGGGCATCCGCGACCAGGTGAAGATCATGGTCGGCGGCGCGCCGGTGACCGAGGAATACGCCGCGGAGATCGGGGCGGACATGTACGCCGCCAACGCCGCTGCCGCGGTCGACAAGGTCAAAGAGTCCGCCAACGCCGGATAGGTTATACGTCTCGTCGCCGCATCCCCGGTTCCACCGGAGCGGGCGATGTGGGCAGTGTCCCGCGAGGTTTTCACCTTGCGGACGGTGATCGTCTTGCCCCACCGGGGGTTCCGCGCTGAGACCGGGACCCGCAGCGCCGGCCGGTACTCTGCCGGCCCGGGCGCGAGACCATCGACGGACAATTTCAGAATACGGGAGCCAACCAATGGTGCCAAAGCAGAACGTTACGGTCAATCGCGGGCCACAGTTCCGTGTGCTGACCGAGGAACAGATCGAGCGGATTTACGGAGCGGCCATCGACGTGCTGGAAACCGTCGGGGCCCAGTTCCACCACGAAGAAGCGATCGACCTGTTCCGCCACAACAGCGAAGCCGTCGTGGGCGACAGGAACGTCGTCCGCGTGCCCGGCTCGCTGGTCGAGCGGGCGTTGAACTCACAGCCCGCAACCATCACCCTCGCGGGGCGCTCCGGCAAGCACAAGCTGCAGATGATCCCCGACGAGGTCTCCTTCGGGACCGGATCGGACCTGCCCTTCTTCGTGGATCGCGAAACCGGCAAACGTCGACGCACCCGGTATCACGACGTCCGCGACGCAGCGAAGATCGTCGATTACCTCTCCGAGTATGAATTCTTCATGTCGCACGGAATCGTCTCGGACGCCCCCAACCCCCAGACCTACGACCGCCATCAGTACCTGGCGATGCTCGAGACCTGCACCAAACCCATGGTGCTCACCAGCGTCGACGGCGAAGGCCTCGAGGACCTCTGGCGGATGGCGTGCCTGTTCTGCGGCGGGGCCGACGAGTTCCGCCTTCGGCCGCAGTTCGTGGCCTACATCGAGCCGATCTCCCCGCTGAACAACGACCGCACCGCGGTGGAGAAGCTCCTGCTGGCGGCAGAGCGCGGGATTCCGGCGATGTACACCCCCTGCCCCTCCTCGGGAGCGACGGCCCCGGCGACGATGGCGGGCATGCTGGTCCAGTCGCTGGCCGAGACCCTGATGGCCGTGGCGCTGTGCTACCTCAAGAAACCCGGAACGCCGCTGATCATGGGCGGGGTGACCACGGTGATGGACATGATGACCACCACCTACTCCTACGGCGCCCCGGAGCTGTCGCTGGCGTCGGCGGCCAATACGGACATCGCCAAGTGGCTGGGTCTTCGGATGTTCTCCACCGGCGGCTGCACCGACGCGAAGGTGCTGGACGAGCAGTGTGCCATCGAGCAGATGACCAACCTCTTCTACGCCCATCTTTCCGGAGCGAACCTGGTCCACGACGTGGGCTACATCGGTTCGGGCACGGTGGCGTCGCTGGATTCGCTGGTGCTCAACAACGAGATGATCGGCATGGTCCGCAAGTTCTGCCGCGGGATCGACACGAGCGACGATCACATGGCGCTGGACGTCATCCAGGCCGCCGGTCCGGGTGGGGAGTTCCTCACCAACGACCACACCTACGAGCACTGGAAGGACTGGTTCCTGCCGAAGCTGCAGGACCGCTCCGACTGGGACACGTGGAAGGCCAATGGCTCCAAGACGCTGGTGGACCGCACCCGCGAGGAGACCGACCGGATCCTCGCCGAGCACGAGCCCGAGCCCATCGAAGACGGCGTGATGGCCGAGCTGAAGCGCATCGTGAAGGCCGCCGACCAGCGCCACTCGTAAACAAGGAATTTCACCGCAATGGTTACCACAAGAGCGAATCAGATAGACAACATCACCCCGCGATTCCAACTGCTCAGCGACGATCAGAAGGACGAGCTGTACGTGGGGATGATCAAGACCCTCTCCCAGACCGGTGCCAACGTGCACCACGAGGAGGCGCGGGACATCCTAAAGGAAGCCGGCGCCCACGTGGACGGCGTGCGGGTGTACATCCCGCCCCAGCTGGTGCGGGACGCCCTCCAGAGCGTGCCCCCCTCCACCACGCTGTACAACTGGGAAGGCGAAGAGAGCTGCCGCATCGAGATCGGCCGATCGTACTTCGGGCCCGGACCGACGCCGCCGTACTTCATCGACCCGGAGACCATGGAACGCCGCCCCTACCTGCGGAAGGACGCCGCCATGGTCGCCCGCGTCTGCGACGCCCTGCCGAACATCGGCTACGTCGACTCGCTGGGCTCGATCTCGGACGTTACCAACGGATTGGCCGACCTCTACGAGCACGCCGACCAGATCCAGAACACCACCAAACCGCTGATGAGCTGGGCGTTCAACGTGGACAACTGCCGCGACGAGCACCGCATCGGGATGGTGTTGGCCGGCGGCGAGGAAGACTTCGCCCAAAGGCCGAACTTCATCCACTACGGCGAGCCGATCTCCCCGCTGGTGTCCGACCAGCACGCGATGAGCAAGTGCGTCTACTGCGCCAAACATCGCGTTCCGCAGGTGTACACCCCCTGCTCGATCGGCGGAGCCACCGTCCCGGCCTCGCACGCCGGGCAGATCGTGGTCGGCCTGTCCGAGGCGATGGTCGGCGTGGTCGTCGCCCAGTTGATCAACCCGGGCACGTGCGTGGTCATCGGCGGGGTGCAGTCCATCCTGGACATGCGATCCAGCGTATACTCCTACGGCGCGCCGGAGTTGGCGCTGCTGTCGGCCGGCCTGACCGAAATGGTGCACTATTGCGGGTTGCCGATGTTCTCCACCTCCGGCTGCACCGACGCGAAGGTGCTCGAGACCCAGTCCGGGCTGGACGCGACGCTGTCGATTCACGCCGCCATGCTCACCGGAGCGACGTTCGTGCACGACAACGGCTACACCGAAGCCGGCAAGACCGGCAGCATTTTCCAGACGGTGTTGGCCGACGAGGTAATCGGGATGGCCCGGGTAATTCAGAAGGGCATCGTGGTCAACGACGACACCCTCGCCGTCAAGCAGATCCAGAGCGTCGGACCGGGCGGGCATTACCTCTACGAGGACCACACGCTCGAACATGCCCGGGAGCACTGGCGCCCGACGCTGATGGACCGCAACAGCTACGAGGGCTGGGAAGAGTCCGGCAAGCCCACCATGGGCGAGCGGATCGTCAAGAAGACCCGGGACCTCATCGAGAACTACGAAGGACCGTCCTCACGCGTGCCGGCCGAGGCAAAGAAGGAGATCGACAAAATCCTCGCCGAAGCCGAAGACCGCGTCGCCAGCCAGGGCAGCTGACCGCCGATCGGCAACCCGCCGGTCGGGTGGACAACGCCCCGCCAGGACGGCGGGGCGATTACAGGACAGGTGACGGACCACCGGGCCGGTCGATTCAGTCCCACAGGACGCGTCGACCGGCCCGGATCTTGCTTCGACAAGTGGTTCCATGTGCGGAATTTGCCCGGATTCCTGCAGGATTCGCGATATCTGTTATACTATGGCTCAGGGAGATTCACTCGGTACCTGCCCCCTGAGGGACGCAGCAAAGGGTTTGCCGCCGCCGTTGCCGGAGATCGGCGCGGGGAGCGAAGCCGGAAAGGGCAATATGATCGAGTCAACCACACCGGACGCGGGAGACGAGAAAACCTACGTGATCGGGATCGACACCGGCGGGACGTACACCGACGGTGTGCTCATGGAAGCCGGGTCGCGACACCTCCTCAGCACCGCCAAGCACCTCACCACGCGTCAGGACCTGTCGCTGGGCGTGACGGACGTGCTCAACAGCCTCGATATCCCCGACCCGTCGGCCGTCTCGCTGGTGGGCATTTCCTCGACGCTGGCGACCAACTCCATCGCCGAGGGCAAAACGCGCGACGTCGGGCTTGCGCTGGTCGGCTACGACGAGGAGCTTCTGGAAGAGTACGACCTGGATGGGAATTTCACCGCCCGCGACTTCGCCCATTTCCGCGGCGGGCACGATTCCCAGGGCAAGCAGAAAGACGCCCTGGACCTCCGCGGGATCACCGAGTGGGCCAAGGCCAATGCCCACGAGTTCGACGCCTTCGCGGTGAGCAGCTATTTCTCGCCGCTGAACGCCGAGCACGAGGAACTCGCCGCCGACGCGATTTACCGGGCCACCTCCAAACCGGTCGTGATGGGCTCGCAGCTGAGCACGCAACTCAACAGTGTCACCCGGGCCACCACGGCGGCCGTCAATGCCTCGCTGGTCTCGGTGATGCAGGACTTCATCGAAGCCGTCCGGCGGGCGCTGCAGGCCAAGGGCATCGACGCCACACTCATGATCGTCAAGGGCGACGGCTCGCTCATGCCCTACACCGACGCGATCCGCCGACCGGTCGAGACGATCGTCTCCGGGCCGGCCGCCAGCGCGATCGGCGGGTACTACCTCTGCAACCGCCCCAGCGGATTGATGATCGACGTGGGCGGGACCACCACGGACATGGCCCTGATCGAAGAATCGTCGGTCGACGTAGCCGACCAGGGCGCCCGCGTGGGCGACGTGGAAACCGCCGTCAAGACCGCCCGCATCCGCACCGCCTGCGTGGGGTGCGACAGCTGGGTGCACTACGAACGCGACGGACGAGGGCTCATCGTGGGTCCCGAGCGCGTCGTACCGCTGTGCCGGATGGCCGACCAGTTCCCCGCCATCGGCGAGCAGATCACCAGGCTCCACCGGATCCCCGAGGAACAGCGCCAGTGGACCGACGTGGAATTCTGGATTCTCCGCCGCGTGCCCACCGCCCGTCGCCAGGAACACCTCTCCGAGAAGCAACGGGCCCTGGTGAGCGTGCTGGAAGAGCACGGGCCGATGAGCGTCACCGCGCTGATGCGCGAGCTGAAGGTTCACCACCCCGTCCAGCTGCAGGCGGCTCCGCTGCTGCGCCAGGGATACATCGAAAAGGGCGGGCTGACGCCCACCGACCTGCTGCACGTGCAGGGGCGCATGGACAAGTGGGACCTCGACGCCGCCCGGGAAGGCCTGGCCCACGCCGCCTTCCTGTTCGACCTGAGCCCCGAGGAGGTGCAGGACAAGGCATTCGAGTTCATCGCCGCCAACATCGCCGAAGAGGTCATCGTCTTCCTCGCCGGCCGGGACGCCCAGCGTCTGCCCGAGCAGATCGACGGAACCTGGGGCCGATGGTTCTTCGAGGAGTTCCTCTCGGACAAGAATCGCCTGGTGTCGGTGAAGCTCATCAGCCACTTCCCCACCGTCGGGCTCGGCGCGCCGGCGGAGGTGTTCATCGAGGCCGTCGCCCGCAAGCTCGGATCCGAGCTGGTGATTCCCGAGCACCACGAGGTGGCCAACGCCATCGGCGCGGTCGCCGGCAGCATCATGATCGAGCGGGAGGCGCTGCTGTTCGTGCAGGAAGGCGACGAGAGCCGATCCTACCGGGTCCACGTAGCCGGTGAGCAGAAGCAGTTCGACAAGGAAGAGAACGCCCGGAAATACGCCCGCTCGCGGGTGACCGAGCTGGCGCTGGAAGGGGCCGACGCCGCCGGCGCGTACGAGCCGGACCTGTCGGTCTCGGTCGAAACCGAGGGCTCGGTCGAACGCTACATCGCCCAGGCGGTGGGCAACCCCGACCTTTCGGAGTCGTTCGGCGAGTATCATGGCCGCCAGAGCGACGAGGACCCCCACCGTGAGCCCGAGCCGGCCGAGTAGACCCGCCCGGCCCGCTGCCCCCGAGCTTGCACAGGATCCATGACCGACAAGCAAACCGAACCTACGCTCGTGATCGCCTGCGAAATCCTCCAGGCGGAACTGGAAGAGCTCGCCGGCCGACCTGGCTGCGACGCGAGGCTGCGCTTCTGCGAGCAGGACCTCCACCGAACCCCCGAGGCCCTGCCCGCGAAGGTGCAGGAGATCATCGACGGCGAGGCGACCGACGAGATTGCCCGGGTGGTGCTGGGATACGGGCTCTGCTCGAACGGAATCGTCGGCGTGACCGCCCCGCCGCAGGGGCTGATCGTCCCGCGCGTGCACGATTGCATCGCGCTGTTCCTCGGCTCGCGGAACGAGTACGACCGGCAGTTCAACGCCTGCCCGGGAACGTACTACCTCAACCAGGCGTGGATCGAGCTGAACCGCGACCCGCTGGGCACGATGCAGCACGAGTACGCCCCGCGCATGGACGCCGAGACAGCCGAGTGGTGCATGCGGGAAGAGATGAAGAACCAGACGCGGATCGCACTGATTGACAGCGGGATCCTCGGGGACATCCCCGACTCGGCCCGCAAGCGGGCCCGGAAGAACGCCGCGTTTTTCGGGATGGACTACGAAGAGATTGCCGGCAGTGACTCGTACCTGGCGAGGCTGTTGGCCGGGCCGTGGGACGAGGGCGACTTCGTCCACGTCGCTCCCGGCCAGGCCGTCCGGCAGAAGCCGTTCATGTAGCAATGGATGACATGTAAACCTTAGACAAGGAGTCGATAGATGCTGATTGTTGGAGAACTCATCAACGCCACGCGTAAGTCGGTCAAGCAGATGCTGATCGACCAGGACGCCGAGGGAATCAAGGACCTCGCCAAACAGCAGGCGGACAATGGCGCCGATTACATCGACGTCAACGCCGGCGCATTCGCCTCGAAGGAGGCAGAGTACCTCGAATGGCTGGTCAAGAACGCCCAGGAAGTCACCGACAAGCCCTGCTGCCTGGACAGCGCCAACGGAAAGGCGATCGAGGCGGGGCTGGCCGTCCACAAGGGCGTGCCCATGATCAACTCGATCTCGATGGACTCCGAACAGCAGGCCGACCTGCTGCCGGCGATCAAGGGGATCGACTGCAAAGTCATCGGCCTGTGCATGGGCGACCGCGGGCGACCGCCGGAGACCGCCGACGACCGCGTCACTGTGGCGGCCGACCTGCTGAAGGTGCTCGAAGACAACGGCCTGCAGCGGGACAACATCTACCTCGACCCGCTCGCCCAGTGCCTCTCCACCAACGACCAGTACGGCCTGGAGTTCCTCAAGGGCGTCAACCGCATCATGACCGAGCTGGAAGGCGTGCATACCATCTGCGGGCTGTCCAACATCTCCTATGGCATGCCCAAACGGAAGATCGTCAACCGCGCGTTCATGGTGATGGCCATCTTCAACGGACTCGACGGGGCCATCATGAACCCCAACGACCGCAAGATGATGTCCAACATCCTGGCGGCCGAGGCGCTGGTCGCCAAGGACCCGTTCTGCGAGCAGTACTGCAACGCCTACCGCGACGGAATGCTGGAGGAATAGGACACAACGCAACACGACGCAACGAGGCTACGCGAAGGAGCGAACCATGCCCGAATATGACAATGAAGCGGTCCAGATCGCCCGCGACTACTACAACAGCACCGACGCCGATAACTTCTACTTCCACGTCTGGGGCGGGGAAGACCTCCACCTGGGGATCTACCTCTCCGACGAGGACGACATCCGCACCGCCAGCCGACGCACCGTGCGACGGATGGCCGACAAGCTCGACGGACTCGACGAGAACACCTCCGTGATCGATCTGGGCGGCGGGTTCGGCGGGTCGATGCGCTACGTCACCAAGACCTTCGGCTGCAAGGCGATCAACCTGAACCTCTCCGAGACCGAAAACGAGCGAGGCAGGAAGATGAACGCCGAGCAAGGCGTCGACCACCTGCTGGAAATGGTGGACGGCGCGTTCGAGAACGTCCCTGCCGAGGATGGCACGTTTGACTTTGCCTGGTCGGAAGACGCCATCCTGCACTCCCCCGGCCGCGAGAAGGTGCTCCGCGAGGTCTACCGCGTGCTCCGCCCCGGCGGGCAGATGGTGTTCACCGACCCCATGCAGACCGACCACTGCCCCGAGGGCGTGCTGGACCCGATCTACAAGCGGATCAGCCTGACCAACCTTGCCAGCCCTGACTACTACCGCACCACGGCCGAGAAGATCGGCTTTGAGGTCTCCAGCTACGAGGACCTGGACATCCACCTGCCGCGACACTACCAGGCGGTGTACGACGAGATGGTCCGCCGCGACGAGGAGATCAGCCAACTGGTCTCACGCGAATACATCGAGAACATGAAGACCGGCTTGCAGCACTGGGTCGAAGGCGGCTACAAAGGCTACCTCACCTGGGGCATGTTCCACCTGGTGAAGAAATAACCCATGCCCGGGCGGCGATGCTGCCCGCAGGCTGCGGAGAAAACGCACATGCACATACAGGACATTTTCGAGAAGTACCAGACGACCTTCAGCTTCGAGTTCTTCCCGCCCAAGACGGACAAAGGCTGGGACGCCCTGTTCAACAACATGCAGGCGCTGGAGGAACTCGAGCCGGCCTTCGTCTCGGTGACGTACGGCGCCGGTGGCGGCACGCGCGAGCAGACCCACGAGGTGGTCGTCCGCCTCAAGAGCGAGACCTCGCTGGACCCGATCCCGCACCTCACCTGCGTCTGCCACAAATACGACGATATCGCCGAGATCCTCCGTCGCTACGCGGACGCCGGGGTCAACAACATCCTCGCCCTCGGCGGCGACCCCCCGCAGTGGATGGAAGAGTACGACAAGGCCAATGACGACTTCCAGTACGCCGCCGACCTGGTGAGCTACATCAAGAAGTTCAACGACTCGGGCGAACACGCCGACGCGCGGGGGTTCGGAATCGGCGTGGCCGGCTTCCCCGAAGGCCATCCCGCCACGCCCAACCGCATGCTGGAGATGGACCACCTCAAACGCAAGGTGGACGCCGGGGCCGACTACATCGCAACGCAGCTTTTCTTCAACAACGCGGACTTCTACGACTTCCGCGAGCGGTGCGACCTGGCGGGGATCGACATCCCCATCATCGCCGGGATCATGCCCGTCAACTCGCGACGCATGTTCGAACGGCTGCCCGAACTGGCCGCAGGCTCGCGATATCCCGCCAAGCTGCTTCGGCCGATCCTCAACAACATCGAGGACGACGACGCCATCGCCAGAGTCGGGCTGGACTGGGCCACCCAGCAATGCCGCGACCTGCTGGACAACAACGTCGCCGGCCTGCACTTCTACACGCTGAACAAGTCCGGCGCCACCAAGGAAATCTACCGCCGACTCGGCGCGACCAACAGCTCCGAACTCGAAGACCTCTCGACGTATTAGAGTTGTTAGTCGTTAGTTGTTAGTTGTTAGTCGTTCGTCGTTAGCTGTGTGCGCCGGCAGACGCCGGTAAGCAGAACCGGCTCCAGATGGGGCTTCAAATGTCGCACGGGCATCCTGCCCGTGTCTGTCGACAGGCCGTAGGGCTCGCAACTTGTTGCGGGCGCGATCGCAGGTCGATGCAGGACGATCACTCTGTGGAGCTTGTGATTTGGAATTTGGATTTTTCGCTGTTTACCCCCACCTTTCGCTTCGCTCAAGATGGGGCTTCAACTTCGCACGGCCTTCCAGGCCGTGTCTGTCGTCAGGCAGGTTTCGCCGAAGGCGAAACGGGATCGCGGGGTCGGTTCGGAAAGAGAACAGAACATGGGCTGGAAGCCCATGCGACGCGATCGCCGTA
>CAZFPT010000116.1:0-10603 GCA_964521005.1 uncultured Planctomycetaceae bacterium | reverse complement strand
ACGTCGCCGACGCCAGCGGGTTCGCTTCCTTCCCGCACTTCTGCAGGCGATTCAAACGCGAGTACGGCGATACCCCCACCGACTACCGCAACGCCCGACGCCTGGCCTGATACACTTACAGGGATGCCCGATGAACACGGGGCTGGGAGAACGCGCGGATCGGCCTCCGGCAGGCGGCCGGTATGCTTGCCCAGAGCTTGTCGAAGAGGGCCCACCTGCTCGCGAGCCCGCACAAACCGAGGAACAACACCCATGACCACGAACGACACAACGGACGACCCAGGCCGCGACGATGCGGACCGGGAGCAACAGGAACCGCCGCCCCAGGCCGATGCGGAGCAGACAGAGGACAGCAGCCAACAGGACCACGCCGAACACCAGCAGCAAGAAGGAAATGGGGGCAACGGCGGGCATGACGATCACTCCCACCACGCCCACATGGTCGCCGATTTCCGCCGGCGGTTCTGGGTGTCGCTGGTCCTGACGGTCCCGGTCATCATCCTGTCGCCGATGATCCAAGGGTTCCTCGGGCTGCGGGGGACGCTCCGCTTCCCCTATGACAGCTACATCCAGTGGGCACTGGCGTCGGCCATCTTCGTCTATGGCGGTTGGCCGTTCCTGAAGGGCCTCTTCGACGAGCTGCGCAAGAAGAACCCGGGCATGATGACGCTGATCGCCCTGGCGATCACAGTGGCCTACGTCTACAGCTCGGCCGTGGTGTTTGGGCTGGGCGGCAAGGTGTTCTTCTGGGAGCTGGCCACGCTGATCGACGTGATGCTGCTGGGCCACTGGATCGAGATGAAGTCCGTCATGGGCGCATCCAAGGCGCTCGAATCGCTCGTCCAGCTCATGCCCTCCGAGGCACACCGCGTGACCGACTCGGGCGGCACGGAGGACGTGCCCGTCACCGAGCTTCAGCCCGGCGAGAAGGTCGTGGTCAAGCCCGGCGAGAAGGTGCCCATCGACGGGCAGATCACCGAAGGCCGAACCAGCATCGACGAGGCGATGCTTACCGGCGAATCCAAACCGGTCGAGAAGGCCGAGGGCGACGAGACCATCGGCGGATCGGTCAACGGCGAGGCCGCCTTCACCATGGAGGTCCAGAAGACCGGCGACGAGACCTACCTCTCGCAGGTCATCGAGATGGTCCGCAAGGCCAAGGAATCGCGTTCACACACGCAGGATATCGCCAATCGCGCTGCGTTCTGGCTGACCATGGTCGCCCTGAGCGTCGGGGCCGGCACGCTGGTAGTCTGGTTGATTCTCGGGGCGGCCTTCGAGTTCTCTCTCGAGCGGATGGTGACGGTCATGGTCATCACCTGCCCGCACGCGCTGGGATTGGCCGTGCCGCTGGTGGTGGCCGTCTCGACGGCGATCTCGGCCAAGAGCGGGTTGCTGATCCGCGACCGCAGCGCTTTCGAGCGTGCCCGGGGCGTCGACGCCATCCTGTTCGACAAGACCGGCACGCTCACCGAGGGTCGCTTCGGTGTCTCGGACGTCATTCCGCTGGGCGACCGGGACGAGGAAGAGTTGCTCACGCTGGCAGCATCGCTGGAGAGTCAGTCCGAGCATCCCATCGCCCAGGGTATCGTGGATGGGGCCAAGGATCGGGGCATCGAGTACTCCGCGCCGAAGGAGTTCAAAGCCATCCCCGGCAAGGGCGCGCAGGCGACGGTGGACGGGCGGAACGTCAAGGTCGTCAGCCCAAGCTACCTTGATGAAAACAACCTGAGCGTGGACCACGATGCCGTCGAGGAGGCGGCCGACCAGGGCAAGACGGTCGTCTACGTGCTGCTGGAGGACGAACCGGTCGGCGCGATCGCCCTGGCCGACATCATCCGTCCCGAGTCTCGCGATGCGCTGGCCAGGCTCAAGCAGATGGGGATCCAGACGATGATGATCACCGGCGACGCCGAAGCCGTCGCCGAATGGGTGGCCGACGAACTGGACCTGGACGACTACTTCGCCGAGGTCCTGCCCGACCAGAAGGCCGACAAGGTCAAGGAAGTCCAGCAGCGCGGGCTCATCGTGGCGATGACCGGCGACGGCGTCAACGACGCCCCGGCCCTGACGCAGGCCGACGTGGGCATCGCCATCGGGGCGGGCACGGACGTGGCCATCGAGTCTGCCGATATCGTGCTGGTCCGCTCAGACCCCCGCGACGTGACAGCCATCGTCAAACTCGCCCGCGCCACGTACCGCAAGATGGTCCAGAACCTCCTGTGGGCGACCGGCTACAACGTCGTCGCCATCCCGCTGGCCGCCGGCGTGCTGTACTCTCTCGGCGTGGTCCTTTCGCCCGCTGCCGGTGCCGCCCTGATGGCTTTGTCCACCGTCATCGTCGCCATCAACGCACGCTTCCTGCACGTGGAACGGGACGAATCTTCCGAGGCCCAGGACCAACAGGAACGGACCACCGACCGGCAGCCGGCGCAGGCCGCATAGGCTTCGCTGGCGTGGTTTGAGGACAACGCATGTAGCCCCATCGATCACACCACGCAAACGCCAGGACGAACCCATCCTTTGGCGTGGTTTGCTGCCAGCGCCCACCGAGCCGGTCAAGGACCGCAGCACTTCTTGTACTTCTTGCCGCTGCCGCAGGGGCATGGCTCGTTTCGGCCGACACGTTCGGAGGCCTTCGATAGCATTGGCCTGCCGCCTTCGGCAACGTCCCGGTACTCGATCTGCGCCCCGCCGCTCTGCAAACAGGCCCGCACTATGGAAGTCTCAATCCCGGCCCAGGTCTTGGACGGCAAGGCTCGCAAGTCCTCTTCCGTCAGGCCCTCGCGCTGGAGGTTCTCTACCACCCATTCCAGCACGCCCGGATCAACGGGCTGAGCAGCGCCGGTGGTCATGATGAATCCCTCGAAGGGAAGCATTCTCGACGCCAGCACCCCATGCTTCGTGGCAGACGCACTGAAGCTGATGTCGACCAGTAGATGCGACCGGTCCCGAAAGATGTCCGTAACAAGGACGCCGACGTCCTTCACCACGTCGGTCACCTGGAACATCGAGAAGAATACTCGCCCCATCGCTGCCTGCAACGTTTCGGCGTCCGATCCCGGCCGAGCCGGGTGTTCGGCAATGTAGCAATCCGCGATGTTGCTGCCTTCCTTGAAGCGATGGTGGATGGCATGATCCATCAGCACGGGCATCTGATCCATGTCCATGACGATGGTGCCCTTGACCCACACCCCCAGGTCTTTCGCCGCCTGTTCGACAACAGGCCCGCAGTACCTGACCAGAGCGCTGTTCATCTCGCGGAGGGTCGAACGCATCTTCCCGTATCGATCCAGAATGTCGTCGTAGTCTTCCATATTCACTCCATGACGATGCGTTCTACCGCATTCACATCGATCACGCAACGCTTCCCGTTCGTGCCTGTCGTTTGGCCGTTTGGGTGGTCGACATGATTTTGGGGCACCCTTCGGCAGGCTCAGGACAGACAAGTGACCATCCTGCCAGGCTTCATCCCAGCCGGGCGCGCCGACGGTAGGCGGAGGGGGTGGTCTGCTCGTGCTTGCGGAACACGTCGCAAAGGCGTCGGTAGCTGGTGAACCCCGACTGGGCAGCGACGTCGGCAATGCTCAGGTCGGTCGTGGCCAGCAGCATCTTCGCCCGGTCGACGTGCTGGCGGATAATCTCCTGCAGGGGCGTCCTGCCGATGGCCGACTTGAGCCGCTGTTCCAGCGCCCGCCGGGAGACCCCGACGGCCGATGCGACGTCGACCACCTGAATGGCCTCGTTGGCGTGGTTGCGGATAAACGTCAAGGCCTCGGCGATCTCCGCGTCGTCGACGGCAAGGACGTTCGTCGACTGGCGGACCACCACGCCGCCCGGCTCGAGCAGAGCGGGCTCGTCAGGGACAGACTCCCCCCGAAGCATGCGGCCGATCCACTCTGCCGCCCGTTGGCCGATGGCTTCCCCGGGCACCTGCACGCTGGAGATCGGCGGGTTGGTCCCCTCGCAGACCAGCTCGTCATTGTCCACGCCGAGGATGGCCAACTCGTCCGGCACGCTCAGCCCCACCAGCCTCGCTCCGTTGGCGGCGCGGGAAGCAAGTGCGTCCGTCACGCCGAACACGCCGACCGGCCTGGGCAGCGTGGCCATCCAGTTGCCGATCCCACGCATGTTGCTCAGGACCACCCAGGGGTCTTCCACCCCCGCGGCGGCCAGGTCGTCCAGAAGATCCCGGCTGGTGAGCCCCGCCTGGCTGATGAAGCGATGGAACGCCACCCGGCGGTGTTCGGAAAACGCCTGCCCCGGGCTCGCAATGCATGCGAAGTGGTGCAGCCCGCGCTCAATCAGGTGCCGCGCAGCCGCCTGGCCTGCGGCAGCGTCGTTGACCCCCACCCGCGGGAAACGCACCCGACCGTTGGCGAAGGAGACGTTCACCACGGGCTTGCCGCTATCCCGCAACATCTTTTCCTGTTTAGGGTTGGTTACCGAGGCGATGGCGGCGACCCCGAACTCGGCGGGGTCGCTCTCGAGGATGAGGAACCAGTCCGGATGGCGCAGGGCATACCGCTGGATGCCGCTGATGATCTGACGGCCATAGCCCAGACCCGACGATACCGAGACGGCGATAGAGGTGGCTTTCATGTGTGTATTATAGGACAATTGTGCTGAATTGCAATGCGCAATATAGGACAACTTATGCGCAATGAAGGCATACGCGCATCCGATGGTATGGGGTACACTGGTGGACAGCATCGGGCATGGAGCCTGGCAATTCTGATCCTGACTCAACTGAAGGAGGTTTGTGATGCAGCGAAACAAATGGACAATTTTGGGCGTGATGCTGCTTGTGGCATTCGCCGCGAGCCCGGCAATGGGTGCGGTCTTCAACTCGACGCAGGATTCGTATATCCGTTCCGGGAGTGCCAACGACAATTACGATACAGAAAACCCCGATCATCCAGATGGCCGGATGCTGGTTGGATGGCATCACAATAGCAATCTCCTGAAGCTGCGGGGGGTTGTGCAGTTCGATCTGTCCAGTTTGGCCGGGACGACAGTCACGGACGTGAACATGTCGCTGACAATCCGAGACTTCGTCGGCAACGATCAGGACCTTGGAGAGTATGACCTGGTGCTGAAGAACCTGGGCGAATCGTTTGATGAAACGAGCGTCACCTGGAATACGCTGACTACGTCTGGTGGAGACGTCAGCGGCGATGCGCTCACGACTCTGACCGGGTTCGACCCCGACGGCCTGGTCGACACGGATGTGACCTTCACTTCCACGGACGACTTCGTCGACGCCGCACAGGATGCGATCGATAACAACAACGGGATTCTGTCGCTGGTGATCTACGCCCCCGGTGCGGAAGACGCCGGTGAGACAGACGCCGGTCTGGAAGACCCCACTGATGATAATGCCCTGTATCGCTTCGACTCGACCGCTTCGCTGGACATTGTCCCCGAGCCGGCGACGATGAGCCTGTTGGCCCTCGGCGGGTTGGGCGCGCTGCTGCGACGCCGCAGGGCGTAACGAAACAGAATATACCAACTGCGGCCGCCCCCTTCTCGGGCGAGACCGTAACCGTGATGCAACTGACGAACAGGCGGTCGGCTCCCCCCGGCCGCCTGTTTCCATGCGCCGGTGGCGGGGTTTGCCCTCTTCCGCCCGCGCCCGGCGGCTCACTGCCGCGCGAAAACGCATGTGCGACGTCTGTTCCCGGGCGTTCGGGGAGCCCTGTTTTCCTTCACGCTCCGCAGAGTTCGCCGGCCTTGCTCGCCGCCTGCCGAAGCTCCGCCAGCAGCTCTTCGCGTTCCCGGTAGCGGACCTTCGGCAGTGCCATTCCCAAGGCAAGTGTGGCCTCACCTCTGGCGGTATCCACCGGGACCGCCAACGCCACCACGCCTTCGCTGGCTTCGTCGATGCATTCGGCATACCCCTGGCGGCGAACGTCCCCGAGCCGTTTCAGAAACACGCCGCGGTCCGTGATGCTCTTCGGGCCTCGCTCAAGCATGGGAAGGTTCGCCACGATACGGGCCTGTTCTGACTCGCCCAGCCATGCCAGAAGGATCTTGGCTGTGGCCATCGTATGCAGATGCTCCGGACTCTCGGCCGAGGGGGTAACCACCAGCGAACGAGCAGGCGTCTTTTCCACCAGATGGACCAGAGAGTCTCCCCGCAATTGCGAGAGTACGACGTACTCGCCCAGTCGCTCGCCCAGATCGGCGACAATCGATCCGGCGGCGGAGGCCCAGTCCACACCGGTAAGCCACCGCCGACTCCAGGTATGCACACGCGGACCCAGCACATAGGGTTCGCCTCGTCCGGCCTGAGAGACCAGGCCATGGCACTGAAGCGTTCGCAGCAGGCTTTGAACGGTCTGCGGCTTGAGATTCATATTCCGGGCCAGGCCGCTGAGCGAAGAGCCTTCGGTCGTCGAGGCCAATCGGTCCAGCAACCGGACCGCCCGATCCAGCGACTGGATGGTGCGTGGTTGGCTCGATCCGCAATTCTCCATGGCGAAACACTCCTTGACAGGCATCGGATATTGTCCTATATTCATGTTGATGTCGTACGTGATACGACACTATCGTATTTTGACTTTCTTCTCTTGTCAACCAAGGAGAGCCGAACGTGCCTGATTCTCTTACAGTTTCTCTCCAGTCGACGGCCCGTGAGGCCGGCGCGGACATGATTGGCATAGCGCCCATCGAACGATTCGACGCTGTGCCCGCCGACCACCACCCCAGCAGCATCTTTCCGGAATGCCGCAGCGTCATCGTGCTGGGCAAGCGGATCGTCCGCGGCTGTCTGCGCGGGGTGGAGGAAGGCACGCAGATGACGCTCTACCACACCTTCGCGGTCAACTGGTTGCCGGACCGGTTCATGGCCTTGACGACCGTGCGTGTGGCCAGTTGGCTGGAGGATCAGCGATGGGAAGCGGTTCCGCTGCCGGACCTGCCGGCCGAGACCCCGCCGATGGGCATCCCGGTGCAGGAGGGCAAGCCCGCGCCGAACGTCATGCTGGACTTCATCGACGCAGCCGTGCGCGCCGGACTCGGGGAGATCGGCCTGACCGGCGAGCTGATGACGCCCCAGTTCGGGCATCGCCAGCGGGTGCAGGTGATCCTGACGGACGCGGAACTGGAGGCCACGCCGATGCTCGAGGGCTCGGTCTGCGATCGCTGCGGCGCATGCGCCCGCGCCTGTCCGCTCGACGCGATTGACATGGATGCCGGCAGCGTCGTCGATATCTGCGGCAAACGGATGCAGGTCGCCGAGGTCAACGTCGACCTCTGTCGCCGTTGCCGCAACGGAGCCCAGCCCAACAGCCGCCATTCCTCCGGACGGCCTGACCGACTGGCTGCGTCCTGCATGCGGGCGTGCGCACAACATATGCACGAGGCGGGCCTGCTGGAGAATCGCTTCCACGAGTCGTTCCGCAAGCGTCCGGCATGGATGATTGACGCCGGCGGCATGCCTCGGCTGGAGGGCCAGGACACATGAAAGAACTGACCGCACAAGCCATCAAGCAGTTTGCCGCCAGCCAGGGCGCCGACCTCGTGGGCGTGGCGAACATCGAGCGTTTCGAAGGTGCTCCCCGCCGCATGCACCCGGCCGAGATCTTCCCCGAGTGTCGCAGCGTGATCGTCCTGATCCGCCGCATCCTTCGTGGCAACTGGCGCGGCATCGAAGAAGGCACCTATTGGCCGAACTACACGTACTTCGGCTACCACGGCCTGCTGAACAGTTTCTTCATCCCCCACGTCGTGTACGAGACGTCCTGCTTCATCGAGGACCATGGCTGGGAGGCCGTTCCGTACTACCCCGGCGTACCCGAACGCCAGCCCCCGGAGGACCCCGTGCGCCCCGGCGCGGTCGGGCCCGACGTACACCTTGCCATCCGCATCGCCGGCATCGCGGCGGGCCTGGGCGAGTGCGGCTGGTCCAAGGTCTTCCTGACGAAGAAGTTCGGGCCGCGCGTTCGGCTGCATGCCATTCTGACCGACGCGCCGCTGGCGGCGGACGCACTCGTCGAGCCGGGCAGCCTCTGCGACAGGTGCGGAGCGTGCGTGCGCGGATGCCCCGGAGCGATTCCGCCGGTCAAGGACGGGCCGGAAGTATCGGTGCAGATCGAGGACAAAACCTACACCTGGGGCGATGTCCACATGGGCCGTTGCACGCTGTGCTTCCACGGCGGTGATCCGCGCGTCAGCCCGTTCATCCACAAAAGCTTCCCCGGTTATGAGTTCGACGTCACCAAGCAGGACGTCAGCGAGAACGTCGCCTACAAGTTCTGTTGGCCGATGAGTCTGGGCAACTGGAACGCCACGGACGAGGACCCCTCCGGCCGCATCATCGAAGGGCACCGCTGCCTGCGCGATTGGGGGGGTGACGGCAGCTTTGCCGTCGAGGGCAGCCGCGGGTGCATGCGAAGCTGCTTCGACCACCTCGAGAAGCGCGACGCCATCGACCAGACCTACGAGAACGGCCCGTTCATCAAGCGCCCGCGCTGGCTGCTGGACAGCAAAGTGCCATCATCCAACGACTCCAAAGAGGAGTAGGATATGCCCAAGCCCGATGGTCGCCGGCCGGGACGGGCACCTGCAGGAGCTCTGGACGGACTGAATCGGCCCGAACCACTGGGCGAGGCGGGATAGCGGTGCTATATTGTTCCCCAAACCGCTCGATCCAAAGGAGCCCTCCATGAGCAAACAGCCCCGCCCCGCTCGCGTGATCCTGGTGACCCTGGACCACATGCGGACCGACTGTATCGGCACTTACGGCAACGATTCGATCATAACGCCCCACCTGGACCGCCTGGCTGGGTCGGGCGTGAACTTCCACGGCTGCTTCAGCCAGAACCCTGTGTGCATGCCCAGCCGCGCGAGCTTTTTTACCGGGCTCTACCCTCAGCAGACGGGGGTGACGCAGAACGGCTACGTCCTGCCCGCGGATTTTCCCAACACCATGCCCCAACTGATGGGCGGGGCGGGCTACCGGCCGGTGCACATCGGCAAGCTGCACCTCCAGCCGCACGAGGATCACGACCTGACCAACGAGGGGGACATCGATTACGGCTTCGACGTGTTCATGCGGTCCGAGGCGCGGGGATCGTACAAGGACGCGTGGATGACGTGGCTGGAGTCGAAGTACCCCCAGCACGTCGACAAGTTCCGCACGCAGCGACCGACCGACCCGACCCGGGCCGCCCAGGAGATGGGCGGCTGGGTGATCGATGCTCCTGCCCATGCCTCGCACGCCGGGTGGGTGGCCGACGAGGCCTGTCGCTGGCTGAAGTCCCCATTCGGCGCTCGCTGGGGCGAAGCGACGTTCATTCACATGGGGATTCACCACCCGCACCCACCGCTGAACCCGACGGCCGAGGCGTTCGCGCCGTACGAGGGCATGGAGATTCCCCCCTCGACACGTTACGAGCAGGAGTGGACCGACAAGCCTGGCCCCCTGGCCGGGTTGCTGCAGAGCAGGAGCCACTGGTCGGACCGGGATTTCCTGGAGTACAAGCGATACTTCTGGGCCCTGATGACCGAGGCGGACCTGGCGATCGGCCGGTTGATCGAAACCCTGGCCGGCAACGATCAGTTGGACAATACGCTGCTGATCGTGACCTCCGACCACGGCGACATGCTGGGCGATCACGGCATGACGCACAAGGGCCCTCACTTCTACGACGCGGTGATGAACGTGCCGTTGCTGTTCCACTGGCCCGAGGGGCTGGGCAGCGACCGGCGTGACGTCGACGCCCTTGTCGAACTGACCGACCTGCTGCCGACGATGCTCGATGCCGTCGGGACCCGGGCGCCGAACGAACTGGTCGGCCGATCGCTGCTGCCGATCCTGACCGGACAGGCCGACAGTGCCGGCCGGCAGGACGTGTTCGCCTTCAGCAACGAAGGGGCGATGGTCCGGACCGATCGCTACAAGTACATCCGCTACCGCGAGGGCGGCGGCGAGGCCCTGTTCGACATGGCCGACGAGAAGCCCGAGCTGCGGAACCTGGCGGCCTCCGGAGAGGCCCCGGCCGAGCTGGAGCAGATGCGTCTGCGCCTGCTGGACAGGCTCCTCTCGGCCGGTCGGTCGGGCCTGCCGCGGCGATTCCGCTTCTGAAACTCCACCGGACCATCGGCCTGATTCAGCCAGATCCGTTGTGACCGCTTCAGGGAGGCTGTGCTGGCGTCGGACAAACGGGGCCATATCTTCGACCAGGCGATGCGGCCGCCGAGCGAGTTCCCCGATCCGGACCTGACTCGCTGGCTGATGGCCTGCCCAGGCCCGTAGGCCTGCTGGCGTCCAACGTGCATTGCGCCCACGAGGTGATTCTCCCCTGCTCTGTGCGGCAAAGCTGCACTGGAGGTCGTGCTCTTTAAAGCAAAACCGTCTACAATCGTGTCGCTACACGCCACTTCGACCTTGATATCAGGACGCCATCAGTATGGCTCGTTGGTTCCGGCCGGACCTCTGGATTGCTGGCCTGGCCCCTGAGAAGTCCGGAATGCGTCACCGCCGGGCGACGACGGTAAATCGGTACCTGTCACCGTGTCGGCGGCACAGAACTCGCCAATCCGGGTAAACAGGGCTGTTTCAGGGATGGTTTCGGCGGCGAACGGCCGGGTGCTGTCC
>CAZFPT010000115.1:0-10643 GCA_964521005.1 uncultured Planctomycetaceae bacterium | reverse complement strand
CAAGGGTGCCCGGCGTTGTGCAGCGAGCCTAAGCGAGCTGAGCAACCCGGTTGGTTCGGATCGCGATAAAGGTAGTGGTCGGACGTCGCAGCAGCCGGGTTGCTCCGTTCCTCCCTCGCTGCGCTCGCTCCGACCGGCACAAGCCCGGGCACCCGAAATTTCGTTGAAGCCCCATCTTGAGCGAAGCGAAAGGTGGGGGTAGAGAAGCGAAATTCCAAATTCCAACTCCCAAGTTCCAAGGAGTGGTCGAACCACATCGACCTGCGATCGCCCCCGCAACAAGTTGCTAGCCCTACGGCCTGCTCTGCCTTTGCGCAATACAGGTCATGCGAAGCCAATTCGCAAATGCGAATATTACGTAAAGAATTTCGCCTCATGGGGTGAACTCGTGGTCTGCCGCGCGTTACACTTGAGACCGCAATCGCGGCTGCCGGTGAGGGTGTTTCTGAGCGCCGGGCCGGTGAGCGATTCATGTCTGCCGGCAGGGGCGGGTTGATTATACGGAAGCCCGGGCGCGGGTGGGGTGCAACTCGAAGTGTTGCGGGGAGTCGGAATGCGGATGCGGGAAAAGGACAGAAGGGCTACCGTACTCTTGGTCGAGGACGAGGACCGTGTCTGCGCATTTGTGCAGAAGGGTCTGGCTTCGCTCGGTTACGGCATTACGTCGGTCACGTCCCGCGGGGAGGAGGCGGTGCGCGCTGCCGAGTCGGACTCTCCGGACCTGGTGCTGATGGACATCCGGTTGGCCGGCGAGATGGACGGCGTGTCGGCCGCCGGTGAGATCCGCAACCGCTGCGACATTCCCGTCATCTACATGACCGGTCACAGCGACGAGGAAACGCTCGCCCGCGCCAAGCGGACCCATCCGGTGGGGTACGTGACCAAGCCCTTCAGCACCGACGCGCTGAAATCGGCCATCGAGGTCGGACTGGCCCGCCATCGCGTCGAGCGGCAGCTTCGGGAGAACGGGCAGTGGCTGGGTGCGATGCTCAACAGCATCGCCGATGCCGTCGTGGCCACAGACTTGGCCGGCAAGGTCATGTTCATGAATCCCGCCGCCCAACGGCTGTCCGGCTGGTCCATGGAGGACGCCCGCGGCGAGGCGATCGAGGAGGTCCTGCACCTGGTGTCCCGCGATGAAGGCCAACGTCTGGCCGGGCCGATCGACGAGGTGCTGGAAACCGGTGAGAACAGCAGCATCTCTGGCCACACGCTGATCTCGCGAAGTGGTGAGCGCAGGGAAATCGAGGATTCCATCGCCCCCATGCGCGACGAGGACGGGAGCATTATCGGGGCGATTCTGGTTTTCCAGGACGTCACCGAGAAGGTCCGGGCCGAGGAAGAGCTCAACCAGTACCGTCATCGGCTGGAACTGATTGTCGACAGCAGCGAGGACGTGTTCGTGCTGCACGATCCGGACGGGCGGTACCTGTTCTATCGCGGGCCGAAGCGGTACGGCGTGACCGACGAGCAACTGCGCGGCAAGACGCCCGCCGATCTCTTCCCCGCCGAGCAGGCCGAGCCGATCCTGCAGCAGATTCGTTATGTGTTCGAGACCGGTCAGCAGGTTCAGGCGGGAAACCGCGTGGATTGGCACGGCGAGACGATCTGGTTTTCCGACCTGACGTATCCTGTGCGTGATCGGGACGGCGAGATCATCGCGGTGGGCAAGATCTGTCGCAATATCACCGACCAGAAGCGTGCCCAGGACGAGCTGATCGCCTCTGAGCAGCGGTTCCGGATGTATTTCGAGCAGGCGCCGCTGGGGTATCAGTCGTTGGATGAGAACGGCTGCTTGCTGGAGGTGAACCCGAAGTGGCTGGAACTGATGGGCTACGAGCGGGAGGACGTCATCGGTCGATGGTGGGGCAACTTCCTGGCGCCCGGTTACGCGGAGGTGTTCCGCGAGCGGTTCGAGCAGTTCAAGGCGAAGGGCTCCATTCACGACGTGGCCTTTGAGATGGTCGCCAGGGACGGCAGGAGGATCGCTGCTGCTTTTGATGGGCTCATTGCCCGCGACGGGGAGGGGCGGTTCCTCCGGACGCACTGCGTCATGCGGGACGTCACGCGCCGGCAGCAGGCCGAGACCGCCCTTCGCAGCACCAACGAGGTTCTCACGTCCCTGTTCAATTCCTCTCCGCTTGCCGCTTTCTCGACCGATCCGGAAGGCAGGATCGCCCTGTGGAACCCCACGGCCGAGCGGTTGCTGGGTTGGTCGGCCGACGAGGTGGTCGGTCGGTTCGCTCCGATGGTGCCCGAAGGGATGGACGAGTTCTTCCGCGACTGGGTCCGGGCGGTTTCGGCGGGGGAGTCCTTCCTCAGCCGAGAGTTGGACGTGGTGACCGCCGACGGCGAGATTCTTCCTGTTTCGCTGTCGATGGCGCCGGTTCGTGGCGAGTCGGGGGCGGTGTTCGGGGCGATGGGCATGCTGCAGGACCTGACCGATCGCAAGCAGGCCGAGCGGTCGCGCGCCCGGCTGGAGCAACGCCTTCTCGAAGCCAGACAGATGGAGACCCTCGGTGTTCTGGCGGGAGGAATCGCCCACGATTACAACAACCTCCTGATGAGCATCATCGGCAACGTCGACCTGGCGATGCTAGAGGCGATCCCGCAAACCGGTCTCGCGGAAGGCTTGGAGGAAATTCGCCGGGCCGCCATGAGAGCTTCCGACCTGACCGGTCAGCTGCTGGCGTATGCGGGCAAGGGGGCATTGCTGATGGCGAAGCTGGACCTGGCGGATCTCGTTCGCAAGGCCCGGGGTCGGCTGACGGGTTGTCTGGGCGGCTGTCGGTTGTCGCTGGACCTTCCCGACAGGCCCCTGGAAATCCGTGGCGATTCCAGTCAGCTCCAGCGGGCGCTGGAGAATCTGGTGACCAACGCCGCCGAAGCCCTTGGCGGCGGCGGAGGCAGCGTGACCGTGAGGGCAACCGAGCGGATTGTCTCTGCCGGCGAGCTGGACACGGCGAGCGGGGCGGCGATGGAGCCCGGCGTGGGGATTGTGCTGGAGGTGATCGACGAGGGTTCGGGCATGAGCGAGTCGACGCTGGCGAAGGTGTTCGACCCGTTCTTCTCGACGAAGTTCACCGGTCGGGGCATGGGCCTCTCGGCCGTCCTGGGCGTGATGCGGGCTCACGGCGGCAAGATCGGCATCGACAGCGAGTTGGGGCGTGGCAGCCGGGTTTTGTTGTACTTCCCCCGCGCCGCCGATGTTGCCGGCCTGCCCCGGGAACTGGATAGGGGGCCCGACGAGGCAGAATTCCGGGGCAGAGGAACGGTGCTGGTCGCCGACGATGACGAGGCCGTGCGGCGCATCGCCCATCGTCTCCTGACGCACTTCGGGCTGGACGTTGTGCTCGCCGCCAACGGCCGAGATGCCATAGGCCTTGCCGTGCGGGAGGGCGAGCGGATCGACCTGTACCTGCTGGACGTGGTCATGCCCGGGCTGGGCGGAATCGAAGCATTCGAGGAGATCCGCCATCGCGACCCCTCGGCCCGTGTCGCGCTGATGAGCGGCTACGCCGAGCCGGAATCCATTCACTCTCTCCAGCAACGCGGGCTGATCGGGTTCATCCAGAAGCCCTTCGTGCAGCACCAGCTGCTGGGCGTTCTTCGCGAGGTCTTCAGCAGCGACTGACGAGCGTTTCAGATCTCCCGCTGGATCGGTGGATATCTCATGTCCGGTGATTAAGTTTCCCTCCACCTCGGCCGATAGGGGCAGTGACGTTACTGCAGGCGTTCTTCTGAGGAATTCGCGTTGCATCGCGCTGTGGCGCGGTCAGGGGACTTCGTTCTCTTTGAAAGGACACAACCATGAAGAGCAGCAAATGGACGATCGGGCGTCGTATCGCCTTGGGATTCGCACTGGTATTGGTGTTGTTGGCGGTCGTGGCGGGGCTGTCGTACCGGGGGCTGAGCGGCATGTCCACCGACGCCAGACGAACCGTCAGCATGGCCGAGCTGAACGACAAACTCGCCCGGCTGGAGATTGCCCACCAGAATTGGGCTTCGCAGGTCAGCAAGCTGCTGGTGGATGACGAGGTCCATGAACTGTCCGTTGAGACCGACGGCCATAAGTGCGGCTTCGGCGAGTGGTACTACAGCGACGCCCGCAAAGAGGCCGAGCAGCTCTGCCCCGAGATCAAGCCGTATCTCAGCCGCATCGCCCAGCCTCACCTGGATCTGCATGCCTCTGCCGGTGAGATCAGCGAGCACTATCGACCGGTGGACGTGCATCTGGGGGCATTCCTGCAGGCCAAGAAGGTCGATCACCTCATGTGGGTCCGCCGTCTGCGCGAGGTGTTCGTGGACGCCGGGGTCAAGACGGTGGGCGTGGAGACCGACTCGACCCGGTGCGGCCTGGGTCAGTGGGTGCGAGGTTCGCAGGCCAAGGCCGCCGCTGGGCGGAGCCCGGAATTCGCGTCGCTTCTCGAAGCGCTCCACGGCCCGCACGATCGGCTGCACCGCTCGGCCATTCGCATCCAGGAACTGCTGGACGCCGGTGATCGCGATGGTGCGCTGCAGGAATATCGCAAGACCACCGAGCCGGCTGCTGCCGACTGCCTGGCTGCCATCGACAAACTGATCGAGTGGAACCGTGAGGAAGTCGGCGAGTTCCGCCTGGCGACGAAGGTCTACATGGACAAGACCCAGCCCAGTCTTGAGGTCGTGCAGAAGGAGCTCGACGGGGCTTCCCACGAGGTGGCCGGGCTTGCCGCGAAGACCAATGACAACATGCTCAACCAGGCCAGTTCGACGATCTGGTTCGTGATGACCGTCTCTGGGGCGGCGCTGACCATCGGCGTGGTGATGGCCTTTGTCATATCCCGGGGCATCATCGGGGCGTTGCGGCATGTCATTTTCGGTCTTCGCGAAGGAGCCGGCCGCGTGACCGCCACGTCCGACCAGGTATCCGAGGCGTCCCAGAAGATGGCCGAAGGTTCGAGCGAGCAGGCTGCCTCGATCCAGGAGACCTCTTCGAGCCTCGAAGAAATCTCCTCGATGGTGAAACGCAACACCGAGACGGCGATGGAGGTCAAGGACCGGGCCGCCACGTCCACCGCCCAGACCCGCGAGGCGAAGACCCTCGCCGACAGTGCGTTGGGTTCGGCGCGGTCGGGCAACGACGCGATGGCGCAGATGTCCGAGGCGATCCGCGGGATCTCCGATGCCTCCGAGCAGACTGCCAAGATCGTCAAGGAGATCGACGAGATCGCCTTCCAGACGAATCTGCTGGCGTTGAACGCCGCCGTCGAAGCCGCCCGCGCGGGCGAGGCGGGCAAGGGGTTTGCCGTGGTGGCCGAGGAAGTACGAAACCTCGCGCGGCGTTCTTCGGAGGCGGCAAGCACCACCTCCGACCTGATCGAGCAGTCGGTGCAGCGTGCTTCGACGGGCACGGACGTCTCCGAGCAGGTCTCCAGCGTCTTCGCTCAGATCGCCGAGACGGTCGAGCAGGTCGCCACGCACATTACCGAGGTGGTCGCCGCCAGCGAGGAGCAGGCCGAGATGATCGGGCAGGTCTCCAGCGCCAGCGAGCAGCAGGCGGAGGGCCTCGAGCAGATCAACGTCGGCGTCAGCCAGATTGACACGGTCATCCAGAGCAACGCCGCCAGTGCGGAAGAACTCGCCGCCTCCGCCGAGGAACTCAACGGGCAGGCCGAGGAACTCAATGGCATGGTTTCCGAGCTGCAGGCGATGATTTCCCGCGAGGTACACGCCGAGCAGGTCGACTATCGCCCGGGCGGGGATGTCCCGGCGCCGGTGGGTCGGTCGGGCCGTTCGAAGCGGCCTGTTTCCCAGCCGAGCCGAACGCCGCCCAGGAAGCCCGCTAAGAAGGCCGACGCCGAATCGGTCATTCCCTTCGACGCTGCCGACGAAGAGACGCTGAACAAGTTCTGATCGTCTCGGACTGAATTGTCACAGACCTCAGCGGCGGGGGGGGTTGGTCCCCTCCGCCGCGCTCTATGCGCCGCCGTCGAGGGCCTTGCGGACGGCTTCGATGAGCATCCTGGCCCCGAAGGGCTTGATGAGGATTCTGGCGCTGGGCGAGATGAGCTGTTCGCGGTGGAGGATGTGTTCGGAGAACGGCGAGAGAATCCGGCGTCTCTGGTTGTCGGCGGAAGGTTCACCCATAGTAGGAGTCAGGAGTACCCGGCTTCCATGCCCGCGTCCGCGATGGATCAGGTGAGCGGACCGGTGTCCGAGCCCGGGAACAGCTGATCGAGTCGTTCGATCTCGTCGGAGGTCAGTTGCTGGGGGTTGCCCGAGATGATCCCGGCGACGTTGCGGAACGGTTTGCCCACGTGCATCCCGGTTTCGCTGATGCGATACTCGAAGATGTTCTTGTCGTGGGCCGAGCCTCGCATCTTCAGGACGGTCAGCCCGCGGCGCATTTCGCCGAAGATCTCGACGTATCGCAGGAGGATGATCGAGTCGGTGATGGTGGAGATGTGGGCTTCGGTCACCGATTCGCCGCCCATCAGCGTGGGCGTGGTGGAGGTAAACAGCCCGGCGATTTCCCCGTGCTTGATGAACGAGGTGAGCCCGATGACGAACTCGCGGAAGCTCTTGGTCGACGCCACGCGTGCCAGGGCCGACAGGCTGTCCACCGCGACCCGGGTGGGTTTGAACTCCTCGATGCGGTTCTTCATGTCGATGAGGTGGTCTTCGAGGCTGGCCGTCTCGGGGTAGACGCATTTGACCTCGAGCAGGCCTTCGTCTTCCATCTTCTGGAAGTCCACGCCCCACCCCATGGCGTTGCGGAACAGTTGCTCGCGCGACTCCTCGAAGGCGAAGATCATGCAGCGTTGATCGCTCTTGATTCCACCATCCACGAAGTGCGTCGCGGTGAGGGTTTTGCCCGTCCCGGTCGCACCGGACAGCAGGATGATCGAGTCGCGGAAGAACCCCCCGCCGGTCATCTCGTCCAGCTCGGGAACACCCGAGGTGATCCGCTTGGAGCTGGACGCCTGTTCGAGACGGATCGCCGAAAGCGGCACGGTGACCATGCCCCCGGAGGTGATGGTGAACGGCCATTCGCCCTTCTGGTGGGTCGCGCCGCGGAATTTGAGGATCTCCAGCGTTCGTCGGCGCTTCTCCTCGCTCATCATGTTCCGGAGGATCAGAACATTGTCGGCCACGAATTCTTCCACGCCATGGCGGGCGACCGGGCCATGCTCTTCGAGTCGTTCGGTGGTCAGCACGGTGGTCACGCCCATCTCGCGCAGCGCCACGCCCAATCGCAGCAACTCGCGGCGGATGGCGTTGGCGTCGGCGAACTGCCCGAAGACCGCCCCGAACGAGTCGATGGACAACCGCTTGGCGTCGACCTTGCGGATGGCGTGTTCCACCCGGGCCATGAATGCTCCGAGGTCGTATTGGCCGGCTTCGAGCTGGTCGGTGTCCATCGACGGGGTGGCGTCGACAAACGCCCATTTGCCCTGCTGCTTGAAGTCTTCGATATCCCAGCCGAACGATTGGAGGTTGCGTTGGATGTCCCGGGGCGATTCCTCGAAGGTGACGAACACGCCGCCCTGATTGTCGTTGCGGATGCCCTCCACGAGGAATTGCGTGGCGAAGACCGTCTTGCCGCTGCCGGACGTTCCGGATACCAGCGTGGTGCGGTTCTCGGGCAGCCCGCCCATCGAGAGCAGGTCAAAGCCGGGAATGTATGTGCTGAGCTTCTTGACGCCCTGTGATGCTTGCTGGTCCGACATACGGATGCTCCTGTATTTTTCGGGATGTGGTTTGGCCTGATCGTCAATCGCGGGATCGCACGTCGAGCCCGAGCAGCACCTTCTCGGTGTCGGACAGGTCGCCGATGATCCGTCGCAGCGGAGGCGGCAGCTGTTTGATCAACGTCGGGGTGGCCATGATCTTGTCATCCTCCGCCAGCTGCGGGTTCTCCAGGACGTCAACGATCTGCAGTTCGTACTGGTCCTCGAACTTCCCGCTGCAGATCTCCCGCAGCGCTGCGACCGCCCGTTCGCTTTTCTCGGTTCGTCCGGTGATGTACAGCCGAAGCATGTACTTGCCCATGTGTTTACTCCCTGTCTGGGGATGGTTGGTCGCCTTGGGGTTTCTCGGGTCCCACGGCCCCCAATGCGTATTTCTGGTAGAATGTCACGAGATAGCCCATCAGCTCCAGCAGCAGGAATCGTCCCTCGCGGGCGTACCCCTTTGCTTTGCGCGGAGAGCTGGCGGCGCGTTTCCGCTTCAACGCGGTGGTGTGCACCAGCACCACGTCACGCGGACCGACCTTGAGAAACCCCAGTGTTTCGGCGAGCTTGCGGGTCTCATTGGAAACGTCGTGCGAGACGTCGTAAATATTCTCCTCCATCGTCTTTTCCAGCAGATCCTCGTAGACCTGCACCAGTTCGTTGAATGTCCCCGGGGCCGACTCGTTCAGCGACGACATGCCGAAGAACCTCGCCGCCACCGCCGGCTCGCCCGAAGAGGTCAGCCTCGCCAGCGATCGCAGCTCGCGCTGGCGTGCCTGTTCCATGTCCCGCAGGTTGCGGCAGCGCTCGATGGCGTAGCGGATCGAACGCACCAGCGTCGAGAGGTCGGCTGCGCCCTTGACCAGGTAGTCCTGGGCACCGTGACGGACCGCGTCGATGGCGAGCTCCTGATCGTTCCGCCCGGTGAGCACCACCACCGGGACCTCGGGCGCTTCGGAATGGACAGCGGCGATCGTGTCCAGCCCCTCGCTGTCCGGCAGCGAGAGATCCAGCAGCACCACGTCAATGTCGTTCTGCACGAGCCTGCGCAGCGCCTCTTCCAGACGGGTCGCGTGGACCAGCTCGAACTGAACGTGTCGCGGGATCGGCTGATCGTCGTCGCCGGGGAGCAGGGCAGCAGAGCTGGGCGAGGACGGATCGCCCGTGCCCACCAGGAGGTCCTCCAGAAGCAGCACGTCGTCCGGGTCGTCCTCCGCCAACAAAACTCGAATGGTGACCGATTCCATCGCTATGCACCTCGCGAAGGGGGAAGCTCCACCACCTCCAGCCAGTATCGTCCGAAGACCTTCACCACCTGGACGAACTGCTCGAAGGTGACCGGTTTGCGTATGAATGAACTGACGCCCAGATCATAGGACCGGATCACGTCCTCTTCATCGCGAGACGTGGTCATGACCACCACAGGAAGGGGCCTCAGCGACGGGTCGGCCTTGATCTGCTCCAGGGCCTCCCTGCCGTCGACGCGGGGCATGTTCAGGTCCAGCAGCAACAGGCTGGGATAGGGATGCACCTGGCGATCGGCGTATTCGCCCTCCCCGCGCAGATAGGCGAGGAGATCGGCCCCATTGACCACGCGCTCCAGGCGATTGAGGATTCTGCCATCGCGCAGGGCATCCTCGGCCAACATGAAATCGTCATCGTCATCCTCCGCGATGAGAATGGTGACGTGTTTGCCAAGGTTCGGCTCGGACGCTTTGTCGGGCGGCAGAACGATGGAACAAGTTCCTTCCACGAAACGAAACGCTCTGAGATCCACTCAGCCTGGTACCGCACGAGGGCCCGTTCGACGACTTCCGCGAGCCGACCCCCAACCATTGCAACAGTATAGGGCCCGCCAGACCGCCAAGCCAGCAATACTCCGACGTTTCCGGGGACGGCCCGGCCGGGCTGTCTTTGTGTCGGTCCGGTCTGCCAACGCAAACGGTGGAGGGTTGTTTCCGGGGGGCTGAGCCCCCCGCTAATTCCTTCACGCCCCTTCGGGGCTCGATGGCCCGTCGGCGCAGGTGTCGTCTGGGGTTCGGTGATCGGCGTCGCATGGGCATCGGAGCCCATGGTCTGTCTTGTCTTTGAACAACCCGGTTGCTCAGCTCGCTCAGGCTCGCTGCACAAACCGGGGCACCCTTGGTTTGGGGGTCGGTCAGCCGTAGGGCTCGCAACTTGTTGCGGGCGGGATCGCCGAAGACGAAACAGAACAGAACATGGGCTGGAAGCCCATGCGACGCGCACGCCGGTGCCCCGTTCCGCCATCCAACCCGGCGTTGGCACGCCGGGCTTCCTCGTCGATCATCCGTCCGGTTAACGTGCGGAAACTCCCATACCCGGTAAGGCTGGCCTGTCAAGGCCGTAGGGCTCGCAACTTGTTGCGGGCGCGATCGCGGGTCGATGTGGGGCGATCACTCCTTGGAACTTGTGATTTGGAATTTGGACTTTTGTTTCTTACCCCCACCTGTCGCGGAGCTCCAGATGGGGCTTCAAATGCGTTTGACCACTTGTCGCGCGTCGCATTCGCTTGTCGCTGCTTCTCCCCACGCCGGTGCTTTGGGATCCCTTCCAACCCGGCGTTGGCACGCCGGGCTTCCTCGTCGATCATCCGTCCGGCTAACGCGCGGAAACTCCCATACCCGGCAAGGCCGTAGGGCTCGCAACTTGTTGCGGGCGCAATCGCGGGTCGATTCGAATTCCGCGAACCCGGGAAGGAAGCCTGTGGCAGCCGTTGAACGAGCACGGGCTTCAGGCCAGAACGCTCGTCCATGCCCGCTGCGGTTCTGGGCGTTCCTCCCCGCAGCCTCGCCTTCTGGGCTTCCGGGAAGCCCGTGGCACCCACCATGTCGCTTGTCGCGCGTCGCGATTCTCGCGTCGCTCGATAGCGGAAGCGTGCCCCCGATTTATGTCGCAGTGCGCCAGGCG
>CAZFPT010000114.1:0-10923 GCA_964521005.1 uncultured Planctomycetaceae bacterium | reverse complement strand
GATGCTGGCTGCCTGCTCGGAGGACCCCTGTGCGAGCGATTGGCTGGCGGCAGAGACCTGCTGCGAGGCAGCGGCGGTCTGTTGCGAGCCGGCGGCAAGCCCGGCGATGATGCGGTTGATCGGATTGGCCACGGAAGCAGCGACCAGCAGCGCGACCACGACGATGGCGGCGATGCCGACCACGGCGATGGTGCCCATGACCCACTTCATCGTGTTGATGGCGGCGAAGGCTTCGGACTCATCCATCTCGGCCAGCAGGGCCCAGGTATGGTCGCCCACCTTCACGGGAGCAAACGCACTGAGCACCGGGTTTCCGTTGTAGTCGGTGATGATCCGCGCGTCGGTCTGCCCTTCGAGCGCCGAGCGGGCGGCTTCGGTGTCCACGCCGTTCTGTTCGATGGATCCGGCGAAGGAGGCTGCCACGGAATGGCCTTCCTTGTCGAGGAAGGAATCGCTCCGCATGCGCAGGTCCGGGCCGACAAGGTAGGCCTCTCCGGTCTCGCCCATGCCGCTTCGTTCGGTCATGATGTTGTTGATCGCTTCCAGCGACAGCTGCAGCGCCACGATGAGCTCGACCTCGCCGTGCTGCATGACCGGTTGGGCGATGAATGCCGCCGGCGCCCCGTTGGACGGGGCATAGGGGGCGAAGTCCGCCAGGGCGAACTCGGGGTCCTGTTTGACCTTGCGGACCAGTTCGCCGAGGTTGCTGGATGCGTACTTGCCGTTGACCATGTTCGTCCGGTAGTCGGCCTCGCGGCAGACGGTGTAGAAGACGTCCCCTTCCGGGTGGATCAGGAACAGGTCGTAGTAGCCGTACTTCTCGATGTACTTGGCGTAGTAGTCCTGTTTGGAGCCGTCCTCTTTCGGCGTGATGACCTCCTGGAGGTTCACCTTGGAGACCATCGCCCAGTGCAGCCCGGCGAGTTCCAACGGGTCGAAGGAGACCATCACCAGGTTCCCGCTGCTGTCGGTGTGGATCTCCTGGGCGGACTTTCCGTTCAGGGCCGACTGGATATACGGCGTGGAGATCGGGTATCCGATCACGTACTTTCCGTCGCCCATCGTCTTCATGTCGCTGCGGAAGGCGGATTTTCCGTCGAGCTTTCCGATGAGGTACGTCTCGCCGGTTTCGCCCATGCCGTCGCGTTTCTGGACGATGTTGTTGATCGGATCGGTGGGGATCTGCAGTGCGACCACGCCGATGGTCTTGCCGTCCTTCTTGACCGGAGCACCGATGAAGGCTGCGAACTGCCCGTTGGAGGGGGCGTAGGGCTGGAAATCGGCGATGGCCGGCTGGGTCTGTGCCTTCTCGAAGCACTTGCCCAGGGAACTTTCCTTGAGCGAACCGCTGACGATGTTCTGCCCCAGGTCGCTCTCCTTGCAGACGGAGTACACCACGTCGCCGTCGGCCGAGATCAGGAACAGGTCGTAGTAACCATACTCCTTCTGGTATTGCGTGAGCCATCGGCCGAACGTTTTCTCGGCGGCGGTCCATTTCTCCCCGCCGGTCTTGTCGCCCTCGGCCTGGAATGCGTCCTCGAACCGGACCATCGCCTCGGCAACGGTATCGTTCCCGGCCAGCACGGAGATATCGCCATACCGCTCGGAGAAGAACCCCTCAATCTGCGACTTCTTGAGATTCTGGATGGCGTCGAGCTTCTTGAATGCCTCGTCCTGCAGGCTCGATACGGTCTCCATGAGCACGCCCATGTCGCCCTCCCGCTCCTGGAAGAATCGCTCGATCTGCGACTTACGCACGTCTCGGGCGGCAACGAGGTTGTTGTACGCCTGCTCCTCCAGGGCATCGGAGGACTTCCAGAGTGATACGATCGCGGCAGTGGCGAAGGGGATGACCCCGACCGCCAGAAACAGAACAAGCAGTTTGGCTTTGAGTGAGAGCTTCTTCATGACAGATCCTTTTCCCAGGGCCCTACGCCTCGGCCGTGCGTTGAGGGCGCAGAGCGTTCCCGCATTGAAAGTCTTTTTCCCACGGTCAGATTGAACAGATGTGGTGGCTCCCCGCCACCCCCGCTGACCTTCGACTGCACTGCACGGCCGACTCCAACGGATACAATCCGCCCCCACGGAGTCTCATTCTTACCATTCGGATAGATCCGAGGGGACATTAAGCAGCGACCAACAAAAACAGGGAGATGCAAGCCTTGGCCGGAAAATGGGCTGCCAGCTTCCCCCAACAGGCTCCATGCGGCAGGGAGGACGATGTTGCCGAAGCGCTAAAATTGCGCTTGCGTTGCATTAAGACGGCCGATAGAGTCCGGCTCCCGATTTTCTCCCGTGATTCGAGAATCCACGCGAGCTATGAGCGAAGCCGACACAAGTTCCCTTGTTCCTCCCCCCGAGCCGGCCGGCATGCCCAACTGGCTGCGCGGGCTGATCACGATCGGGCTGGTATTTCTGTTCGTCTCCGCGGTCAAGATGATGGGCGGCGGGTTGAAGGTCATCGCAGGCGAACCGTCCGGCAAGGACTTCCTCGAAAGCCTCTTCTCGCTGGTCGATCAGCCGGTCAACGGGTTGTTCGTGGGATTGCTGGTAACCAGCCTGGTGCAATCCAGCAGCTTCACCACGTCGATGACGATCGGTTTCGTTGCCGGCGGACAGGTTTCACTGGCGGCGGCGATCCCGATCATCATGGGTGCGAACATCGGCACGTCGGTGACGAACATTCTGGTTTCGCTGGCCCACATCCGTCAGCGGAGGGAGTTCCGGCGCTCGTTCGCGGGGGCGATCGTACACGATTTCTTCAACGTGCTGGCGGTGCTGCTGTTCCTGCCGTTGGAGTGGGCGTTCGGGATCATCTCGCGCCCCACGGCGTGGTTCTCGGAGGTCCTCGCCCAGACGCGGATGTTTCAGTCCGACCCGACCAAGCAGATCGGGTTCGTCAAGGTGTTCTTCGGGTTGCTGGGGTCCGTGGCGAAGTGGCTGGTGCTGGATGTGATGGGCTTCTCGAAGCCTGTGGGGGGCACGATCATCGCCGCAGCGGCGTTGGTGCTTCTGTTCGTGGCGCTGGTGCTGCTGGTGAAGATGCTCCGCGGGCTGATGCAGTCTCGCCTCAGCGACGTGTTCGACCGGACGCTGTTTCGCCGGCCTGGCATCGCGTTCATGGTGGGTATTGTGCTGACCGCGTCGGTGCAGAGTTCGTCGGTGACGACATCGCTGGTGGTCCCGCTGGTGGGGGCGGGCATCCTCAAGCTTCGCCAGATCTACCCGTATACGCTGGGGGCGAACATCGGGACCACTCTCACGGCGATGCTGGCGGCAGTGGGGACCGGCAAGGCCGAGGCGATGGGTTGCGCGATGGGGCACCTGCTTTTCAATGTTTACGGGACGGCCGTCTTCTGGCCGCTGCAGTTTATCCCGATTTCACTGGCGAAGGGATTCGCCAAGCTTGCCGCTCGCCGGCGTCTTCTGGCGGCGGGGTACGTACTGGCGGCGTTCTTCGTTGTTCCGATCGTGGTGATCATTCTGGTACGCTGGATTCAGGGCTGATACGCCCGGGAGCTGGGCCATGCTGAGAGAAGTGTTCAGACTGTTCCGTCGCAAGGATGTCGTTCAGGACCTTACCGGCCAGATCGCCCGGATGATCGAGCTGGGTCAGTGGATGTTCCAGCGGGTCGGCTCGGTGCTCAAGGAGACCGAGCACTGGGAGGACGCCGAGGCGGAGCTGTACGAGAAGGACCGCGAGATCAACGCGTTGGAGCAGTCGATTCGCGAACGGGTGGTGGGCCACCTGAGCGTGGACAACCGCATGGACCTCGGGCCTTGCCTGGTGTTGATGAGCGTGGTGAAAGACGCCGAGCGGATCGGCGATTACTGCAAGAACATCTACGAGGTGGGTTCGTTCTTCGAGCACGAGTATACCCACGGGGAGTTCGTTGGTCCGCTGACCGAGATCCGCGACGAGATCGACGGGCTGTTCCCGGCGGTGATCAAGGCGATCGGCGAGGACGACAAGTCCGGCGCGCGGGACGTGACCACCTCGGCGCGGTCCATCGGGCAGCGCTGCGAGATGGTCGTGCACCAGTTGCTGGGCCTGCGCGGCGATTTCCCCGCCGACGAAGCCGTCGCCTACGTGCTGCTGGCGCGTCACTACAAGCGGGTGGCAGCCCACCTGTCGAATATCGCCACGAGCGTGGTTTCGCCCGTGCCCTTTCTGGACTTCCCGGGCGGGGCATGATATACACCGGAGCGGGAGGTACACGAACCGCTCATGCTGCGTCACAGCCTGTTCTTCAAACTGTTCCTGGGCAACCTGCTGCTGGTGTTGCTGATCATCGCCACCGGCGGGATCATCTCCCATCGTTCGCTCGAGGCGGACCATAGCCGCAACCAGTACGAGCATCAACGACAGTTGACCCACATGAGTCAGCTGCTCTTTCAGCGTCTCTGGCCAACGCTCTCTGCCGATCCGGTCGCCATCGACGAGATGTGCAAGAACTGGCGCGAGCTGGCTGAGCAGCCCACCCGGCTGACGGTGATCGCCTCCGACGGCGTGGTTCTGGGAGACTCCAGCGCCATGCCCGCCGCCCGTATGGAAAACCACCGCACCCCCTCGCGACCCGAAGTGATGGCGGCCCTGGAAGGACGCGAGGGCAGCGACATCCGCCTCAGCGACACCCTCGGACGGGAGTTCCGCTACATGGCCAGCCCCGTTCGCCATGGGGATCGCGTGGTCGGCGCGGTGCGGATCGCGATGCCCGTGCGGGCACTGGTCGAGGCGAGGGGGATGATCCTCCGCTCCCTGCTGCTGGCTGCGGGGGCGAGCGTGCTGGCGGCGGTGGTGCTCGGGTTGCTCATCAGCTGGGTGTGGTACGTCCCGTTGCGCCAGCTGGCGCTGACGGCGCGGTCGATCGCCTCGGGCAATCTCAAGCAGAAGGCGCGGTCGGTGGGGTCGGTCGAACTGGCGCAGTTGGCCGACGCGCTGAACGACATGCGGGAAAGCCTCGCCCACCAGATCGAGACCATCGCCGCACAGCGGGCGAACCTCCAGACGGTCGTGGTCAACATGCGCGAGGGGCTCATCGTGACCGACACGTCCGAGGAAATCGTCCTGATGAACCGCCAGGCCGCCGAGATCCTGGACGTGCCCGAATCGCAGGCCATCGGCAGCCATATCCAGCGGTGCGTGCGGGTTCCGGACATGATCGACCTCTACCGCCAGTGTCGCGAGACGGACATTCTGGTCTCGCGGCAGCTCGAGATCGAGGTCAACGGCCGCATGCGGACGCTGCAGGTGACCGCCTCTCCGGTGCGGCAGGGGCCTTCCCAGGGGCTGGGCACGTTGATGGTGCTTCACGACGTGACGGACATCACCCGGGCTGCCGCCACGAAGGCGGAGTTCGTGGTCAACGCGTCCCACGAGCTGCGCACTCCCCTGGCGGTGATCCGGGCGGCGGTCGAGTCGCTCGCCGATTCGGACCGCGACGACGAGGAGACGTTCCGCAAGTGTACCCGGATGCTGGACCGGCACGTGAATCGGCTCGAGCAGGTGACCATGGACCTGCTGGACCTCCATGCGGTCGAGTCGGCGGGGCGCTCTCCGTTGCAGGTCGAGCCCATCGACCCGGAGGAACTGGGCGAGTGGGTCGAGGCGCAGTTCGCCGGCCAGGCCGACAAAAAGGGCGTGACGTTGGATGTGACCGTCGATACGTCCGGCGGCGGGGGGTTCCATTCCGACCACAAGCTGCTGGAGATGATCCTGCAGAATCTGGTGGGCAACGCGCTGAAGTTCACTCCACCCGCCGGTCGGGTCGCGTGTGCGATCACTTTTGACGGCAGGGAGCTGACTGTCCGGGTGGCCGACACGGGTTGCGGGATCAAGCCCGAGGATCAGCCTCGCGTCTTCGAGCGGTTCTTCCAGGCCGATCGTGCGCGAACGGGCGACACTGCCGTTCGTGGCTCGGGATTGGGTCTGGCGATTGTCAAACACGCCGCCGAGCGTCTCCGAGCGTCGGTGAAGCTGGAGAGCGAAATGGGGCGTGGTACGACGATCACCGTTGTGGTTCCGAACCGCCGCAGGCTGGGCTCCCACCAGGCCGAACGCCCCGGAGAAGTCTGATCTCTGTGGCATCGCCCCCGGGCGGATGAGTATACTGTCTACTGGGCCCCCTGCCCGGGTCCGCACGTCTGATGAAAATACGAACGCGAATCTTCCTGGTGGTTGCCTTGGCGGCGGTGTCGGTGTGGTTGGCCGACGCGGTGCTGGAGTACCTGTTTCAGCCGAACGTACCGTTCGTGCGCCATTTCCTTGTGGGTGTCACGCCGGGGGACATGGCCCATCGCCTGGTATCCGTGGCGATTCTGATCGTGATGGGATGGCTTCTCAGCAGGCAGGTCCTGCGTCGGCGTGAGGCATTCGCGCGCCGGCGGGAGACGGAGGCTGAGCTGCAGACTCTGTTGGATGCCCTGCCCGAGATGGTCATCCGTTTCGATCCGTTCAAGAAGGTGATCTGGGCCAACCGCGTGACGCTGGATGTTTACCCGGACGCGCTGGGCAAGCCCTGCTCCGAGGCGTTCGACTGTACCTGTGACGAGTCCCGGCGATGTGCCGCCCGCCGCGCGTTGGCCACCGGCCAAACTGCTCGCGAGACCATCGCCGCCGAGAACATCCGCGGCGTGGAGGGGCTGAGCTACTGGGAAGACATCGTCGTGCCGTTGACCGATGAGTCCGGGGCGGTCACCGGCCTGATCGGCGTGGGTCGGGACGTGACGACCGGCGAGCTGAACCGACAGCGCCTCCAACTTCAGGCCCAGATGCTCGCCAGTGTGCGAGAGGCCGTTCTGGCGACCGATGAGGAAGACCGCGTGATCTACTGGAGCCGGGGCAGCGAGGATCTGTTCGGCTACTCGGCCGAGGAAATGCTGGGCCAGAGCATCCATCGACTGATGGGTCCTCACTCGGACCTTAATCGGGCCGAAGCGATCCGCGGGGAGATTCGGGAGAAGACCTCGTGGCATGGGCGGATTCGCCTGTCGACGAAGGATGGCAGAGAGATATACACCGAGTCGCTGCTCTCGACCCTTCTCGACGAGGATGGTCAGTTCCGCGGCTACGTCGGTGTGCATCGGGACGCCACCGACGAGGTGAACGCGATGGCTGCCCTGGCCGAGAGCGAGCAGCGGTACCGCACGGTTTTCCATTCCAGCCACGCGATGGGACTTCTGCTGGATCCGGATACCGGGGAGATTCTCGATGCCAACGCCAAGGCAGTGGCGTTCTATGGCTGGGATCGCGACGAGCTGATCGGACGACGGATCACGAGCATCAACACGCTCAGCGAAGAGGAAGTTCGGCGTGAGATGCAACGGGCCCGCGAGGAGGAGCGGACGCATTTCCTCTTCCGTCACAGACTCGCCGGCGGCGAGATCCGCGACGTGGAGGTCTACAGCGGCCCGATCGTGCTGCACGGGCGAACGATCCTCTATTCGATTATCTACGACATCACGGAGCGTCGGCGCAACGAGGAACGGCTCGAAGAATACCAGCGGAGCCTGCGTCGGTTGGCCTCCGAACTGGCGATGGCCGAAGACCGCCAGCGTCGCCGGCTCGCCTCGGCGTTACATGACGGCGTCAGCCAGCGCCTCTTCGCGATCAAGACGCGCCTCAGCCAACTGCGGCGCCATGGCGTCCACGGGGGGCACGAAGAGTTGATCGTGGACACGCTGGACCTGGTGGACCGAACCATGCGCGATTCGCGATCGCTGACGCTGGAAATCTGCCCTCCGACGCTCTACGAGTTCGGATTGGTGGCCGCTCTCAGCTCGCTTGCGGAAAACTTCCAAGAGCAGTACAATATGAGTTGTCGAGTTCACTCGGAGGGCTCGACGGAGAACCTGCCCCCGGATGTCCGAGGTCTGCTGTATCAGTCTGCCCGAGAGTTGTTGACCAACGCCGCCAAGCACGCCAACGCCGAAATGGTGACGATCGATGTCTCGCCGCAGGGCCGAGAGGTCCACGTGGTTGTTCAGGACGATGGTGCGGGATTCGCCGTCACCGATGAGACTCTCAAGCAGAGTCGGCCGTCGGGATTCGGCCTGTTCAGCATCCGCGAGCGCCTCGATGCGGTCGGGGGTCGGCTGGAGGTCGAATCGGTGGTGGGCGAGGGCACGCGGATCGAGATGGCCGTGCCTCTGGGCGAGCAAACAGGACCGGAAAGTGGGTAGGAACATGATTCGCGTGGTATTGGTGGACGACCACCAGGTGGTGCTGGACGGGCTCAAAGGTCTGCTCTCGGACGAGCCGGATATCGAGGTCGTCGCCTTGGCCGATAACGGCAGGGCGGGCGTCGAGCTGGCGGGCGAACACAAGCCCGACGTGGTGGTCCTGGACGTGGCGATGCCCGAACTCAACGGAATCGCCGCGGTCAAGCAGATCCTCTCGGCGTCTTCCCGGACGAAGGTGCTCGCCCTGTCGATGCACACCGGCGGGCAGATCGTCTCGGACATGCTGCAGGCGGGGGCGGCCGGCTACGTCGTGAAAAGCTCGCCCATCGAGGAGGTCGTCCACGCGATCAAGACGGTGGTCATCGGCAAGACGTTCCTTTCTCCCGAGATTGCCGGCAGCATCGTGCAGGACTATGTCCGCGGGACGCCCAGCAAGAAAGACGCGACGCGATCGGCCCTGACCGACCGCGAGAAAGAGGTCCTGCAACTGGTTGCCGAGGGCAAGAGCTCCAAGCAGATTGCCGCCGACCTGCACGTGACGACCAAGACGATCGAATGGCACCGCAAGGGCATCATGGACAAGCTGGGGATCCGGTCCATCGCCGAACTCACCAAGTACGCGGTGCGCGAAGGGCTTACGACGCTGGACACCTGATTGGCCCCTCGTCTTTCCCGACCAAGAACCGGTGGAATTCCCAGTGTGGACCGGGTCTGGATGTGTCCGATGAATACAACGGACAAACGACGTATCTGACGTGTCATCGTCTTTCCACCGTCGCGCAGTTGTCTGATCTGGCCCGGCTCTCCTCAAGCCGGGCCGTTTTTTGTTTCGAAGCTCGCCTGGCGCCCTCGATGGTGGGCGATTGGAGCGGGTTTGCGACCAATCCGAGTGCGATGCTGAGGTTTTTCTCTGCTTATGGTTAACCTTCCCCCGTATTGATCCGATCATGGGATTGTGGGTTGAATGGGGGGAGCGGGTCAGCCGTTGTGGGAACGCAGTGCAGTGCGGGGTCGTGGGGCCGGGGACGCCTCTTACACACCCTTGCTGAGTTTCTCGGGGTTGACCAATTCGCTTCCATTTGCCACGAAACGTTGCGCGCCCAGCACCGGGACAGCAGCGAGTCGTGGAGATCCGTTGCCTCCGTTGGGATCTCCTGAAGAACCATGGATATTGGCAATGGCAGGGCCGCGGGGGTCCGCAGGCCAGGTCGAAAATGGAAAGGAACACACATGTTCAAGCGAATGAAACTGGGGACGAAGATTGCATTCGGCTTCACACTCCTGGTGTTGATCGCGGTAGGCCTCGGTGGCCTGGCGATTTTCAACATGAAGGGTGTGGAGACCGAATCGAAGATCCTCGCGGACGAGTACGTGCCCGAGGTGAAACTGGCCAACGACGTCGAGCGGAATTCGATGGCTGTGATGTACGCCATTCGTGGCTACAGCCTCAGCGAAAACCCCAAGTACCTGGAAGAAGGACGCAAGTCCATCAAGGACGTGCAGGAAGCTCTCAAGGGTTGTCGCGACCTGGCAGCCCAATCGCCTCACCTGGTGAAGCTGCCCGAGTACGAGCAGAACTGCACCACCGCCCTGAACGAGTACGTCAAGCTGGTGGACCAGACCGAAGTGACCACGCATGAACTGGACGGGTTCCGCGAGGATCTCGACAAGGCCGCTTCGAACTACATGAGCAACTGCACCGAGTTCCTCAACGGTCAGAACAAGGCGTTCAAGGCCGACCTGAAAGAACGCAACGAGAAGATCGCCCTGGTCAGCGAAATCGTCAGCCTGGGCTCCACGACGCGCGTGCTGAACTTCAAGTCCCAGGCGACCGGCGAGCCCGACTACATGAAACAGGCCATCGCCACGCTGGAGAAGGTCTGGGGCAGGACGGCTGCGCTGCGCAAGATCTGCTCGGACAAGGGCGACCTGGATCGCATCGACGCCACCGAGGAGGCCGCCAGCCAGTACAAATCGGCCATGGAAGGCTTCCTCGCCGAGTATCTCAAGGGCGACGACGCCCAGGAGAAAGTCCTGGCCGAGTACCGGGGCAAGATGGATACCGCCGCCGGCGCGTACGTGTCCAACTGCGAGGAATTCCTCGCCGGTCAGCAGGAAAAGCTCGCCACCGATATGAACGAGCGGCACGAGAAGATCACCATCGTCAATGACATCATCGATGCCGGCAACGCAACACGCCTGGCGTGCTGGCGGTCGCAGGCCCAGCGGGAACCCAAGCTGATCCGTGACGCCACCGAAAACTTCGCCAAGATGAAGGATTTGTTCACGGACCTTCGCAAGATTACCAGACTCCCGGCGGATATTCAGCGTATCGAGAACACCCAGAAGGCCGCCAACAATTACAAGGTTGCCATGAACAGTTTCCTGGACAGCTGGCTGAAGCTCCAGGACATCGGACGTCAGCGGGAAACCGCCGCCGACGAGGTCAACAAGAATGCCCTGGCGACCGCCCAGGCGGGCGTAGCCGGGACCACCGAGGTGGCCAATAACGCAGCCGACTCTCTCTCGGTCGCCTCGACGACGATGATCATCGGGTTGTCCATCGCCGTGGTCATCAGCATCGTAATGGCGTTCACCATTACCCGTTCGATCACCAAGCCCATCCGCCGCATCATCGACGGGCTCACCGCCGGCTCGCAGCAGACCGCCGAAGCCGCCAACCAGGTCTCCGGGGCCAGCCAGTCCCTCGCCGAGGGTGCCTCCGAACAGGCAGCCGGTGTG
>CAZFPT010000113.1:8878-10925 GCA_964521005.1 uncultured Planctomycetaceae bacterium | reverse complement strand
GAGAACGCCACGGCAGGGCGGTGTTTGCGGTCGAGAACGTACCCGCTGAGGCACCAGACGCCCGTCAACGTGCCGGTCTTGGCAGCAACTCGGCCGCTGTAGGGCTTGCGGGTCAGCCGGCGGTGCAGCGAGGCGTCCTTCTCGCCACTTCGCGGCAGCGAGTCCAGCAGGAGCGATCCGCCCTTGTGCTTGAGCACCGCGCGCAGCAGCGTCGTCATCGCGCGGGGGGTGATGCGGTTCTTCCGCGACATCCCGCTTCCGTCCGAGACCACAAAGTCGTTGGCGTCCAGCCCGAAGGTGCGTCCGAGTGTGCGCGTGGCCCGTTTGGCGCTGCCGTCCCAGGTCCAGTCGCCGGCGCGCAGGAGCATCGCCTCGGCTGCCATGTTGAGGCTGCGTTTGTTCGCGCGGCGAAGGACGTCCTTCAGGGGCGTCGCGCTGCGGGCGACCAGCGTGAGCTTCTCGCGCGGCACGTCGGTCAACGCGATCCGCTGGAGCGAACCGGCCACGGGCAGTCGGGCCCGGGCCAGACGGTCGGCCAGCACGCGCCCCAGCAACAGTGGCGGATCGTTGACGGCTACGGGGATCGGGTGTGAGGTGGGCTTGACCACCCGCCCCCGGAAGGTCACCACGCCGTCGGCCCGGGTCAGCGAGGCCCACCAGGCCGATCGCTTCCCGGTGCGTTTCGTGCGATCGACGAGGGTCATGAAGCGGCTCGCCGGCGCCACGGCCGGCGCGATGTGGCCGTCCTCATCCCTCGGCCAGGTCACGTCGAGGCAGTTGTCGTGGAAGTTCAGCGACGCCACCGGCGCGCAGTACCACCGCGACGCCTGTTTCGCCGGCCAATCGGGGTGGCGATAGCGGCGGGGGTCGCGACGCGCGACCAGCTTGAGGTCGCCGACGGATCGGCCTCCCAGAGATTTCTTCGCCTTGAGGCACCAGGCGTCCAGCTCGGCGTAGATGCTTCGCTCGTTGGCAGCAGCGATGTGCGGATCGCCCAGCAGGGGGTCGCCCGTGCCCGCGACGATGAGGTCGGTCTTGCCGTCGGCGCCGGGCGCAGCGTACAGGGCCGTCACGAAGCGGAAGTCCGGGCCGAGCTGCTGCAACGCCACAGCCGAGCTCAGCAGCTTCTGGTTGCTCGCGGGGATGCGTTTGACGTCGGGCCGATGTGCCGCGAGCGTCTTGCCCGAGTTGAGATCCACCACACAGACGCCCAGATCGTCGGCAAATCGCCCGGCGTGGAGTTGGATGAGCGAATCCACCTGCCGGGCCAGGGGTGGGGTTTCTCCTGCCCAGGTCGGGCACGCCGGCAGGACGGCCCATACCGTTGCCACCGCCACCAAGGCCGCGAGCCGCAGAGGATGGGCGGACGGTCCGATCTTAAGTTCGCGTTCCAAAGCACGTTGTGTGTCAGGTCGTGGTCGCATGGGATGCCTCCTTTATAGCGATCGCCGGCGAAGAGTCCAAGGGCGTTTGGGGCAGGTGCCGGCGGGGCGAAGGCCGAGAGAATCGTTGTTCCCGAAATTCCGGTGGGGTAAAATCCCCGTCGGCGTGCTTCCGATATACAAGGAGGTATCTTCGGGGCATCTGCGGAGACAATCATGAGTGACGCATCAGCGAAGGATCGACGGGCACACCAGCGGTTTCCACTGGCGACCAGTGTGCAGTTCCATCACGCCCAGTCGCGTCGGGATTTCCCCGGGCGAAGCGTGGACCTCTCGGGGGGCGGGATGTTGATGTACGTGCCGGCCACCGCGCCGGTCCATACGGGGCAGACGCTCAAGCTGAACCTGGGCAACGTGCCGATCTCGGAGTTCTCGGACTTCGCGGGGCAGGACGTCCATGCGACGGTTGTACGCGTGGACCGCAATGCGCTGCTCTCGTCCGGCCACGTCGCCGTCGGCGTGCATTTCCACCAGGCCTGAATCTCTCACAGACGATTCGCCCGCAACAAGTTGCGAGCCCTACGGCCTGCTTTGGCTTTAAGCGGCACATGGCCCGGGAACTCTTTGGGGCATCGAACTCGGTTCAGCCGGTCGGGTCGATGGCG
>CAZFPT010000113.1:0-8778 GCA_964521005.1 uncultured Planctomycetaceae bacterium | reverse complement strand
GGCCCGGGAACTCTTTGGGGCATCGAACTCGGTTCAGCCGGTCGGGTCGATGGCGAGGGCGGCGCGATAGGCATCGAGGTAGTTTTGGCCGATGCGGTGCCAGTCGAAGTGTTCCGAGAGGCTTTCGACGCGGTTGCGCAGCGTGATTCGTCCGCGGCGGTTGAGGCAGGCGATGGATTCCAGCCAGGCCGTCAGTTCGTCGGCGGCTGTGTGATAGTCCCGGCTGCGACGGTTCACCACGAAGATCCCGTGTTCCTCGTGCTCGGGGAAGTGCTGGGAGACGTACGACCCGAATCCGCTGAGGTCGCTGGTGGCGGTGGGAATCCCATACGCCACGCATTCCAGCGGTGTGTATCCCCATGGTTCGTAGTAGCTGGGGAAGATGCCCACGTGCGAGCCGCGAACGAACTGGTCGTAGTCCATCCCCAGCAGGGGGTCTGAGGCGGAGGCGAACTCGGGATGGTAGACCACCTTGACCGCGTCCTCCTCGCGGTTGATCAGGTCGCAGTTGCGGATCTGCTGGAGGATGGCGTCGTCGCCGGCGTCCCACAGGTCGTGGGTGACGATGGGAGGCAGGTCGCTGCTCTGGTGTGCGTGGATCATCCGCAACAGCCGCATGCGGGAGGTGTCGGAGATGAGCTTCTCGAGGTCCGGCAACTCGCCGCGGGCCGCCCCATGCCACAGCGCCTCGCCCAGCTCGTCGCGTACCTCGTCGCAGGTTTTGCGGAGCTCTTCCATCATCGCCCGGCGGCGCAGCACGTCGGGAATGACCGATCGGTATGGCCGGCGGGTGAGAATGAACAGGACCACGGTGACGTCGGCGGGCCCGTTCTCTTTGAGTCGACGGTTGAGCCGACCCAGCGCGTCGATGGTCAGGTCAAAGCCTTTGTTGCGATACTCGTATCGCCCGGAGGTGAACACGTAGAGCGTTTTGTCCAGGTCGAAGCTGTAGCTGGGGAAGAACTGGGCCATCACGAACTCGTGGAGCTTCTCCTTGTAGAGGCGGTGGAGATTCTGGAATTCGTGCATCGCCACGAAACGTTCGATGTTCAGTCCGTTGGGCGTGACGGCGTCGGGCTCGCGGCCGAGCAGGTGCGTGCATTCCTCGGCGGTGACGTCCGAGACGGTGGTGAACACGTGGGCCCCGTGAGCGGCGGCGCGTTCCAGGCGGACCTGCGGCTCGATGTTGAACCGCCGGGCGTCGCCCAGCCAATCGACAAAGGGAAGGTGCTCGTAAAAGCCCTCGTCGTTCATCGCGACGTACCGCCCCAGCTGCGTGGCGTGCGTGGTGAACACGATGTGCAGCGGCAGGCGTTGGCGGCGCATCTCGGGAATCGCCGAAGCCGACATCCACTCGTGGAAATGCGCGATGATCGGACGGTCCTTGTACCCGCCCACCTCGCACAGGGCGGAGAAGAACTGCTGCACGCACCATCCGAACGCGATGGCGTCGTCGAGGACGGATTCGCCGGTGTCCGCCGAGACGTTGTGCTGCTCCCAGAGGTGGTACTTGATCTCGCCGAGGCGCGAGCGGGCCCCGTCGACGTCCAGCAGCACCACGCGCGGGCGACCGGTGACCAACCAATGGCCGTAGCGTGCGGTCACGCCCATCGCGCCCAGCGCGTCCACGACTTTTCCGATGGCGCCGGTCGCGGGAGATTCCTCGAACTCCACCGGGGCCGTCCGGCGGTTGTACGGACCGATGAGGCAGTAGGCGCTGCCGCGATGGTCGGTCATGAACGGGGCCTTGCTGCGGAGCACCGTGTAGATCCCCCCGACCTGCTGACAGACCTCCCAGGCGACCTCGAACAGCATGGGGTTGCCGGGCAGTCTGCCGTTGGCGTGGGCGGCCGGGTCGGTTGGGATGCTCGTCTGGCTCATCGTTCGGGTCGTCCTCCTACAGTGTATTCGGACGATTCGTGACCCAGTCCGCAATGGTTTCGGCCAGCGATTGCCCGATGCGGCGGAAATCGGCAATCGTGTAATCCCGCGACTCGGTCCCGTGGTAGCTGGTCTCCACGCAGACGCCGTCGGTGTGCAGGGCTTCGGTGATCCATCGCGACGCGCTGGTTCCCGGGTATCGGCTGCGGGCGGTGGTGGGGGGCAGCACGTGGGCAATGCTCGACCGCAGCGGCGGGGGCACTGCCTGCTGGAAACGCTCCCCGAACTCGCGGGCGATGGGGTTGATCACGGCGTCCTTCGACCAGCCTCGAATGGGCACGTAGGATCGCCGCTCGCGGTGGGAGGGGGCGTGCAGGTCGCACAGGAATCTCAGGCCAAGCCCCTTGAGGCGGTAGCATTCGTACATGACGGCCGACACTTCAGGTCGACAGATCACGCCGTACGCCCGGTTGCAGTCGTGCGGGTGAGGGTCTTTTCCGTAGCTTCCCTCGACCACGTCGTCGAGGTCCACCATCGGGACGGCCGACCAGACGACGCGCTCGCGCAGCGAACGGTCCGCGTCGACAGCCCGCAGCAGGCCGTCCAGCACCCACGCACCGGGTGTCTCGCCGGCGTGGTGACGCGCGGTGAGCAGCGCGACGGGCTTGCTGCCGTCGGGTTTCTCGCTGCAGACCGCCGGAAGCGGTCGGCTGTGCATGGTCACGCCGATCGTCTCGCGGATCCACGAGGCCTGCAGCTCGTCCAGCGTGGCGTCCAGGTCGGCGAGCTGATACGGGTAGCAGTGAGCGAATTCCACGCTGCCGTCGGGGCAGGGCAGGTCCCAGGCCCATTCGGTTCGTCCGGCAGGGGTCGCCAGCGGCAGGGGGTCGCCGGTGCGTTGCCAGTGCGAGTCGCGCGTCCGGAAAACCGGGTGGTTCGTGGACCAGTCGGGCCCGCCGAGGGTTTGCTCGGGATTGGCGAGCACCACGCGGACCTCCTGGCCGGGCAGGCCCGAAAGGCGGAAGTGGAACCACAACGCCTGGGGGCAGTTCCTGGCCTCGGCGGCAAATCGCACCACGGGCGGGCCGGCGTCGGTTGCCTCGATCAGAACGCCGTTGCCGCCGGGGAAGTCAGTGTCCAGTCGAACGTCCATGGGGAGTCTCGCGCGGTGTTTCGGATTGGTGTTCTGCCGTTGCCGACCGGGGCGGCGGTCAGAATTGGCGGAGGAAACGCACGTCGTTCTCGAACAGGTAGCGGATGTCGGGGATGTTGTGCTTGCGCATGACCATCCGCTCGATGCCCAGCCCGAAGGCGAAGCCGGTGTATTTCTCGGGATCGTAGTCGACGGCGGTCAGGACGTTCGGGTCGACCATGCCACAGCCGCCCAGCTCGATCCACTGCGTGCTTCCGTCGTCGTAGTGGAACAGCACGTCCACCTCGGCCGACGGTTCGGTGAAGGGGAAGAAGCTCGGGCGGAAACGCGTCTGCACCTCAGGCCCGAAGTAGGCCTTGCAGAACTGGTCGAGGCTCGCGCGGAGATCGGCCATCGTGACGCCCTCGTCGACGTAAAGCCCCTCGAGCTGGTGGAACATGAAGCTGTGAGTGGCGTCGACGGTGTCAGGCCGATACACCCGTCCCGGAGCGACCACGCGCACCGGCGGGTCCTGCTGTTCCATGGTGCGGATCTGCACGGTGGAGGTCTGCGAGCGGAGCATCCACTTCCGGTCGATGTAGAAATTGTCCAGCGGGTCGCGGGCCGGGTGCCAGTCCGGAATGTTCAGCGCCTCGAAGTTGTGTCGCTCGTTCTCGATTTCCGGCCCGTAGGCGATGGCGAAACCCATCCGCGCGAAGATCTCGCAGATCTCCTCGATGGTCTGAGTGATCACGTGCTTGTGACCGATCCGCGGCTTTCGCCCGGGAAGGGTGACGTCCTCGATGGGCCCGGACGAACTCGACGCGCCGCCGGCGAGCGAATCGGATTTCTCGTCGAAGGCGGACTGCAGGGCGTTCTTCAGGGCATTGGCGGCCTTGCCGTAGGCGGGCTTGTCCTCCTTGGGAATCTGCCCGATCCTCGACATGGCGTCCTTGAGAAGCCCCTTCGAGCCGAGGTACTTGATACGCCACGCCTCGAGCGCGTCGGCATCGTCGGCCGATTTGAGCTCGGCGAGGGCATCGGTTCTCAGTTGGTCCAGTTCATCGATCGCCGACATCGTGAGTCCTTTCGTTGCGACAGGGCCGGGATTTTAGCAGGTCGCCAGGGGCATTTCATCCCCGAAAAGCGCACGCGCCCGGCGGCGCAAGGAAACGGGGCGATCGAATCGACCGCCCCGTGGGTGTGTTCTGCAGGTTGCGTGCGAATCTTACGCCGGGGCCTTCTCCCTGGAGAGTTCGACGATTCTGTCGAACCCGGCCGGGTCGGCGATGGCGATCTCGGAGAGCATCTTGCGGTTGAGGTCGATGCCCGCGTCGGTCAGACCGGCCATGAATCGCGAGTACTTCACGCCGCGCTGCTGGCAGGCCGCCGAGATACGGGTGATCCACAGGCGGCGGAAATCGCGCTTGCGGAGGCGACGGTGCTTGGTGGCCATCACTCCGGCGCGGAAGACGGCCTGCTTGGCCTTGCGGTACTCCCGCGACGTCCTGCCGTGGTAACCGCGGGCCTGCTTGAGAACCTTGTTGTGCTTCTTGCGTCGGGCCGAGCCCTTACGTACGCGTGCCATGGTGCGTCTCCTTGGTTGTCTTGGCCGGTGGACACCCGATCGGGTCGGGCTGTTCCTCGTCGCGACGGTTCACCCCCGTCGCGGCGCGTCCCAGGTGGACTCCCACACGGGCCTGGTGTCGGTGGTCGTCAGATACCCAGCAAACCCTTGGCCTGCTTCGCGAAGCCCTTGGACAGTGTCCGGGCCTTGCGGAGCCCCCGCAGCCGCTTGTTGCTCTTGCGGCTTTTGAGGTGGCTGGCACCGGCGGGATAACGGAGGATCTTGCCCCGTCCGGTGACCTTGATTCGCTTGGTAATCGCTTTCTTTGTCTTCATCTTCGGCATGGTGGTCGTCCTGTAGTGTCTGCAGGGGTTCAACCCGAAAGATCGGCCATTCTACCACGGGCGATGGCGATGTAAAGGGTCAACCCGTCACGAAAATGACCTTTTCCGCCGGCTCGGTGCGCGAAGTGATCGTCCGACCAGCCCCCGGGGGAGCGTCGGTGTCCAAGTTCGCGTCAACGGCCGGCCGGGCTACTTGAGCGGCGCCAGACGCATCGTGATGCGCCGACCTTCGCGGCGGAACGCCTGGTCGATCTTGCTGACGTCCGAGAGCTTCTCGACGATTCTGCGGAAGACGTTCTGCCCCTCGTCGATGTGGGCAAGCTCGCGCCCGCGGAACCGCAGCGAGAACTGCACCCGGTCGCCGCGCTGGAGGAACTCCCGTGCCCGGTCGACCTTGATCTGCAGGTCGTGCTCGCCGATTTTCGGCGTGCGGATCCGGATCTCCTTGAGCTCCTGCTCGTGGCGTTTGGCCCGGGCGGCCTGCTCCTTCTTCTTCTGGGCGTACTTCCACTTGCCGTAGTCCATGATCCGGCAGACCGGCGGCTTGGCGTTGGGCGCCACCTCGACCAGGTCGAGACCGGCTTCCCGTGCACGGGCCTGGGCATCCTGAACCTCGACCAGGCCGATCTGTTCGTCGTTCTCGTCAATCAGGCGGATCGGGGAAATGCGGATCCGCTCATTGCAGCGTAAATCTTTTGCGATGGTAGTCTCTCCTGCAAAGCTCAACCCCTCGCCGGACCATCCTCAGGTCCGCGCGGGCGGGGAAGATGTTGAATCAGTCTATTCTTCCGACGCGGCTGGGACCCCCAGCGTTTCGGAACCTTTTGTGTCGATCTCGTTTCGCAGACCCGCGATCAGCTCGTCCACGCCCAGAGAACCGGCGTCGCCGGCGGTGCGGTGACGCAGCGAGACGGTGCCGGCGTCCACTTCCCGCTCGCCGACGATGACCATGTAGGGCACCTTCTGGAGCGTGGCGCGGCGGATCTTGGCGCCGATCTTCTCCGGCGAATCGTCCATCTCCACACGCACGCCCGCGCCGCGAACCTTCGAGGCGACCGACTGGGCGTACTCGTTGTACTTGTCGCTCACCGGCAGTACCGCCAGTTGAACCGGCGAAAGCCACAACGGGAACGCCCCGGCGAAATGCTCGATGAGAATGCCGATGAACCGCTCCGGCGAGCCCAGCGGGGCGCGGTGGATCATCACCGGCCGATGTGTGGAATTGTCGGTGCCGACGTAGGTGAGATCGAACCGCTCGGGCAGGTTGTAGTCCACCTGGATGGTTCCCAGCTGCCACTCGCGGCCGATGCAGTCGCGCACGACGAAGTCGATCTTGGGCCCGTAGAAGGCGGCTTCGCCGGGCTCCTCGGTGAAGTTCATGCCCAACCGACGCACGACGTTGCGGATGTTCTGCTCGGCACGGTCCCAGTACTCCTCCGGGCCGGTGTACTTCGCGTCGTCCGGGTCGCGCAGGCCCACCCGGACGCGATAGTCTTCCAGGCCCAGCGTCCCGAGGCAAAGCTTGGTGAGTTCGACGCACGATTCGACCTCGGCTTCGAGCTGGTCGGGCATGCAGAAAATGTGGGCGTCGTCCTGGGTGAACCCGCGGACGCGCGTCAGCCCGCTCAGTTCGCCGGACTGCTCGAACCGGTAAACCGTCCCGAACTCGCTGAGACGCAGGGGCAACTCGCGGTAGCTGCGCTGGTCGGACTTGTAGATCTGGATATGGAAGGGGCAGTTCATCGGCTTGAGGAGATAGCCCTCGGCGTCCTCCTGTTCGCCCACGTTCATGGTGGGGAACAGCCCGTGCTCGTAGTAAGGGTAATGGCCGGAGGTTCTCCACAACTCCAGCTTGCCCACGTGGGGCGTGATGACGGGCTGGTAGCCACGCTTGAGCAGCTCGCCGCGCAGCCAGCCTTCCAGCTCCATGCGGATGATGCTTCCCTTCGGCAGCCAAAGCGGAAGCCCGGGCCCGACCGGGTCGGCGAAGGTAAACAGCCCCAGTTGCTTGCCCAGCACGCGGTGATCACGTTTGCGGGCCTCTTCCACGCGGCGGATGTGCTCGGCGAGTTCCTTCTTGTCAAAGAAGGCAGTCCCGTACACGCGGGTGAGCATCTTGTTGCTTTCGTCGCCGCGCCAGTACGCGCCGGCCGTGGTGATAAGCTTGAAGGCCTTGAGCTTGCCGGTGTCCGGCAGGTGCGGGCCGCGACACATGTCCACGAAGTCGCCCTGCTTGTAGAGGCTGACGGTCTGGACGTTCTCGTCGCGGACCAGGTCGTCGATCATCTCGATCTTGTAGTCCTGCCCGAGCTGGGAGAGACGCTGCTTGGCCTGCTCGACGGGGAGCTGCTCCCGCTGAATGGGGAGCTTCTCTTTGGTGATCTTCTTCATCTCCGCTTCGACCTTCGCCAGATCGTCGCTGCCGATGGGTTCGGGCAGGTCGAAGTCGTAGTAGAACCCGTACTGGAAGTCGTCGGTCAGCGCCGGGCCGATGGTGTATTGGACGTCGTCGCCGTAGACGCGACGCATCGCCTGGGCCAGTACGTGGGCGGCCGTGTGGCGGAGCACTTCCAGCGACTCCTCGTCGCGGTTGGTCAGCAGGCGCAGCCGGTGGGTGCCCTCGTCGAGGCTCGTCGCCAGGTCGACCAGTTGTCCGTCGAGCTCGGCTGCTACCGCCGCCCGCGCCAGCCCGCCGGAAATATCGGCGGCGACGTCCAGGCAGGTGACCGGGTTGTCGTAATCCCGAGTGCTTCCGTCCGGGAGAGAGACCGTAACGCTCATGAGAAACTCCTGACGGCCGAGAGGGTCCCCCGAAGATTGGCGCGTCCAGCGGGAGGGGAAAGACGGTCCATTCTGGCCGGACCGACCCACGAGAAACGCGCCAACCGGGATGTCTCCCGGCGGCTGGTTAACACGTCGTCGTCGTGGTAGTCAATTCGGTCCGCATCATGGGTACGTCGACTCTGAGTGGAATGACGTCCAGTCCATTATCGCAGTGAATCCGGGCAAGTCAAACCGAATTCGCCGGTTTCGGGTTGTTAGTGTGCGACATAAATCGGGGCACGCTTGAGCTATCGAGCGACACGCGGATCGCGACGCGCGACGAATGGTGAATTGTATTTGAAGCCCCATCTGGAGCTCCGCGACAGGTGGGGGTAGAGAAGCGAAAACGCAAATTCCAAATGCCAAATTCCAAAGAGTGATCGTCCCGCATCGACCTGCGATCGCGCCCGCAAACCAAGGGTGCCCCGGTTTGTGCAGCGAGCCCAAGCGAGCTGCCTGCCACGACGGAGCCCGCAGGGCGGAGACGGGAGCAACCGGGTTGCTCGAAAACAGAACAGACCATGGGCTGGAAGCCCATGCGACGCGGGTCACCGAACCGCAGACGACGTCATCGCCAACGGACCATCAAGCCCCGAAGGGGCGTGATGGAATTAGCGGGGGGGCGTCAGCCCCCCGGAAACGGGGCCCCCCTGGAAGGCAAGCCCCGGAGGGGCGACACATCGCATTCACGCGAGACCTCTCTGCCATGGCAGCACGGTTTTCGGCGGCCGAGGGCTCACGTGTTCGTTCACCGGCCGAACCCGCAGCCGACCTTCAAACTCGCGCACTCCAACGCCTGTCGGCCAGTGGCGTCAGCGAGCGGTTGAGAGGCCGACGCGTTCCGGGGGCTCCCTCGCTGCGCTCGGTCAACCCCGGCTACATCCTGCCCGGCCCTTCGGGCCTCGATGTTGAGCAATCGCGGATCAAATCGGATCATCGTGCGAATCCACGCAGCCGATGGAAAACGTCGCCCCGCGATCGCGCCCGCAACAAGTCGCGAGCCCTACGGCCGATCAGCCCTTTCAAGGGTG
>CAZFPT010000112.1:0-10946 GCA_964521005.1 uncultured Planctomycetaceae bacterium | reverse complement strand
TGTCAGGATCCTTCAAAAGCCCTTGGCAAGCGTGGGGTGGGCTTGTAGAATACGCGATCTTTCTACCTTCCCTGTCCGGCGGGTTGCATTCCTTCCGGCGAAGCGACGGTGAGACCATGAAGCGCCGAAGCGGCAACGACATCCGACGCGAGTTCATCGAGTTCTTCCAGGAACGGGGCCATACGTTCGTCCCCAGTGCGTCGCTGCTGCCGGCAGACGACCCGACGCTGCTGTTCACCAACGCGGGGATGAACCAGTTCAAGGCGATTTTCCTGGGCACCGAGACGCGGGACTACAGCCGGGCCGCCAACAGCCAGAAGTGCATTCGCGCCGGCGGCAAGCACAACGACCTCGAAGACGTCGGGCATGATACGTACCACCACACGTTTTTCGAGATGCTGGGCAACTGGAGCTTCGGCGATTACTTCAAGGCCGAGGCCATCGACTGGGCGTGGGAGCTGCTGACGGGAGTCTGGGGGCTGGACCCCGAGCGCCTGCACGCGACGTACTTCCAGGGCGACGCTGCCGACGGGCTCGATCCCGACGACGAAGCCCGCGAGCTTTGGGGCAAGTACCTGCCTGCCGAGCGGATTCATCCGGGCAACAAGAAGGACAACTTCTGGGAGATGGGCGATACGGGCCCGTGCGGGCCTTGCAGCGAGCTGCACATCGACCTGACGCCCGACAAGTCCGGCGGCGAGCTGGTGAACGCCGATTCGCCGCGTGTGATCGAGATCTGGAACCTCGTGTTCATCCAGTTCAACCGCGACGCCGAAGGCCAACTCAGCCCCTTGCCGGCCAAACATGTGGACACGGGGATGGGCTTCGAGCGGATCGCGATGGTCCTCCAGGAGAAGACCTCCAACTACGCCACCGACGTGTTCCGCCCGATCATCGAGCAGATCGAGACGCTCACCGACCACCGCTACGGAGCCGGGGCCGACCTGGCCGACCGCTTCGACGTGGGCGGCGAGGGGCAGGTACACATGGGCGACGTCGCCTGCCGCGTGTTGGCCGACCACGCCCGGACGTTGACGTTCGCCATCGCCGACGGGATCCTGCCCAGCAACGACGGGCGCGGCTACGTCATCCGTCGCATCCTCCGCCGGGCCGCCCGCTACGGCCGACAGTACCTGGACATCGAGGGCCCGTTCCTGGGCAAGCTCGTGCCCACCATCGTGGCCCGCTTCGGCGAGGCCTTCCCCGAGATCAAAGCCCGCCAGGACGCGGTGCTTCAGATCCTTCAGGAAGAGGAAGAGAGCTTCGGGCGAACGCTTGACCGCGGGATCGACCTGTTCAGCAAACAGGCCCAGAAGCTGGCCGGGGACGGCGTGAAGGAGCTGCCCGGCGAGGTCGCCTTCGAGCTGTACGCCACGTTTGGCTTCCCGGTGGACCTTACCCAGATCATGGCCGACGAGGTCGGGATGTCCGTCGACATGGCGGGTTACGAGCGGGCGATGGAAGCCCACGCCGAAACCTCCCGTGCCGGGGGCGACTCGTTCAAGGTCGACGCGGTTGTCGGCCTGCCGGCGACCGACGACAGTGCGAAATACGCCAATCAGCCGATCGACGCGAAAGTGCTCGGCTGGGTGAGCGACGGGACGTTCGTATCCCAGGGCGAATTGCCCGAGGGCAGCGAGTCAGCCGTCGTGCTGGACAAGACGAATTTCTACGGCGAGCAGGGCGGGCAGGTCGGCGACGTCGGCGCCCTCCAGAAGGACGGCCAGGCGGTGTTCGACGTCTCGGACACGAAGGTCGCAGGCCAATCGGTGCTGCACGTCGGCAAGGTCATCCAGGGCCCGATCCGCGTGGGCGATACCGTCCGTTGCGTGGTGTGTCCCTCGCGGATGGACACCATGCGGAACCACTCGGCCACCCATCTGCTGAACTGGGGGCTGCGACAGGTGCTGGATGAGGAGGTCGACCAGGCCGGCAGCGTCGTCTCTGCCGATCGGCTGCGGTTTGATTTCACGCATTCCCGCGCGGTCACCCCCGAGGAGTTGCGGCAGGTGGAGCACCTGATCAATCAGTTCATTCTGGACGACGCCCCGATCGGCGTGAATCACCTGCCCCTCGATGAGGCCAGGGAGCTTCCCGGGGTGCGTGCGGTGTTCGGCGAGAAGTACCCCGATCCGGTCCGGGTGGTGTCGATGGGCGTGGAAGACCCTCGCAGCGACGCCCGCCCGTCTCGCGTGAGCGTGGAGTTCTGCGGCGGGACGCACCTCAAGCGGACCGGGCAGGTGGGGCTGTTCAAGATTGTCTCGGAAGAGTCGGTGGCCAAGGGCGTTCGGCGGATCACGGCTTTGACGGGTCGAGAGGCCGTCCGGCACGTGCAGATGCTCAATGAGGTGACCCGCGAGGCGGCGAGCACGCTGAAGACCACGCCCGAGGAGATCCCCTCGCGGATCGCGGCGATGCAGAAAGAGATCAAGACCCTCCGCAAGAAGCCCGCTTCCTCCGGCGGGGCGGTGAGGGTTACCGGCCAGTTCGAATCGTCGCAGGGGGCGGTTCTGATCGCCCGGGCCGACCATGCCGACCCGGCTGCCATGCGGGCCGAGTGCGACAAGCAGCGCCAGAAGGGCGCCGCCGGGATGATCGTCGGCGGCACGGACGGCGAGAAGGTCGTGCTGGTGGCGATGGTCGCCCAGCAGGCGGTGGATGAATTGGGTCTCAAGGCCGGTGACTGGGTCAAGAAGGCGGCCACCGTTGCCGGCGGCGGGGGCGGCGGGAAACCCACGATGGCCCAGGCGGGCGGGAAAGACCCCGCCAAGCTCGACGACGCCCTGGAAGCGGCGGCGACGTGGGCAGCTGAGATGGTGCAGCGTTAAGCAACCAGCAACTGGCAGCTGGCGGGTGCCCGGGTTTGTGCCGGTTCGACCGAGCTTGCGAGGGAGGAACGGAGCAACCCGGTTGCGGCAGAAGCGAGGAGACAACAGACACCAGGCAACAGCGAATCGTCGAACGTCCCGGGTTGGGCGCGTTTGTTTTTACTTGACAAGATTCCAGCGGAAAACTAGGTTTCGGCACGCCATTCTGCCTGTCCGGGAAACGGATCCCGGCGGGTGGAGGTCTCTGCCGGCGAAGTGAGGCAGGAAAATACGATGCTACCGAAGCAGAAAATCAGTCGATCGCGAACCCGTCGTCGCCGCAGCCATCATGCTCTGCGAGCGGCGAATATCGTGGATTGTCCCCGATGCAACGAGGCCAAGCTCCCCCACGCCGCCTGCACGAACTGCGGGTACGTGCGTCGCGGGCTGAGCCTGGAGACCGAGAAGGAGAGCTAGTCCCTTGCGGATCGGCATTGATGCCATGGGCGGCGACAACGCACCGGTTGAAGAGGTGCGAGGAGCCGTAGCCGCCCGGGATGTAATCAAGGATGACGACCGCATTGTGCTGGTCGGCGATGAATCGCGAATTCGTCAGCAGCTCGCCTCGACGGACGGGTGGGAGGACCGTATCGACGTCCACCACGCCCCGCAGGTGATCGGGATGAACGAGTCGCCCGTCGAGGCGCTGCGTTCCAAGCCGAAGAGTTCGCTGGCGGTGCTCACCGAACTGCACAAGGGCGGCGAGGTCGACGCGATCATCTCCGCGGGCAACACCGGGGCCTGCGTTGCCGCTGCCCAGATGCGCCTGCGCCGTCTTTCCGGCGTGCATCGCCCGGGCATCGCCATCATCACGCCCACCCCCGCCGGTCCGGTGGCGTTGTGCGACGTCGGGGCCAACGTGAACTGTCGCCCCTCCCACCTGCACCAGTACGCGATCATGAGCTCGCTGTATCTCAAGGCCTCGGTGGGTGTTGAGAACCCGCGCGTGGGCCTCCTGAGCGTCGGCGAGGAGGACGCCAAGGGCAACAACCTCGTCAAGCAGACCCGCGAGCTTCTGCGGGACGACGAAGCGGTGAATTTCATCGGCAACGTCGAGTCGCGCGATCTGTTCAGCGGTGCCTGCGACGTGATGGTCTGCGAGGGGTTCGTGGGCAACGTCGTGCTCAAGCTGATGGAAGGGATGGCCGTCGGCGTCATCAAGAGCATGGTCTCGGAGCTGGCGGCGATGCTGCCGGACCTCGGCGGAGAGACCAGCCAGAAGCTCATGGAATCGGCCAAGCGGTACATGGCCAAATACGACTTCAACGATTACGGCGGTGCGCCGCTGCTGGGTGTGGCGGGTATCTGCATCATCTGCCACGGCGCCAGCGACCACCGCGGGATCATGAACGCGGTCCGCTCGGCCAGGACGTTCGCCGAGCATCGCGTGAACCAGCAGATCACCGAGACCATCTCGGAAGGAACCAGGTAAATGTCTCAGCCTCTCCGTGCGGCCATCCAGGGCACCGGGTACGCCGTCCCCGACAAGGTCATGACCAACGAGGACTTCGAGAAGATCATCGATACCTCGGATGAGTGGATCACCAAGCGCACGGGGATCAAGGAGCGTCGGATCTGCTCGGAGGGCGAGTCCACCCGGACGCTGGCGGTCCAGGCGGCGAAGAACGCCATCGCCGACGCGGGCATCGAGGCCGACCAGTTGGATCTGATCATCTGTGCCACCATCACCCCCGAGTTGCCGTTCCCGGCGACCGCCTGCCTGGTGCAGAACGAGCTGGGTCTCTCGGGCGTGCCGGCCTTTGACGTCTCGGGGGCGTGCAGCGGGTTCGTGTACGGGCTTACGATCGGCTCGAAGTTCATCGAGACGGGCATGCACAAGCGGGTGATGGTCATTGGCGTGGACGTGATGTCGCGTTTTACGGACTATTCCGACCGCGGCAGTTGCATCCTGTTCGGCGACGGGGCCGGGGCGGTAATCCTCGAAGCCACCGAGGAAGATCGCGGCGTGGTCTTCACCACGATGCACGCCGAGGGGTCCGGATGGGACTTCATCCACGTGCCCGCCGGCGGGACGGCCAAGCCCCCCTCGAACGAGACGATCGCCGCCGGCGAACACTACGTGAGAATGCGTGGCAGGGACGTGTACAAATTCGCCGTCGAGAAGATGCAATGGCTCCTCGGGGAGTGCATGGACAAGGCCGGCCTGACGGTGGATGACGTGGACCTCGTCGTTCCCCACCAGGTGAACGTGCGGATCATCAAGTCGGCCACCGAGAAGTTCGACTTCCCGATGGACAAGATCTATCTCAACATCGAACGCTACGGAAACACCTCCGGGGCGTCGGTTCCCATGGCGCTGGCAGAGGCGAGAGAAAAAGGACTCGTCAAAAGCGGCGACAATCTTCTGCTGGTCGCCTTCGGTGCCGGGTTGACCTGGGCCGGCGCCGTCGTGAAGATGTGACTCCGCCGGATCCCACCAGCGACCACGAACAGGACCAACCATGAATGCAGCGTTTCTCTTTCCCGGACAAGGTGCCCAGCACGTAGGCATGGCCAAGGAACTGCACGGCCGTTTCGCCTCGGCAAGGGCGATCTTCCAGCAGGCTCTCGACGCGACGGGGCTGGACCTGACGACCCTCTGTTTCGAGGGTCCCGAGGAAGAGTTGGCCCGCACGGACATCGCCCAGCCGGCGATTTTCACCGTCTCGGCGGCGATGCTGGCGGTGCTCGACGAGATTCTCCCCGCCGAGAGCCGCCGCGCGATTCAGCCGACGTATTTCGCCGGGCTGAGCCTGGGCGAGTATTCCGCCCTCTACGCCGCCGACGCCCTGGACTTCACCGACATGGTCAAACTCGTCGCCCGACGTGGCGAGCTGATGCAGGCTGCCGCGACGGCCACCCCGTCGGGCATGGTGAGCGTACTGGGCATGGACGAGCAGCAGGCGACGGCCCTGGTCGCCGAAGCCGCCGCCGACGGGCAGGCCCTTTCGTGTGCGAATTTCAACTGTCCCGGGCAGATCGTGCTCTCGGGCGAAGCCGCCGCCGTCAAACGGGCTGCCGAGCTGGCGCCGCAGTTCGGTGCGAGCGGCGCGATCGAGCTGAAGGTTGCCGGTGCGTTCCACTCGGAGCTGATGGCCCCGGCGGCCGATGCGTTCGCCGAGGCGTTGGCGGAGGTGACCTTCCGCACGCCATCGGCACCGGTGTTGAGCAACGTGGACGCCGAAGCCCACACCGACTCGGACAGCATCAAGAAGAAGCTGCTGGCCCAGCTGACCTCGCCGGTTCGCTGGCAGCAGTGCATGGAAAAGTTGCTTGAAAATGGCGTGGAGACATTCTACGAAATCGGGCCGGGTCGGGTGCTGGCGGGCCTGATGCGACGGATCCATCGGCGGGCGGATTTCACCTCGCTGAAGGATGCCGCCTCGATCGAGAAGCTCGCGGCCGCGCAATAGCACCCCCCACGGACGAACCAAACCCCAAGGAGCATCGATGTCTGAGAACGAGAAGAAAGTCGCCATCGTCACCGGCGGAGCACAGGGAATCGGGCGAGAGATCGTCCGGGGCCTGTTGGCCGACGGGATGACGGTGGTCGCGGTGGACATGAACAGCGAAGCCCTCGACGAGCTGCCCGGCGAGCTGGGCGATCCGGGCGACGCCCTGGAGGCCCGCGTGCAGGACGTTACCGACTCCGAGGGATTCGGCGCGCTGGTGGACGACGTCGTCGAGAAGCACGGGCGGATCGACGTGCTGGTGAACAACGCGGGGATCACCCGCGACGGGCTGTTGATGCGGATGAGCGACGAGGACTGGGCGCTGGTGCTGAAGGTGAATCTGACCAGCGCGTTCGTCGGCAGCAGGGCTGTGTGCAAGTACATGGTCCGTCAGCGTGGCGGGTCGATCATCAACATGGCCAGTTTTTCCGGGCTGGAGGGCAACCGCGGGCAGGCGAACTACGCCGCCTCGAAGGCGGGCATGATCGGGCTGACCAAGTCCACCGCCAAGGAGCTGGCGGGCAAGAGCGTCCGTGCCAACGCGGTGGCTCCGGGCTTCATCCAGACGCCGATGACCGACGTGCTGCCTCAGCAGGCCAAGGACATGGCCATGGACCAGATCCCGATGAAGCGGTTTGGTCAGCCTGCGGACATTGCCAACGCCGTGCGTTTTCTGGCGTCGGACGCCTCCACGTACATCACCGGTCAGGTGCTCAGCGTGGACGGCGGGATGCACATGTAGGACTCTCGCGGGCCCGCGGATCGGGTCCGAGTCGTGCCCGCTCCGGTGCGGGTGAGAAATCAAGTATGTGTTGCATGCCCCGCGGGTGGGCGATATAGTACCGCGACCTGCAAAGGCAGCAACGAAGGATCAGAAACCCGTATTGATCAGGGAGGTCACGAAAGTGCCCGACGAAATCCAAGAGAAGGTCATCGAAATCGTTTCCGAGCAGATGGGCGTCGACAAGAGCGAGATTACTCGCGAGACGTCGTTTGTGAACGATCTGAACGCCGATTCGCTGGACACGGTGGAGTTGGTGATGGAGTTCGAAGATGAGTTCGAACTGAGCATCCCCGACGAGGAAGCCGAGAAGATCCAGACCGTCGGCCAGGCGATCGACTACATCAACGAACACGCCAATCAGGCTTAACCGCCGGGCGAGGGAAGTTTCTGTATGGCTGATTGCCGCGTGGTCATCACGGGCCTGGGTACGGTAAACCCTCTGGGCCACAATGTTGCACAGACCTGGGACGCGCTGCTGAACGGTCGCAGCGGGATTGCGCGCATCGCGCGGTTCGACGCGTCCGAGTTCCCTTCGCAGATCGGCGGAGAAGTCAAGGACTGGGAGACCGTCCCGTCCGAGAAGGTCGATCCGCGCGAGGCGAAGCGCATGGACCGCTTCAGCCAGTTCGCCGTCCAGTCGGCCATCGAAGCCGTCGAAGACGCCGGGCTGGATTTCGAGCAGGAAGACCTCGATCGCTGCGGCGTGCTGATCGGTACGGGCATCGGCGGGCTCCAGGAGCTGGAAACCCAGCACCTCAAGCTCATCGACAAAGGCCCCAAGCGGGTCAGCCCGTTCACCGTGCCCAAGCTGATGGGCAACGCCGCCTCGGGCAACGTCTCGCTGGTCTGGGGCCTCCGCGGACCCAATCATTCGGTGGCGACGGCCTGCGCGTCGGCGTCCACCGGGATCGGCGAAGCGCTCCGCACGTTGCAGCGTGGCGAGGTGGACGTGATGCTCACCGGTGGCTCGGAAGCGGCGCTGACGCGCATCGGGCTGGCGAGCTTCTGTGCCCTCAAGGGCCTCAGTACGCGGAACGACGACCCGGAGCACGCCTCCCGCCCGTTCGACAAGGACCGCGACGGGTTCCTGCTGGCTGAGGGTGCCGGCGTGATCGTACTGGAAACGCTCGAACACGCCCGGCAGCGAAACGCCCGGATCTACGCCGAGTTGATCGGCTACGGTGCGTCGGCCGACGGGTATCACATCACCGCCCCGGACCCCGAAGGAAAGGGCGCATCGAAGGCGATGCGGAAGGCCCTGGCCGACGGTGGCGTGAACGGCGAGGACGTCGACTACATCAACACCCACGGAACCAGCACGCTGCTGGGCGACGTCGCCGAAACCGGCGCCATCAAGGCCGTCTTCGGCAGCCATGCCACCGGCGGGCTGTTGGTGTCGTCCACGAAGTCCGCTACCGGTCACCTGCTGGGTGCCTCCGGCGGCGTGGAACTCATCGCCTGCCTCAAGGGCATGCAGGACAACGTCCTGCCGCCCACGCTGAACCTCGAGAACCCGGAGGAAGGTTGCGATCTGGACTACATCCCCAACGAGCCCCGAGAGGCGGCTGCCGACGTGATGCTGTCCAACAGCTTCGGCTTTGGCGGCCACAACGCCTGCCTCCTGATCAGACGAATCTGAAAAACCCCGCTGTCAGGGAAAATGGAATCCACGGGGCCCGGCCGATCGCCGGGCCCCGTTTTTATGAGGCCGGGGCGTGGACCATAAACCACCCCCCCCAGCGTGAGCCGGGGGATGGGACGCGATTTCAGGAAAAAGGGTATGCGGATTCTGCCCCCACCTGACGGCCTGGGCGCGCGGAGCGGCTGCCTGTCGGCACCACGAACGTTTCGTCGGCCTGGTCTGGAGGCCCAGAAGCTCGCCGTCCGCTTCTCTACGCCAGGAACTTCTTGTCCGTCCGCGAGAACGGTTTGACCTTGCGGGCCATCTCGGCGTACGTGAGCGATTCCTCGTCCAGCAGTTTCGCGATCGACGGGCTGACGTTGCCTTCCTTGCCCATCAGGGCGAAGGTCGCCTGCTTGCCGAGCTCGACGGCAGGCTGATCGTAGGCGTCGATGTTCAGCAGTTCGCCCATGAGGCTGGTGGTGTACTCGTAGAGGAAGATGAACTCCCCGACGGACTGCTCGTCGATGCGGTCGAACTGGATCGTCACGCTCGGACGCTTCGAGAAGGCCATCGCGTACTCGGTGGCGGTCTTCTCGGCGTTGAGCAGCTTGCCCAGCTGGGCCTTGCGCAGGTAGCTCAGCCCGGGCACGTCGGCGAACTCGTCGGGCACGCGGACGTTGGCGGGGTGCTTGGCGACCTCGACGAACACCGTGAGCTTGTCGTTCGGACCTTCGCGGTAGAGCTGCACCTGCGAGTGCTGGTCGGTCGTGCCGAGGGCTTTGATCGGCGTGGGCCCGGTGAAAATCTCCTCGCCCTGGCGGTCATACTGCTTGCCGAGCGACTCCGCCCAGAGCTGGCGGTACCAGTCGGCCAACAGGTACAGCCGATTGGAGTACGGCATCATCACGTGCATGGGCTTGTTCTTGCGGGCGAACATGAGGTACTTCACCATCGCCAGCACGCAGCCCGGGTTGCTCTTCCAGTCGTCGTTGGCGCAGCGTTCCTTCATGCTCTCGGCCCCTTCCAGCAGGGCGCCCGTGTCGATGCCGCACATGGCCGCCGAGAACAGCCCCACCGGCGAGAGGACGCTGAACCGCCCACCCACGTCGCCGGGCACGGGCAGCATCGCGTAGCCGTCACGTTTGGCGATTTCGTGGAGCGTGCCCTTCTCGGCGTCGGTGGTGGCTACGATATGGTTGGCAAAGCCGTCTCCGAGCTTCTTCTTGAGCAGGTCGCGGACCACCATGAACTGGCTGGCCGTCTCTGCCGTCTCGCCGGACTTCGAGATCACGTTGAAGACCGTGGTCTTCAGACGTCGCCCGAGCAGCTTGAGCGTGTCGTTGACCATCGCCGGGTCGACGTTGTCCAGCACGAACAGCCGCGGTCCGCCACGCTTCCTGTCGCTGAGGAGGTTGTACGTTGCCGGGTTCAGCGCCGCCTGCAGGGCGATATTCCCCAGCGCGCTGCCGCCGATCCCCAGCACGACCAGGTCCGTGCAGCCGTCACGTTTCTGCGAGACGATGTCCATCACCTGCCTGTGGTAGTCCGGATGCGTCGGCAGGGTGGCGTAGCCGAGTCGGCCTTCGGCGATCTGCGTCTGGACAGTGCGGTGGGCGTCCCGCAGGTCGTGTTCGAGGTTCGCCTGCTCGGTGGGGGTGATCCCGTGCTGCTCGCCGATGACCTGGCTGGTGGCGTTCTTCCAATATACGTGAATCATGGGGTGTCCTTTCTGGTTGGGTTCGCAGGCCAAGAGAATAGTACCCCAAGGCCCCGGCTGCAAGCGGCCGTCCCTGCCGCGACGGGTTGCGAGCCCTACGGCCTGACCGGGCATGGGAGTGTCCGCGCATTAACCGGATTGATGATCGACGAGGAAGCCCGGCGTGCCAACGCCGGGTTGGATGGCGAGACGGGGTACGACGAGGGGACACGCCAGTGGCACTCGGAAACCGTTGAAGCCCCATCTTGAGCGAAGCGAAAGGTGGGGGTAAAGAAGCGAAAAGCAACTAGCAGCTAGCAACTAGCGACGGAGTGATCGTCCCGCGATCGCGCCCGCAACAAGTTGCGAGCCCTACGGCCGACCGTCGCATGGGCATCCTGCCCATGTTCTGTTCTGTTTCGCCTTCGGTGTTGCGCCCGCAACAAGTTGCGAGCCCTACGGCCTGACCGTCGCATGGGCATCCTGCCCATGTTCTGTTCTGTTTCGTCTTCGGTGTTGCGCC
>CAZFPT010000111.1:2358-11012 GCA_964521005.1 uncultured Planctomycetaceae bacterium | reverse complement strand
TGCAGTTGCCCGCTGGCCTCGCAGGCGACGGCGTGGTTGTACAGCAATGCCCCGTCGGTCGGGTTGTCGTCCAGGGCGTCGGCGAACAGTCGGCTGGCCGTGGTGTATTCGCCCTGCTTCATGGCGTCCAGGCCCCGCTGTCCGATGGCATTCCAGGTGGGTTTGAGCGGTACGGTGGCGGCGATCCGGCCCTGCCGCAGCAGGTCCACGCCGCGCCGCACACTGTCGGCCAACAGCTCGCGAACGATGGTCCGGCGGGACGGCACGCGGTTCGGGTCGGCAGCGCGGCCGAGAGCCAACTCACCCCACACGCGCGGATCGCGCCGCGAATCGTAAGACCGCATCACCGAGAGCGTCACGATCGGCTCGCTGCCGGCGCGGCGGCGCACCGGGAACTCCGCCCGGAGATCCACCTTGCGGACGAGCGTCGGCAACGTCACCGTTTTCATCTCGCCGTCGGGGCGGCCCCGGCGAACGGTTCGCGTCCCGCGTGTGTCGGTCACCGTCACGTCGATCTCGGCGTCGACCACACCCCCTCGCGTGTTGGCGTCGGGCGGGTTGATCCGCTTGAGTTGCTCCCCAAGCGTCTTGCGCACCATGGACGAGAGCTCTGCCTCGTCGGCGCCGGTGATGCTCACCCTGCCGGGCGACAGCGGGCGAACCCCCTCCTCCAGCGGGACGGCCGACGGCAGCGTGTGCGTGATTTCCACCTCGCCCGCGCAGCCGACCAGACCGATGACAGCCGCGACAAGAACCAATCCCACGATGGTTCGCATCTGCATGTGGTGCTCTCCTTCCAGGCGTGTTGCCTGGTTCATGCTAGTCCGCCAACACGAGCCTGGCAAATCGGGTTGCTCTTTTTATGTGCATGAATTGGAAGCAGCCCCCGACCGGTCTACGATGAAGCGAACCTGAATCCGGAAGGATACCGACATGAATGTACGCACGTGGACGGCTGTGGTCTCGCTCGCCCTTCTGGCGGGGTGCGGTACGCAGGGGGCGTTGCTGGGCAGCGACGGGAACTACGTCTTCATCGTCCAGGACGCTCTGACAAGGCCCGGCGAACCGGTTCGTCTCTCGGCCAGGCTCGAGGAAGGCGACCTTCTGCAAGGTCGGGCGGGCTGGGTCATCCGCTTCCATCGCGAGGGGAAGCTTTTCAAGGCGGCCGCCACCGACGAGGACGGCGTGGCGACGGTCCTGTACACGCCCGACGCCCCGGGCCAGACGCGGTTTGTCGCGTCGGTCTCGCCGATGGGGCTGAAGAACTCCCCGCCCCGGACGCGAAGCTTCACCGTGTACGCCAGGCCGGCGGAGACGCCCATCGTACTGTGCGATCTGGACAAAACGATCGTCGCCACCGGGTTCGAAACGGTGCTGATGGGCAATCCCAAACCGATGGAAGACTCGGCGAAGGTGCTTCACCGGATCGCCGAGAAACACCAGGTGGTGTACCTGACGCATCGTCCTGACTACTTCAGCGAGAAATCGCGGACGTGGCTGTGGGAGAACGACTTCCCCCGCGGGCCGGTACTGCTGGCGAGCGTGTCGGGGTTCCTTTCCGGCAGCGGAACCTACAAGACCAAGGCCATCCGGCGGATGCAGGAGCAGTTCACGAATATCCAGGCCGGCGTGGGCGACAAGGTCTCCGACGCCGCTGCCTATCACGACACGGGGTTGCGATCGTTCCTGATCGTTCAGCCGCCCGAGGGCGACAAGGCCGAGCCCTATCGCGAGCTGGCCAAACAGCTTTCCGAACTGCCCGACGCGGTCGAGGTCGTCGATCATTGGCAGCAGGTGCAAAAGGCGTTCTTCCAGGGCAAACACTACCCCGCCAGCGACATGGTCAAGAAGCTGCAGAACCAGGCCGATCAGCTCGCCGGCGATGACAACGACAAGGAGGCAACGCCATGAAACGCAACCATTGGATCATCGCTGCTGCGATGGGTGTGGCCTTCGTCGCGGCCGGTTGCATGCCCAGCGAGGCGCTTGACCCCGGCGAGATGGACCGCGCGTGGGCGCTGTCGGCCGACGTCACCGACGAGGCGACGCTCTCCCAGCCGGACCTGGGCGACACGAAGCTGCCCAGCACGTGGACCATCCGCTATACGGACAACCTGATTCTTTCCACCGTCAGCCTCGTGCGTGCCTCGGACGCCCTGCGCGAGCAGGAACCCAACGAGATCGAGTTCTCGCTTTCCCAGGAGTACGCCGTTTCGATCATCGACACGCTGGACAAGACCCGTGCCGCCATCCGCGACATCCGCGACCTGACCGAGACCGGTCCCATCGAAGGCCGGGAGGAATGGGCCTCGTCGATGGCCACCGCGATGCTGCGGATCGAGCAGATCACCCGACGCATCACAGCCGATGACTCGAAATCACTGGGAACCGATGAAGACCCCTTCGCCCTGCCCAGCGGACCGGTGACGGACATGATCGCCGGCTATCTCGACGAGCAAAGTCCCGGCTCGCTGCTGGGAGACGCGGGCCCGTCCGAGACGCGCACGCTGCGGACGATTCTCGCACAGATCACGCTGAAAGTGGGGTTCATCGGCGCCGGTCATCGACTCCCGGACGAGCTGCCCGGCGAGGTGGCGGACCTCATGGGCCAGGCCACCAGCTCCGAGGCGCTCAAGGAGACGCTCACGCGGACGCTCACCGAGGCCCTGGTCAATGCGCCGAGCGGCCCGCGGGAGCAGCGGCTTCGCGAGGATGTCCGCGACGCGCTCAAGGGGGCCGACAAAGGCCTGGCGGTGCTCCAGAAACTCATCAGCCAATGGGACCGGATGGAGTACGTGCAGCTGAAGCTCTTCAAGCGGAACGACAAACCGGTGATGCAGGGCACGATCAAGACCCAGCCCGGCAAGACCGTCCGGGTGGCCGACATGGTTATCGCCCAGCCGACGATGGTGTTCCGCGGCGAGACGCGGATCGTCACCTTCACCGAGGAGACAACCGGCGAGACCGTTATGCTCTTCGAGCCGGTCGGCGAGGGGGGCGTGGAACTGCGCTTCGAGGGGGTCCTCTGGGGGCTGGCGAAAATCTTCGCCTTCCCGCTGGACGACGGCAGGTTGCGCGAAGTGCGGGTTCTAGTGAACACCCACTCGCAAGGCCGATCGCTCATCCACGTCTCGCTGAAGATGGAATCGCTCGCCGGCGGGGGCGATCGCCGCAGGCTGATGATGTTCCAGGACGCCCGGTTTACCACGATCCGTCGCAAGATCGATTCCGTTCAGCCGATCGTGGAGCGGATGGAGCAGTCCTTCCACTACGTCACACCCGAGAAACGCTACACATTCCAACGGGTCAAGCACGACGTCAGACCCGAGGAAGACTGAACAATCAGCCGTGGCCTCGGTCCCCTGCCCCGCGCGCCGGTTCTCTTCGCGCCACCGGTCGGCCGCTATGGCCTGGTGATCTTGAAGGTCCGTTTGACGGGCGTTGCCGACTGGACTTTGGGGTCCACGCCGCTGCCGAACTGGGCAGCGACCACGGCCACCTCGATCGGATAGGTCGCCCGGGCAGGCACCTCGGCGATGTGCAGCTTGCCGTCCTTCACGACGGCGGGCCCTTCGGCGACGTAGTACTGGATCGGCAACCCGGCGTCGCTGGACGCCTTGAGCTCGACGGGCCTGGCGTCGGCGGGCAGGTCCTCGATTTCGGGAAAGGTGATCGTCTGCTTCTTGCCCTTCCTGAGCCCGCGAAAGCCGCGAGGCATCATTCCGACCTGTTCGGTGTAGCGGTAGGTTCCGTCGCCTTCGGAGTACGCCAGGAACGTCGCGCGCGAACGGGCGTCTGCCGGCGTCAGTGCGTCGTACTCGATGCGGAAGCGGTGCTTGCCCGCGCGGACGAGGGGTCCGGAGACGGGCTTGACCTTGATGGGCGCCTTGGAATGCCCCACCGCTTTGCCGGCATCGGGCCACCTGGGCCCGCGCCCCTTGTGCTGGGAGGGGACCTTCTCGGCGTACTCCGGATGCACCTCGAACGTCCGCGGGCCGACCCACTTCATCCCCAGGAAGAAATACCGCGTGCCGGCGTCCACCCAGTAGCGGTCGTTCCAGCGGATGAACTGATCTTTTCCGCTCATTCCCTTGTGGTAGGCCAACGTCGCCTTGGCCATCTCCTCGTCGAACACCCACATCGTGTTGCCCTTGTCGCCGGCGTACTCGCACAGCGGGGCGGGCCTGGTCTTGCCGATCTCGCGAAGGTCCAGCGAGACAAGCCAGCCGTCATTGGCATCGACGGTTTTCAGCGTCGGCGGCGAGTCCGCCTGGATGTCCCACGTCTGGGGGATTCTCGCGTCGGCCGCTTTGCTCATCCACGTCGCGAGGTACCTGGCGTTCCTCTGCGACCACGCGAAGTGTCCCGCCCCGGGCTCGACCACGAGCGTGACCAGCGCGTCGGGATTCTTCTCGCGGAGCCTGGCCAGCCCGTCGCGCGCCCGCTGCCAGGCGGGCTCGTTGCCGTCTTCGGTTCGCATCCGCCCGCCGAACTCGTCGAACTGCCCCACCATCGCCAGCGAGGGCACGCCGCGAGGCAGGCCGTCGCCCCCCCAGGGAACGCCGCCGCGATACTGCACCAGCGCGAAACAGCGCTCGGCGTATTTCCGCGCCAGTCGGTGCGAGGGAGGCCCGCCGGCAGAGTGCCCCACGAACATCAGCGGAGCGGCCGTCAACTCCTGGTATCCGCTCTCCCTGGCCAGGGCAGCCAGCGTCTTTTCGATATCCATCCCGCCCACGCCGGACGTCGAGAACAGCAGCGCGATCTGCTCGTCGCGGCAGGCCTTGCGGATGATCGGATCGCGGACGAACTCGCGTTCCATCAGTGTCATTCCGGCGATCACCACGCCGCGAACCTGCCGGGCGTCTGGCGGAATCCACAGGAACACGGATTTCGTGTTCGTCTTGCCCTTCCGTTCGTACTCGATATCCAGGCGATACTGGAACACCGCCCCCGAAGCAGCCGACACGAGCAACGCAACAAGAACCAAGCTGGTGACAATGCGTTTCATGGAACTCTCCTGGTCAGGATTTTTCAGACACCACCAGTGTACCGCGGGGCATCTTCAACTGGAAGTCCGCGCTGCTACGACGTATCCTGTCGGCATCATGGACATGCAAACGACAACCGATCGGCCAAACGTAATCTGGATCTTCGGCGACCAGCACCGCGCCCAGGCGCTGGGGCACATGGGCGACCCGAACGTGCGCACGCCCTCCATCGACCGGATGGCCAGCGACGGGGTGACCTTCCGCAACGCGGTGAGCGGCAACCCGTGGTGTACGCCGTTCCGCGCCTGCCTGCTGACCAGTCGATACCCGCACGAGTCCTGCGTCCGCACGCCGCAACGGCTGGACCCGTCCATCCCCACCGTCGCCCAACCTTTCAACGAGGCCGGCTACGACACGGCGTATTTCGGCAAGTGGCACCTTGACGGCCACCCGGAGAGCAAATTGCGATCGGCGTTCCACATCGTTCCGCCCGACCGCCGCGGCGGGTTCGACACGTGGATCGGCTACGAGAACAACAACTCCCAGTACGACTGCTGGGTGCATGGCCACCAGGAAGGCGGCAGCGAAGTCCCGCTCCAGAAACTCCCCACCTACGAAACCGACGCCCTGACCGACCTGCTGCTGGACTACATCGACCGGCGCGATCGAACCGGCGAAGGCGACCAGGCCGCGTCGAGTTCGCATCGGCCGTTCTTCGCGGTGCTCAGTGTTCAGCCCCCCCACGGGCCTTACGTGGCGCCGCGGGAATTCATGGACCGTCACACCCCGGGCGAGATTCAGTTGCGTCCGAACGTGCCAGAGCAATACGGCATCGCCGAAACCGCCCGGCGAAACCTCGCCGGCTACTACGCCCAGATCGAGAATCTCGACTGGAACGTCGGGCGCATCCGCGACGCCCTCGACGCGCTGGGGCTCGCCGACGATACGCACGTGATCTTCTTCTCGGATCACGGCGACATGCACGGCTCCCAGGCGTGTTTCGGCAAGAGTGTTCCCTACGAGGAGAGCATCCGCATCCCGTTCACCATCGCTGGACGCGTGCCGCACTACGATCACCGTGGCGGCCGGGTGGACGCCCCGATCAACCACGTGGACATCGCACCGACCACGCTGGGGCTGTGCGGGCTGGACACTCCCGACTGGATGCGCGGGTTCGACTACTCCGCCTACCGCCGCAAGGACCGCGAGTGTCCCCCGCCCGGACAGCCGGACAGCGCCTTCCTGCAGCACAACGTGCCGAAGTACCACGCGATGATGCTCGATCGGACGTGGCGCGGAATCGTCACCGCCGACGGGTGGAAGTACGTCGCCGTCCCGCATCAGCCGTTCATGATGCACAACCTCAACGAGGACCCCTTCGAGCAGGTGAACCTGGCGATGAAACACCGGTATCGCGACGTTCGCAAACGCCTGCAGGACCGCCTGGCGCAGTGGATCCACGAAACGGGCGACACGTTCGAGTTGCCGGAACTGTAGCCGGAGCAACCCCATGAACCGCATCGGAACAGGATACGACTCGCACCGCTTCCAGGTCGGCCGACCGTTGTGGTTGGCGGGGGTGGAGATTCCCTCGGATCTCGGCCTGGCCGGTCACAGCGACGCCGACGCCGTCCTGCACGCCGTGACCGACGCACTGCTGGGCGCCCTGGGCGAGGCGGACATCGGCGAGCACTTCCCGGACACCGACCCGCGATGGGCCAACGCGGCCTCGGGGCAGTTCGTATCCCACGCAATTGACCTGGCCAGGCAGGCGGGGCTGGTCGTGGGAAACTGCGACGTGACGATTCTCGCCGAAGCCCCCCGACTCGCGCCCTACAAGGACGCGATGAAGACCACGCTCGCCCAACTGCTGGAGGCGAGCCCGACCCGGGTGGCGATCAAGGCCAAGACCAATGAGGGAATGGGCTTCGTCGGGCGGCGAGAGGGGATCGCCGCGATGACAGCCATCCTGCTGACCGACGAAGAGACCCGCCCATGAGCGACGAGTTCGACGACCTGCAAGGCCCCGACGAAGCCGACGCCGACCTGCTGGACGACGACGGCGAGACGCCCATCGACGCCTGCCCGGCCTGCGGCGCGGAAGTCTACGCCCACGCCGACCGCTGCCCGGAATGCGGCGAATACATCATCCCCGGCGCGCCGCCCGCCCCGATCAGCCCCGCCGGTGGAGGCTGGCGAGTCGCCGTGCTGCTGGCAGCCGGCGTGATGATCGTCCTCCTGCTGGGACCCCTGCGCTGCGGATAAGACGTTTGACAGCACCATGGGGCGGCATCCATCTGCCAAGCCCTGCCGGCGTGTCCCCATGCCGGTGGCTGCATCGCGGGGGCGACTTTTTCCCCTCGCATCCATGGGCTGGTAGCCCATGCGACGCCCCCCCAGCCGCCTATACTGAAACATATGGATTCTCCAACGCAAGCACTGCTCGGAGCTGCCACCGCGCAGCTGGGGTTTCGCCAACGCATCGGACGTGATGCGTCGTGGGTGGCCGCCTTCACCGCCTACGCGCCGGACCTGGACAGCTTCGTCGCGCCGGTCATGTGGTCGATGGGCTACCAGGACCCGTTCGCCTCGATGCTCTATCACCGATGGATCACCCACTCGCTGCTGGTGATCCCGCTGACGGCGCTGCTGTTCGCCCTGCCCTGGTACCTCGGGCGGCGGATCTACAACGGCTACCACCGCAGGCGTGGGAACGACCTGGGCTCGGCCCCGCTGGGATTGCTGTTTCTCTGCTGCCTGGTGGCGGCGGCGACCCACGCGCCGCTGGACTGGTGTACCTCGTACGGCACGCAGCTGCTCAGCCCGATCACCGATGCCCGTTACGCCATCGACATCGTGGCGATCGTGGACATCATCTACACGCCCATACTCATCGCCACACTGGTGACCTGCTGGATCGTCCGTCGCGGCCGACAGAACCTCCACAAGAAGGCCACCGTCATCATCGCAATAGCCGGGCTGGCCCTGTCCACGGGCTACCTCTGCGCCGGACGCCTCATGCACAACCGGGCGATCGACTCGGCGTTGGCGGAACTGAACTACTCCGAAGACGACGTGCAGCGCGTGGAAGCGTACCCGATGATCGGGTCGATCTTCCTCTGGCAGGCAGTGATGGAGACCGAGAAGGAATGGATCATCGTGCGGGTGCATCACCTGGCCGACCCGGAGGACGACCGGCTCACGACGCGATTCGACAAAACTCCCGAGAACGAATACATCCGCCGGGCACGGAAAACCCGCGGCTATCGGATCTACAACTGGTTCGCCGACGACCAGATCCGCTGGGAGTACGAGCGGGGCAACGACGGCTCGCACGTGGTCACCATGCACGACATGCGATACGCCTTCTACACCAATGATGGCAGGAGTCTTTGGCCGGTGCGGGTGACGTTCCCCTCCGGCGGCGGCGAGCCGGCTGTGGAGCGACTCCGAGGACGCGGCGGCGGAGACATGCGAGACTTCGTCGCACGCATCTGGGCCGACCTGACAAATCCGTAGCGGCAAGCGAAACAGGACAGAACAGCAAGCCACAAAGGGCACAAAGGGCCTGAAAGAGAACAGCGATCGGCGATTGATGTACAGCGAAACAGGACAGAACAGCAAGCCACAGAGGGCACAAAGGGCCTGAAAGTGAACAGCGAT
>CAZFPT010000111.1:0-2258 GCA_964521005.1 uncultured Planctomycetaceae bacterium | reverse complement strand
CAGGACAGAACAGCAAGCCACAGAGGGCACAAAGGGCCTGAAAGTGAACAGCGATCGGCGATTGATGTACAGCGAAACAGGACAGAACAGCAAGCCACAGAGGGCACAAAGGGCCTGAAAGTGAACAGCGATTGGCGATTGATGAACAGGGAAACAGGACAGAACAGCAAGCCACAGAGGGCACAAAGGGCCTGAAAGTGAACAGCGATTGGCGATTGATGAACAGGGAAACAGGACAGAACAGCAAGCCACAAAGGGCACAAAGGGCCTGAGAGGGAACACAGGAAGGCAGTGCGACGCTTGAAGCCCCATGGTGAGGTACACGAACCGTGGGGGTATTCTGCACCGACGTGCGAGAACTTCAGTGGCACGCGTGTCGCTCTTCGCTTCTCTTTGTGACCTTCGTGCCTTTGTGCCCTTCGTGTTCCCCTCGTCGCGCGTCGCTTCCCTCTCGCTTCTCTTCGTGCCCTTCGTGCCTTGGTGCCCTTCGTGTTCCCCTCGTCGCGCGTCGCGTGTCGCTCGTCGCTTTCCTCTCGCTTCTCTTTGTGGCCTTTGCGCCTTGGTGTCCTTCGTGTTCCCCTCGTCGCGTGCCGCTTCCCTCTCGCTTCTCTTTGTGCCCTTTGTGGCTTGGTGCCCTTCGTGTTCCCCTCGTCGCGCGTCGCGTGTCGCTCGTCGCTTTCCTCTCGCTTCTCTTTGTGGCCTTTGCGCCTTGGTGTCCTTCGTGTTCCCCTCGTCGCCCGTCGCGTGTCGCTCTCGCCTCACATCCGGCTTTGTCGTTCCATGAGGAACTGCAGCAGTGCCGTGTCGAACGACATGGAGTTGTCCACCGTCACGAAGTCGGCCCGTACGTTGCGGGCCTCCCGCTTGTAGGTCTCGATGAACTCGCGGATGGCATCGAGATAACTGGCCCGGATGGATTGCGGGTCCACGTCGAGGTGTTCGCCGCTTTCGGGGTCTTCGAAGCGCACCTGGCCGTCGAACTCGAAAGAGACCTCGCTGTGGTCGAGCACCTGGAAGATGATCAGATCGTGGCCGCGGAATTTCAGGTGGTGCAGCGCGTCGATCACGGCGTCCTGGTCGGCCAACATGTCCGACAGCAGGATCATGAGGCTGCGTTTCTTCACGCGTCCGGCGATCTCGTGAATCGCCTTGGCGAGGTTGGTCTCGCCGCTGGGCTTGGTTCGCCCGAGGATGCCCAATATGTTCGTCAGGTGCGAGCGTTTGCTCTTGGGCGGGAGGAACTGGCGGACCTTCTCGTCGAAGGTGCACAGCCCGACGCTGTCCTGCTGGCCGATCATCATGTACCCCAGCGCCGCGGCGAGGCAGATGGCGTAGTCCATCTTGCTCATCCGCCCGCCGGTGGAGTAATCCATGGACCCCGAGCAGTCCATCAGAAGGTAGCCCTCAAGATTCGTCTCGGCCTCGAACTTCTTGATGTAGTACCGGTCGGTCTTGCCGTAGACGTTCCAGTCGATCATGCGGATGTCGTCGCCGGGGGTGTACTTGCGGTGCTCGGAGAACTCCACGGAGAAGCCATGGAACGGCGAGGCATGCAGGCCGCTCATGAACCCCTCGACAATGAAGCGGGCCTTGAGGTCCAGCCGCTGAACCTGCTGGATGACGTCCGGTCGGAGATACTCTTCGGCTTTGAGGGCCATGCCTGCATTGTCGCCGGGCGAGGCGGGCGTGTCAATCGCCGCGAGATGGTCGCGTTGTTTGACCCCGGGCGTTCTCGTCGATAGCATGGCAGGACTCTGACCCGAATGTAATTCGATGGGCTTCGCCAGTCCCGCCCAAACGCACTGACGCGTCCGGGCTTGGGAGCAGTTCACGAACCCCACCAAAATTCGATGGGCTTCGCCAGTCCCGCCCAAACGCACTGACCAGATCGGCCACGCTTCGGCACAGTTCATGTTTGCAAGATTACACGTTTCAGCGTGTGGGGACGGTGAGAACCGCACTGCCTCAGACGCTTCAGAACCGCACTGGCTCAGTTGTCGCAGGGGTTCGGGAGCGTCCTCGAAGCGCTCAGTTGTCTCTGGGCTTTGGGGAGTTCTCCGAAGCCCGACAGAAGCTGTCGCATGGGTTCGGGAGCGTTCTCGAAGCTCTAAGTTGTCTCTGGGCTTTGGGGAGTTCTCCGAAGCCCGACAGAAGCTCTGTGCGCCTCTGTAAGCCCCGTCGGGGCGTTAAGCGACCGTAGGGTGCTCACCGTCGCACGGCCTTCCAGGCCGTGTCTGCCGACAGGCAGATTCGACGAA
>CAZFPT010000110.1:0-11123 GCA_964521005.1 uncultured Planctomycetaceae bacterium | reverse complement strand
TATGGGATGGTTGTGGGATGGTTGTGAAAGTTACTGTATCGTCAGGTACTGCAGAAGACGCAGAAGGCCAAAGAGACTGGTGATCCGAACTCTGTTATCGAAGATCGTAATCCAGAGCATGTCCCCAATACTACAAAAGTGATGCGAGATTTCCTCAAAAATGATCTCCGGCATCAGTGGAAACAGACGGAGCCATGGCAACTTGCCATTGACTTCATTGCGGGCATGACCGATACATTCTTCACCCACGCCCTTAATGAGTACTTCGTTCCAACACCGTTAACATGAGCAGTGTGAGAAAACGACAAAGCCCACGGAATCGCTCCCGTGGGCTTTGTCGTTTTCTGTAGGATCTGGCGCGGTTACTTCGCCAGGAATTCTTCGAACGCGCCGCCGAAGATGTTTCGCACGTCGCGTTTGACCTCGTCTTCGGTCGGTCGCCAGCCGGCGTTGAACAGGTCGCGGTACTTCTCGACGACCACATCGCCGACGGTGTTCCGCGTGTGGTGCCACTTGTAGATGAGCTGGTCGAGCACGCGGGCGTCGGAGTGGTTGGCGGTGAAGGTCGCCCCGAGCAGCTCGAAGCGCTGGCGGGTCATCTCGTTGATAATGCTGGGGTTGTTGCAGTACCACCAACAGCCGAACAGGTGCAGGTTGCCGAACTTCCGGGCCGTCACACACAGTTCATGCTGGTTGACGCGGGAGAGCATCGTCACGAGGAACTTGACGTTGGGGTTCTCGGAGCAGAGGTCCATGACGGCAGAGACGTCGGCAACGCCCACGGCATCGCCGCCGTCGCCCAGCGAGGGGTTCACCTGCTTGCGGACGCCGATCATCATCGCCATGGGCAGGTCGAGCTGCTCGGCGGTGGGCATGATGACGTTCTTGATGACCTTGGCCATCGTGTCGTCGGCCGGGTAGCGGAACTCCGGCGGCAGCGAGGCAGCCATGTAGACCGGGTCGCCGAGCTTCTTCGCCCAGTCGGCCAGGAACGTGCGGGCCACGGCGAAATTCTTCTTCTTGGGTTCTTTGCCGATGTCGTAGCCCTGTGCCTTCATGGTCTTGACGGCCTTGGGCCAATTGACGATGAGCGGGTCGATCCGCAAGGCCGGCTTGAAGGCGTCCCAGCCGGCGGCGTTGCCTTCCCAGTGCTTGACTTCCTCGTCCACGAACGGATCGTTGGTCATGATCGCGTAGTCCAGCCCGGCCAGTTCGAAGACCTTGCGGATGTAGTCCTCGGCGTTCTGCTCGGCGAACCATTTGCGGATGCCCGCCAGGTCGCGGCCGGCTACGTCCAGCCCGAGACGGTTCAACGTGGTGACCACGCCGCGGGCGGCTTCGCTCATCGCTCCGTGCTTGAGGAACACGTGCTCCCAGACCAGGTCGGCCTGCTCGGTCTTCGGGAGCGACCAGAACCTATCGGTGGTCAGCTCGGCCGGCGCGATGGTGAACAGCTCAGCCACCAGGTAGTGATAGGTGAGCAGCTCGTCGATGCCCCACAGCAGCAGATCGCCGTGAGCGGGCGGAAACAGGTGCGTGTGGATGTCGGTGATGGTCGTCTCCGCGACGGCCTGCCGCGCGACGGATTCCAGTCCTTCCAGCGTGTTCATGTCAGCCATGATCGGGTCTCCTTGGGGTTCAGGCCCACACCATACCAACTTGCGGGCGAGGTGGAAAGACGTATAAGATGCTCTCAGTTCTGCCCACCCGAACCGAGGGAGACGTGCGTGCAATCCATCGTGCTGAGTGAATCGTGGCTGGAGGGCGCTGTCTCCGTCCAGCAGGCAGACGAAGGCATCCGGCCTTGCCGACTGAACATCGACGAGCTTCCGCTGTACTGGTCGGACCGTCTGATCGAGCATTCCTGGACCGGCGCGGGAGTGCGTGTACGTTTCTCGACGGACTCCTCGGCGGTGGGCCTGACCGTGGCCCCCATCGACGAGGTTCGCCTGTTCGACCTGGTCTCGGAGGGCTACCGGCAACTTCTGGCGACGGCGAAGCTGCCTGCCGGCGAGGACGAGATTCTCTTCGCCGCCTTGCCCCCAGGCCGAAAGATGCTGGAGATCTGGCTGCCGCAGTCGAAACCCGTCACGCTGCGTTCGCTGCGGGTGGCGAAGGAGAGCACAGCCGAGCCCGGCGACGACACCCGCCCGAAGTGGACCGCGTATGGCAGCAGCATCACCCACTGCCGACAAGCGCACTCCCCCGCACGGACCTGGCCGGCGACCGCGGCCCGCAGACTCGGCCTGAACCTGACCTGCCTGGGATTCGGCGGGGAATGCCACCTCGACCCGATCGTCGGGCAGCTCATCGCCGATCAACCGGCCGACCTGATCACGCTGAAGGTGGGCATCAACATCCAGGGCGCCGGCTCGCTGAGTGCCCGGACGTTCGGGCCGGCCTTGATCGGCATGGTGCGCACCATCCGCCGCCGACAACCCACCGTGCCCATCGGCGTGATCAGCCCGATTCTCTCGCCCCCGCGCGAGACACAGCCCAATGTCGTGGGTATGACGCTGGAGATGATGCGCGAGCTGTTGGCCGAGGCGGTGCGTCGCATGGTGGACGCCGGCGACGAGCACCTGACGTACTTCGACGGGCGCGAGCTGTTCGGCCGATCGGAACTCGACGCGGGCATGCTGCCGGACGATTTGCATCCCGACGGCGACGGCTATGAGGCGATGGGCGAGAACGCCGCCCGGGTTGTCATTCCCCGGCTGCTTCCATCGCCCGCATGAAATCCTGTTCATCGGCCCGGTTGACGAGCCGACCGATGGTTTCCCACAGCAGGTCGGGCGAGATGGGCTTGGAGAGGTAGGCGTCCATTCCTGCCGCGAGGCAGCGTTGTTCGTCTCCCTTCATGGCGTGGGCGGTCATGGCGCAGATCGACACATGTCCGCCGGTGGCCCGTTCGCGGCGTCGGATCTCCGCGGTGGCTTTGAGCCCGTCCATCACGGGCATCTGGACGTCCATGAGCACCAGGTCATACTCGCACTCCACCCATCGCTCCAGGGCTTGGGCCCCGTTCGTGGCTGCCGTGACCTGGTGACCTCGCCGCTGCAGCAGATGCTGGGCGAGCCTGCGGTTGACGAAGTTGTCCTCCACCAGCAGAACGCGCAGCGAGCTTCCGGGCCCGGTTGTGCCCGCCGGTTGCGCCGGTGCGGTAACGGGGCGTTGCAGGTCGCGGCGCCCCAGGGCATCGAGGACGGCGGTGAGCAGGTCGTCCCGGCGTATGGGCTTGACCAGGTACACGTCCACGCCGATCTCCCTGCAGCGCTGCTGATCTTTAACGCGGTCGGAGGAGGTGAGCATCATCACCATCGCCGAGGAGAATGTCGGGTCGTTTCGAATCTGCCTGGCCACCTCGAACCCGTCCACCCCGGGCATGCAGGCGTCGATGAGGACGACGGGGAACAGCGCCCCCTCGTCGCGGGAGGCACGGAGCAGGGCGAGCCCCTCCTCGCCGTCGTCGGCCAGCACCGGACGCATTTCCCACGAGGTGAGAATCCCCTCCAGAATGCGACGGTTGGTCTGGTTGTCGTCGATCACCAGGGCGGACAGCCCGGACAGTTCCTCTGCCTCCAGAGGGATCTGCGGGACGATCGGGTCGCAGTTGCCGCCCACGACGGTGAAATGGAACTCGCTCCCCTCGCCAGGCTGGGAGGTCACCCAGATTCGTCCGCCCATCATCCGCACCAGGTTCGCGGAGATCGTCAGCCCCAGCCCGGTCCCGCCGTACTCGCGCGTGGTCGAGCCGTCGGCCTGCTGGAAGGCGCCGAAGATCTGGTTGAGCTTGCCCGGCGCGATGCCGATTCCCGTATCGGCCACGCAGAAATGCAGGCAGACTTCGCTGCAGGAGCGATAGTCGACCTTCAGTTCGATCCTGATTTCGCCCTCGCTGGTGAACTTGACGGCATTGGCCAGCAGGTTCAGCAGCACCTGCCGCACGCGAACCGGATCGATCCTCGCGGTGGCGGGCACCTCCTCGTCGATGGTGCAGAGCAGTTCCAGCCCCTTCTCGCCGGCCCGGGTGGACAGGGTCTTCGAGGCGCCGAAAAGCAGTTCCGACAGGTCGGCTTCGACTTCGTCGAGTTCGAGTTTGCCCGCTTCGATCTTGGAGAAGTCCAGGATGTCGTTGATCACCCGCAGCAGGCTGGCCGCCGAGTCGTTGGCCATCCCGAGGTACTCCCTCTGCTCGTGGGTCAGGTCGGTCTCCAACGTCAGGTCGGTCATTCCGATCATGCCATTGAGCGGCGTGCGGATCTCATGGGACATGTTGGCGAGGAACTCGCTCTTCGAGCGGTTGGCTTCTTCGGCGGCCTGGCGGGCCATGTCGAGGGCCTCGCGGGCGTTGTGCTGGTCGGCCACCATCTCGTTGGCACTGGAGGCGAGCACCGCCAGCTCCGAGTAGACGATCTGATCCTCGTCAATGCGGTCGTACTGCCCCGCCGAGGTGCGGAAGAACTGCTCGAACACGCTGAACTGCTGTTTGAGCTTACCCGCCAGTCGGGCTGAGAACGCCATGCCCACCGCCCCCGTCAGCACTACCAGGCCCACGATCAGCATTACGCTCTGCCAGACCTCCCGCTCCATTCGGGCTTTCTTTGCGGCGATGAGGTCGGCTGCGTCGTCGTCGTACATCCCGGTCCCCAGGACCCAGCGATACGGGCGATCCAATTGGACGTAGCTCATCTTGCCCACCTCGCTGCCGGAGGAGGGCTTGGCAAACTCGTACTCGAGGAACCCTCCACCATCCGACGCCACAGCCAGCACGTCCCGCACCACAGCCGCCCGATCGGGCGCTCCGTCGGTCAGCAGGTTCGCCCCCACGATCGATTCGTCCGGATGAAGCAGGACCTCTCCGTCGGCCTGCACGATGAACAGATAGCCGTCGCGGCCTTTCTGCATCTCGGCCAGGCGAACGAGGGCTTCGCGACGGATCTCCGTCTCGGTGTCCTCGATGTATTCGCCGGTTCCGACGAACCAGCCGAACGGTTCGATGAGTTTGACGTACGAAAGCTTCGGATGCCCGCGTCTGTCAGAACCGGGCCGCGTCCAGCGATACCGGTAGAACCCCTCGCCGCGCGTGCGGGCGATCTCGATCATGTCACGGATCACGGGCTTGCCGTTCGTGTCGGTCAGACCGATGAGATTCTCGCCCTCCAGCTCGGGCCGATCGGCAAAGAGCTGCTCAACCCCGTTCAGATCGGTCGCGAAGAAGTAGCCCCTGCCGTCGTTGTAGCGGATCGGACGAAGGGCCTCGCGCACCATGTCCTTGATTTCGTCGAGTGAACGAGTGGCCCGGTACCGCCGCCACAGCCCCATGGCGATGTCATGCGCCTCCTCCACCCGCGTTCGCACCGTCTTCCGGGCTCGCTGCTCAGCCCGGGTGCGCATGTACGAGATGTAGTTGATCGCTTCGCAGACCCGCGCCCGCATCTCCTGGCGATGGTCGTCCTGGACGTGCTCGATCAACCGCTGCTCTTCGGCCTGGTGGGTCCGGATGATCTGGAGAATCCACACCCCGCTGAGAGGAAGCGCAAGGATCAATACCACCAGAATCAGTCTTCGCGTGGTGGCTGTGGCCACGCTGACCTTGGGCTTCATGAGTAGACGGACCTTCCCCGGGAACAATGTGTCATCCCCGCCGAGACTTCTCGTGATCGACGCCGGCCAGGCTGCCCCCGCTTCCCCACTCCTGGCACCTTCCCCAGGGGTCGGCGCCGCAACGCACTGCTTCCTGTAGCTCGTTCGGACTTTTCGGACAATGACTTGAATAAGTCTCCCGTGGTTCGCCAATGTGCCTCGCATCGGACCCGGGAACCGGGTATCATGCGGCCATGGATCCTGGAAGTTTGACACGGGAGAGCGGAATGACCCTGTTTGCCCCGGCCCATCGACCGCCCGCGCGATACCAGGAGTATGACCCGCGCTGGGGGCGGATCGCCCGTCACATCATGGAGCAGGCCGACCCCGGCCAGAGCGTCGTGACCTTCGAGCACGTGGGCAGCACCGCCGTACCGGGTTGCGGGGGCAAGGGGATTATCGATATGCTGGCGTTGTACCCCCCGGGGCAGTTGGGCCGTGCGACGGAAGAGCTTCGCCGCCTGGGCCTGCGCCCGCAGGGAGAGGAGTTCCCCCACCCGTTCCCGGCACATCGCCCGATGTACCTCGGTTCGATCGAACTGTCCGGCGAGACGTTCATCGTTTACGTCCACGTGCTGGCGGAGGACAATCCCGAGGTGGAGCGGTTCCGCGTGTTCCGCGATCGACTTACGCAACGCGAAGACCTGCGCCACGCCTACAGCCGGGTGAAAAAGGACATCATCGACGCGGGTATCACCGACAGCGACCGATACCGCCAGGCCAAGACCGACGTCATCCGGGAAATTCTCGGGCCCGACGCCGAACTCGACTGAGCCATCCGCTGCACTGAATACACTATTTTTGCGAATCAGGGGATTCTGACGATCATTTCTTGCTTAGTGCATTATTCCGGCTATTCCGTTTTATCTGAACTCGTATCCAGGCATACGTCTTTGTCGAGACAGTGCTTACCTGATGTATCGTTTCCATGGCCCTTTTCAGGCTCTTTTTGCGTAGAGAGCAAAGAGCATATTGCGTAGTCCCGCGCAGTGAACCGTAACGTAGGCTACTTATGTCGTGGGATTCACTGGACGATACCCGCAATGGCGAAAGATATCGGCGTGATCCTGAAGAACAAGGAGGAAGCGCCCCTGCCCCATGTCTTCGTACTTCGCCCGCTTGTGGTGGGAAGCGCAAAGGCTGCGCTCTCATGGCGTGCCAGCACCCGGCTGCGCCCGAACTACAGCATGACAGGAACGCTGCCATCTCGAAGGGGGGATGTGCGCCGGGAACCGCTCCGCGCCGAGGGACTCGAGTCACGGGTCCTGTTTTCGGCGTCGCCCCTGGCCGCCCCGCTCGACGTGCACCCCGACGAGATGAGCGCCCCGGCCGCCATCCTGGTGGACGCGTCGCTCGAGGACGTCGATCGGCTTTTGGAAGGGCTCTCGCCGGACGCGCACGTCCTGATGTACGACTCCGGCAGCGAGAGCATCGACGACCTGGTCGGCCGGGTGACCGACCTGGTCAGCGAGACCGGCCAACGGCTGGATTCGCTCTCGATTCTCTCGCATGGCCGATCGGGCGCGTTCCAGCTGGGCAGCGAATGGGTCTCGCGCGAATCGCTCGCCGACGACGTCTGGGCCGAGGTGGGCGACGCCCTCGATGAAAACGGCAACATCTACATCTTCTCCTGCGACGTCGCGTCCGATCCTGCCGCGGGGCAAGGGCTTCTCGACGCGCTGGCCCGCGCGAGCGGCGCCGACGTGTTCGCCTCGGACGACACGACCGGGGCCGGCGGCGACTGGGACCTCGAAGCCGCCTCCACCGGTGACGAAGCGGAACTGGCCAACGGGCTCGATACGCCGGTCCACGCCGATCTGCTGGCCGAGTACGGCTACTCGCTGGCGGACTTCTCCGACGCCGCCTTCACGGGCACGCAGACCTTCAACGACGATTCCCAGACCTTCACCCTCACCGTAACCGGTGCGGGAACCGTGAACTTCGCCTACGACGGGACGAGCGACACGCTGCAGATCCTCGGAACCGCCGGGACGGACGCCACCACGGCCATCAGCATCACCGACGACGACGGGACGGCCGACATGGTTCTCAGCGGCGTCACGCTGGATGGCGACACGGGCTCGCTGGCGTCGAACGTGACCATCGACGCCCTGACGCTCAACCAGAACCTTACCGCCGATCTGGCCGTCCATGGCAACGTGGGCACCCTTACCACCGCCAATCTCAACGCGAACCTCGGGATCACCGGTGACCTGGACTCGGCGAGCATCGACTCGGTCATGGGGGGGGCCGCCCTGACGGCAGGTAACGTCACGGGCACCTTCGACTTCACCGACGGCGGGACTTCGATCTACAGCGGAACGGTCCAGTACGCCTACGCCGTCCAGTACGGCGACGGGGAACTGCTGGCCACCGAGTCGATCGACTTTGAGGACTACGACCTGGGCGGCGTCGATGGTGTCGACGGCTGGGACTGGGTGAACGAGTGGAACTCTGGTTCTGGATATACCGGAGTCATCGACCTGGCTGGCGACCAGATGCTGGAGTTCAGCAACGACGCGACCGCCGGACTGACATACGACATCGCCCAGGACATGGAAATCTACGACATCTCGTGGACCTGGCGGGCCAGTTCGGACAGCGTCAACCAGGTGGTCGGCCTCATGGACGGATCGGACGGATCGCTGGGATGGTCGGACTTCGGGATGCGCATCATCCTGAACGATGACGGAAACCTCTGGCTGCGCGGGGATACGTGGATCAATACGGGCATCGCCTACGGCACGGCCGAGCATGACTGTCGACTCGTCCTGAACAACGACGGGGCCAACAGCACCTGGAGCTTCTACTTCGATGGTGAACTGGTCGGCGGCAACCTGAACACCTCGATCGACCTGTCCACCAACACCATGGACTATTTCACCCTTCGCGCCAATGGCGCCGGAGGCCAATATCTCGACGACCTGACCATCGTCGGCCACGTTGGCGGCGTCTGGCCGAACTCGGCCCCTGTGGCCCAGGATGGCACCCTCAGCGTGGACGAACTGGCGACCGACGGGACCTCCATCGGGTCGGCCGTCGGTATGGACGGAGACCCGGGCGACGCCGTGACGTTTGCCATCACGGCTGGCAATGACGACGGCGTGTTCACCATCGACCCGGCCACCGGCGAAATCACCGTCATCGACAATACCAACCTCGATTACGAATCGGTCACGCAGTACTCGCTGAGTATCGAGGTGGTCGACAGCTTCGGCCTCACCGACGCCGCCACGGTAACCATCAACGTCCTCGACGCGATGGACACACCCACGCAGATCAACAACGAGACGGTCTTCGTGGCCTTCCAGGGCGCTCGACGCATCGGCGAGAACCAACTGCTCGCCGGCGACGTCGACAGCTCGCTGACGTACGTGCTGACCTCCGGCCCGAGCCACGGCACACTGATGCGAAGCGGGACCGTTCTGAACGTGGGCGATTCGTTCACGAAAGACGATCTTGAGAATGGGCGCATCGTGTACGCCCACACCGGCAGCGACCACACGGGCGATTCTTACACCATCGAGATCCGCCAGGACAATGGTCCCGAAACGCTCAGCATCACCCAGCAGGTGACCATCGAAGACTCGCTGGCGGAGTTCAGCTTCGACGACGACGCCTCGCCCACCGGCGGCCTGAGCGAGTTGACCGTCTCACCGTTGGATATCTCGGCCGTCAGCGGCGACATCGACACGACAGAAACCAACTCGCTCTACTGGAGTGTTGGCCAGGACACGCTGAACGAGAGCGAGTACATCGAGTTCTCGGTCACCTCCACGGACGGACTGTCCACCACCTACAGACAGCTGTCCTTGCTGGTGAATGACGCTGCCAGCGGTCGTGGGGGGACCATCTACCTGCGATCCAGCCAGGACGGGTTCGCGGCCAATGTCGGCTCGGCACTGGTCAACGAAGGAAACATCTGGGAAATGGATCTGCTGACCTTCGACCTCTCATCCCTCGATGCCGCGGTCGGCACAACATTCCGCCTGTACGCCACGAGAGAAGGATCGAGTAATCCGGGCATTGGCGGCAAACTGGAGATCCGTGAGATGGACGTGGTGGGCAACCTGCACCCCAACGCTGCCGGCGAGTCGGCCGAGGTCAGCGGGGCCTGCAGCGTGGAAATCGACGTGCTCGCCAACGATACGGACACCGCCGGGGAGAATCTCAGCATCCACAGCTATTACGGCGTGGAGCATGGTTCCGTCTCGGTCGTGGACGGCAAACTGGTGTACACAGCCGAGACGGGTTACGGCGGGACCGACACGTTCACCTACGTCGTTTCGGACGGGCGTGGCGGGCTGACCCATCAGGACGTGACGGTCACCATCGACGCCCTGCCCATCGAGGAAAGCACCGAGTCCAACAGCGAGACCACCGAGGAGACCTCCATCTCCGAACCGGTGGCTGAGGAACCCACCGCCGAACCCGCGCCGGCCCCGACGCAGCCCGAACCCGTCGCGGAAGAAGAGGCCCCCACCGTCCCCTCCGAACCGGACACCGCACCCGAACCGACCGCGCCGATGCCCGAGGACACCACCTCCGACGAGCCCGAGAGCACGTCCGGCTCGGACACCTCGGCCCCGCTGGACGGCCAGCAGGACAGCATCCAGGACCCGATCGAGCAGGACAGCGGGATGGACGACTCGTCGCCCGTCAATCAACCGGAATCGCCCATGGATGAATCGCTCGATGGCGAGGGGGCATCCGAAGATGACGTCTCCAGCGACGGAGGCGGCGAAGACGTCTCTGAAGACGCCGGCGATAGCGGCGAAGCCACCGGCGATGGCCAGATGGTTCGTGGCGACGGTGGATGGGACGGCAGCGAAGGCAGCGGTGGAGGCAATGGCGGCAGAGACGTTCGAGGCCGGGTGAATGTCGGCTCGGTCCGATCGGGCAGGAACGGCAACACCGGCCGCGACGGCGCTTACGGCCGGCGGACCGCCACGGCCACGACGGGCATGGTAACCGTGGGCAGCCGGGACTGGTCACTCGGCAACGAGACGCTCACGGGCAGCATGATTGCCCGGCGCTCGTCCTACGACAGCGTCGGCCGAGACAGCGGCATGTGGCGGGAGATGGACCAGGTCGCCCAACAGCAACAGGAAGGCGCCAGGACGGTCGAGGTCGCCACGCGCGTGACGGCCGGTACCGTCGTGGGCCTTTCGACGGCGGCGTCGATCGGCTATCTCGTATGGTCGGTCAAGAGCGGCGCGCTGCTTTCGAGCTTCGTTGCTGCCCTTCCGAGTTGGCGCGTGTTCGACCCGCTACCGATTCTGGAATATCACGAAGCCAAATCCTCCGGCAAGAACGGCAAACGGAAATCGGGGTTCGTGAATTTCTTCCGCATCGTGCTGCTGGGACGGTAGCCGCGTCCCGCAACGCGCAAGAACCTTCTCCAAAACCCATAGTAATAGCACAGGTCGGCGGGTATTCCGCCGACAAGTCAAAGGAAGGTCTCCCGCCGGCACCCG
>CAZFPT010000109.1:0-11267 GCA_964521005.1 uncultured Planctomycetaceae bacterium | reverse complement strand
CTGAGCAACCCGGTTGGTCCGGATCGCGCTTCAGGTAGTGGTCGGGCATCGCGACTACCGGGTTGCTCCGTTCCTCCCTCGCTGCGCTCGGTCGAACCGGCACAAGCCCGGGCACCCGAACTATGGTTGAAGCCCCATGGTGAGCCTGCCGGGAGCTTGTCGAAGGGCGAAGCGAAAGGTGGGGGTAAACAGCGACAAACTCACACCCCCAGCGTTTCGCCCAGCCAATCGATCCATCGCCCGACCATGACATCGCGGGAGTATCGTTGCTCCGCCGCCCGGCGGGCGTTGGCCTGCATCCGCCCGAGCAGCTCGCGATCGGCGCAGGCAGCCCGGACGACCTCGGCGATGGACGCCGGATCCCGCGGGCGAACGTGCCAGCCGCACTGCTCGTCGGTCACCAGGTCCGTCAGTTCGGTGTCCGGCGGCGAAATCGCCAACGTCGCAGCGCCGGCCGCCAGCGTGTAATACGTCTTGGAGGGCACGGAAAGACCGCGATAGGCCTCGTCCAGACAGACAATCGACACGTCGGACGCCGCGAACGAAAGCGGAACCGTCTGCCAGGGCTGGAGAGGCAGGAGCGTGAGGTTCGGCAGGTTCTTCCGCGCGACCAGCCGGCGGACCTCCGCCTCGCGCGTGCCGCCGCCGATGAGCATGAACTGCACCTCGTCCAGGTCGGTAAGCATCTCGGCAGCGGCGATGATGGAATCCACGTCGTGGGTCGCCCCGAACGCCCCGCTATAGGAAACCACGAGCTTGCCGACCAGCCCGTGCTCCCGTGCGAAGGGGTTGGCCGCCTTGGACATCGGCCGAACGAAGTCGGTGTCCGCCCAGTTGGGCAACACGGCGATGTCCACCTCGTCGCCCTCCCGCAACTGGGCCCGCAGCGTGTCGGCCATCCGCGATCCGATCGTGACCACACCGTCGGCATGGACCATCGCCTTGCGGTGCAGCCTCCGCCAGAAACGGGCGATGACCCCACCGGTTCGCACCAGGCCCATCCGTTCCATCAGTTCCGGGTAAATATCGTACACCAGCAGCGCGTAACGTCGGCCGGTGAGTCGGCGGATCAGCGGCCCCAGCAGGGCCGTCGCCGGGGGATTGCTCACAATCAGGGCCGGGCTGCGGCGTCGCCGCATCAGCTGCCATGCCGCCTGGAGCGTGAAGGCGCCCCAACTAAGCAATCGCTTCCACGCCGGCCGTTTCCGCAGCCGGGCTGCCGGGATGACCTCGAAGCGGGCCTGCTCATCCTCACCCGCCTCGACCCAGCCGGTCAGCGCGGCGCAGCGCGTACCCGATTGCTCGAGTGCGTCCAGCAGCTGCACCATCAGCGGGCCGACGACCTGGTTGGTCACCAGCAGGTCCGGCAGCGGATTCTGGCGGTGTTCGTCGGGCATCGCAGCCTCGCTCAACGAGTGAAACGTACCTTGCCAGCAAGGGGATATGGGATATCATGGGGCCTGCCGACACTGAAGACTATATCGGTTCATCGACGGCGGTGGAAGAAGCCCAATCCGCCGCCGCTCGCTCGCGCGTCTTTAAGGACCATCGCCTCCGGGCCGATGGAAAGACCATGCAGACATTCATCAAGCCGTGGGACTACCTCATCGTCACCGCCTCGAACGACGCCCAGGCAGCCGCCTACGAGTCGCAACTGGCGATCCGTCGCGAGCTGGGCCTGTTGGCCGGCGTCCGCGAGATTCTCGTCGTTCCCGACCCCGGGGGACGTCGCGTGGGCTCGGGCGGCAGCACCATTCACTGCCTCTGCGAAGTGCTTGCCCGTGAGCTGGACGACGAGACCCTTACCGACCCCGCCGGGTGGGAGCGAACGCTCTCGCAGCTGCGCGTGCTGATCGTCCACGCCGGGGGCGACTCGAAACGCCTTCCCGCCTACGGACCCTGCGGGAAGATCTTCGTTCCCGTCCCGGGCGAGTGCGACAGCGCCGTGGGCATGACGCTGTTCGACCGCCAGCTGCCGACGTACCTGGACCTGCCGGCAGCGCCGGCCGGTCGGGGCCAGGTGGTCATCACCGCCGGGGACGTGCTGCTGAGTTTCGATCCGTCGGAGGTGGACTTCTCCCAGCCGGGCATGACCGGGCTGGGCTGCCTCGCCCCGCCCGAGCAGGCGAGCAAACACGGCGTGTACGCCGCCGACCGCAGCGGCCGGGTGCAGCTGTTCCTGCAGAAACCCGACCCCGCCGAGCAGCACCAGCGCGGTGCGGTGGACCGGTATGGCCAATCGATTCTCGATATCGGCGTGATCCACTTCGACGCGCCGACGGCTGTGCGTTTGATGCAGTCGGTGAACGTCGCGCCCCTCGGCGACGGCCGACTGGGCTGGAGCGGCGAAATGGGCGGTGCGATCGAAGGCGACGGGCTGGACTTCTACCGGGAGATCTGCTGTGCCATGGGCGAGCAGGCGGGCAGCGCCCACCACATCGCCTCGGCGCGGGGGAGCGGGTCGGGCTGGTCGGACGTGCTGCTGGGTCGGCTGTTCGAGTCGCTCAAGCCGGTGGGGTTCCACGTCCGCGTGCTGCCACGATGTGGATTCCTGCACTTCGGGACCACCCGGCAGATCATCTCCTCCGGGCGCGACCTGCTGCGCATGGACCGCGGAGCCGCCCAGCTCGAGACGTGCCTGAGCATGAACAACGACATTCCCGCCGACGAGGACTGGCTGGTCGGTACGCAGGCGTGGGTGGAGGGATGTCGCCTGCGGGCACCGCTCACACTCAACGGACGCAACGTCGTGGTCGGAGCGGACGTCGAAGAGCCCACCGAACTTCCGCCCGGTGCCTGCCTGGACGTGATCGAAGGCAACGACACCCGAGGCCAACGCGTCTGGTTCGCCAGACTGTACGGCGCGGGCGACTCGTTCAAGACCCCTGCCGACGATGGCGGGACGTTCTGCGACATCCCGGTCCTGGATTGGCTGGACGCTGTCGGGATCGATGCCGACGACGTTTGGCCGGCGGACCTGCCCGCCGAGCGGCGCAGCGTCTGGGACGCCCGGCTGTTCCCGGCTGAGACGAGCCCCATCGGCTGGCGCAAGTGGACCTGGATGCACACCCCCCGCCAGGCAAGCCCCGCCCAGCACGCCGCCTGGACCAGGGCCGACCGTTACAGCCTCTCGCAGATCGCCACGCTCGCCGACCCCGACGCGTTCCACGCCCGCCGACGCGCGATGCGCGCCCAGGAGCTCAGCGGCTCGCTGGCGACGCTCTTCCGCGCGGAGAGCAACTTCTCGGCGCGGGAACTGGCGTTCTCGTTGCGGCAGACACCCCAGCCGGCTGGGTGGGTCGCCCGACTGCTGGGCGAGGCACAATGGCATTACGGAACGGGGACCTCGGCGGGGATGGCCGGTCTTACGTTCAGCCGAATCGTTCACACGCTGGGGTCGGCCTTGGCGCAGCTGGCGGGAGAGGACGACACACTGGACGACGTCCTGCCGGGCCTGGACGACCAACTCACCGAGAGCGTCTCAGCCTGGCTGGACTCGCTGAACCTCGCCCCGTCGCCCGACCGATCCGCCGGCCAGTGGGCTGCCGTCGCCCGGGAGGCTGCCTTTACCACGCTCAGCCAGACCATCGTCTCCAGCGGGCGAAGCGTGCGCGAACACCCGGTGACCCGCCTGCGGGCCGACGAGATCGTCTGGGGACGGGCCCCGGCGAGGCTGGACCTGGGCGGAGGCTGGTCGGACACGCCGCCCTACACGCTGGAACATGGCGGGTGCGTCATCAACGCCGCGGTCAACCTCAACGACCAGCCGCCGATTCACTGCTACGCCCGGATGATCTCCGAGCCGGTCATCCGCGTGGGCAGCATCGACATCGGGACGCGCACCGAGATCCGCACGTTCGAGGACCTGCTGGACTATCGCAGCGCGACCAGCGATTTCGCCCTGGCCAAGGCGACGCTGGCGATCAGCGGGCTGGACCCCGCCCTGCCCTGCTGGAAGGATGGAATCACGCTGGAGGAGATGCTCGCGAAATTCGGCGGCGGGCTGGAGCTGACCACATTGGCGGCCATCCCCAAAGGCAGCGGGCTGGGCACCAGCAGCATCGTGGGGGCGGTGATTCTCGCCACGATCCAGCGTGTCATGGGGCGAACGCCCTCCCAGCAGGAACTGTTCCACGGCGTGTTGAAGGTCGAGCAGGCGTTGACCACCGGCGGCGGCTGGCAGGATCAGGTCGGCGGCGCCGTCGACGCGGTGAAGGTTGTGCGCACCGCACCGGGCCTGGTGCCGGACCCGATGATTCAGTACGTCCCTGCCGACGTGCTGGACCCGCGACGCAACGGCGGCTGTACGCTGCTGTACTACACGGGCATCACTCGGCTGGCGAAGAACATCCTGCAGCAGGTGGTCGGGCGGTATCTCTCGCGCGACCGCGAAGCCATGCAGACCCTCCGGCAGATTCACGCCCTTCCCGCCCGCGTTGCCGATGCCATGGGACGAAAGGATTTGGCCGACTTCGGGCGATGCATCGACGTGGCGTGGGAGCTCAACAAACAGCTCGACCCCAACTCCACCAACGAACGGGTCGAGGCGGTGCTGGACCGGGTCCGACCATACGTGCACGGAGCGAAGCTTCTCGGAGCCGGCGGCGGCGGGTTCCTGCTGATGGTCTGCAAAACGCCAGCCGACGCAAGGCACGTGACGGAGATGCTCGAGTCGGAACCGCCCAACGAGCTGGCGCGGTTCTTTGCGTTCGACGTCTCGCCCGAGCCGCTGACCGTGACGGTGTGCTGAAGGCCTGGCTGCGATCCGACGAATCACCGGAGACACCCGACGCTGGGAAGCTCGCGGAAGTCGGGTCGGCGGGTCAGTCGGTGTGGAAGACCTCTTCCATCTCGGCCCACCATTCGCCTTCCTCGGCGAACTCGACCGGTTCCTGGCAGGGGTCGGTCAGTGTCCACCATTCGCGGGTGACGGGGTCTTCGCCGATGGCGGCCAGGTCGGCATCCCAATCGTCGCCGACGTACTCGAAGTAGCTGAAGAGATAGCCCCCGCGATGGAAGATCGAGTAGTTGCGGATGTTGCTCTTGCGGATTCGATCGAGCACGCCGTCCCAGGCGTTGGCGTGGAGTTCCTTGTACTCCTGGAGCTTCTCGGGCCTGACGCGGATCACGCTGCCGACACGTTTCATGGCGTTGCCTTTCGATGCTTACGAGAGGTTCTCGCGGTACCAGCCGATCGCGCGTTGGAGCCCGTCGCGGAACAGCACCTGCGGCTCGTACCCGAGCGTCTCTCGGGCGAGGGTCACGTCGGCCAACGAGTGTTTGACGTCGCCGGGGCGCGGGTCGGCGTAGATCGCCTCGATGTCGGTCCCGAGCAGGTCATTGAGGAGGGTGAGGATCTCGTTGAGGCTGGTCTTTTCCTCGCAGGCGATGTTCCGGGGCCGACCGTCGCAGACCTCGCCCGGCGCGGTGGCAGCCAACCAGTTTGCATGGCAGACATTGTCGATGTAGCAGAAGTCGCGCGTCTGCTCGCCGTCGCCGAAGACGGTGGGTTGCTCGCCCTTGAGCAGCTTGGAGACGAAGGCGGGGATGACGGCGGCGTAGGCGCCGAACGGGTCCTGCCTCGGGCCGAACACGTTGAAGTACCGCAGGCAGACGGTTTCCATCTCGAACGCGTCGGCGTAGGCCTGCATGTACGCTTCGCAGGCGATCTTGCTGGCGGCGTAGGGGCTTTTGGGCAGCGGCTGCATCGTCTCGACCTTGGGCGAGACGGGCTGGTCGCCATAGGCGCTGGAGGAGGCGGCGAAGGTGATTCGTTTCACGCCGGCGGCCCGGGCGGCCTCCAGGACGTTGATGGTTCCGTTGACGTTCACGTCGTGGGAGGTGAGGGGGTCTTCCACGCTCCGCGGGACCGAACCCAACGCGCCCTGGTGGAAGATGGCCCGGCAGCCTGCGACGGCCTGGGCGACAACCTCGGCGTCGCGCAGGTCGCCCTCGATGAGTTCCACGTCGTCGGCGATCTCGGTGAGATTCTCGCGTTTGCCCGTGGAGAAGTTGTCCAGGATCACCACGTCGTGCCCCTTCGCGAGGATGGTCCGCGCGAGGTTGCTTCCGATGAACCCGGCCCCGCCGGTGATGAGATACTTCTCGGCCATCAGTCGTCCTTTCCGATCAGCGCAGCCGCTCGGGGCGGCTGTGGTTTCCTGTCATACGTCGCCCGCGGCGAGCGGTTCACCCGGCCTGCACGAATTCCTTGACCTTCGCGGCGACGTATTCGATCTGCTCGTCGGTGAGTTCGGCGTAAATCGGCAGCGCGAGCACTTCGGCGGCGGCCTGCTCGCTGACGGGGAAGTCGCCCCGGGAGCAGCCCAGCTCCGCGAAACATTCCTGCTGGTGAAGCGAGAGCGGGTAGTACACCTCACAGCCGACGCCGTTGTCCTTGAGGAACTGGCGCGCTTCGTCGCGCCTGGGCAGGCGGATGACGTACTGGTTGAAGATGCTCTCGTTGTACTCCCGGACGGTCGGCGTGACGATCGCGTCGCAGCCGGCGAACAACTCGTTGTATTTTGCGGCGTTGGCGCGTCGACCTTCGTGCCAGGCGTCGAGGTGCCTGAGTTTGATAAGCAGACCGGCCGCCTGGAGCGTATCCAGCCGGAAGTTCCCGCCGACCCACTTGTGGAAGTACTTGGGCTTGCTGCCATGGTTGCGGCACTGGCGGATGCGCTCACCGAGCTGCTCGTCCTGCGTGGTGATCATCCCGCCGTCGCCCAGGCCGCCGAGGTTCTTGGACGGGAAGAAGCTGAAGCACCCCGTCGTGCCCATCGAGCCGGCGGGTTTGCCTTTGTACGTCGCCCCGATCGCCTGGGCGGCGTCCTCGATGACCGCCAGGTCGTGCCTGGCGGCGATCTCGAGAATGGGGTCCATCTCCGCGCACTGCCCGAAAAGGTGCACGGGCATGATGGCGACGGTGTTGGGGGTGATGGCGGCTTCGATCTTCGTCGGGTCGATGTTGTAGGTGTCCGGCTCGATGTCCACGAAGACGGGCTTGGCGCCGACGCGCCAGATACTCCCTGCCGTGGCGAAGAAGGTGAACGGCGTGGTGATGACTTCGGCCGGTCCGGGGCAGGTCTTGCCGGTTCGGCAGGCGGGAAGGTCCTCGCCGATCCCCAGGGACATGAGGCTGGCGATCAGCGCGTCGGTCCCGCTGGAGACGCCGACGGCGGTGGCGGCCTTACAGTAGTCGGCGACGGCCGATTCGAGCTCCTTGACGGCCGGCCCGTTGATGAAATACTGCGAGGCGAGCACGTCTTCGATGACGGGCATCATCTCGTCCTTGAGGTCGGCGTACTGCGCCTTGAGATCCAGAAGGGGGACATCCATGGTGTCTCTGCCTTTCGATATTGGGTCCGGGGCGGTAAGGCCCCGCGTTGTCGGGTCCGCATCGTGTGCCCTGATCTTGCCTGCCGAAGCGGGCGTTGGCAAGGGGTCAGCCGGCGGGGCGTCGGCCGGGTCGGCGTCAGGACCTGCGTTTCTTGAATTCGTCGTAGCTGATCGTACCCTCGGCCAGCTCTGTCGGCAGGGGCGACTCCTCGTCGAGGTCGAGGCATCGCACCACGCCGGGTTCGGTCTCGCGGTAGCGGAATCCGCTCTCGGGACAGGTCATCAGACCGTCGGAATCGGGTGTGAGTCGATGGCCATGCCGACTGATCCAGCCTTGGTGCCGGGCGGGCACGCCGACCATGAGGGCGTAGTCCGGCACGTCGCGGGTGACCACCGCGCCGGCGGCAACAAAGGCGTAGCGCCCCAGCGTGACCCCGCAGACGATCGTCGCGTTGGCCCCGACGCTGGCACCGCGGCGGATGGTGGTGGCCTCGTAGAGGCTGTGACGTTTCACCTGCGATCGCGGATTCGTGACGTTGGTCAGCACGCAGGAAGGCCCGAGGAACACGTCATCCTCGATGGTCGTTCCGGTATAGATCGAAACGTTGTTCTGCACCTTGACGTTGTTGCCGATGGTCACGCCGCCGTCGACGTTGGTGTTTTGGCCGAAGATGCAGTTGGCCCCGATCGTCGCCCCGGGCATGACGTGGGCGAAATGCCAGATCTTCGTCCCTTCGCCGATGACGGCTCCGTCGTCGACGTAGGCGCTTTCGTGCACGAAGTAATCGGGCTTGCTCTGGGATGGACTCATGGAATTCTCTCCGTTGCGGATCTAGTCGAGCGAGACGGGCTCGCCGCCGGACTGGAGCGACTGTTGGCCGGCCTGGAGCACCTGCACCACGCGGACCCCGTCGGCCCCGTCGCTGCGCGGGTCGACGTCGTTGACGATGCTGTTGATGAAGTGCTGGCATTCGGTGCGGAGCGGCTCGCCGCCGGGGATCTTCGGAATGGTGATGTCCCCGCTGCGGACCGAGACCGACTCGCTGTAATCCACGCTCTTGCCGACCACGGCGCCCTTGTCGTACACGCGGACCTTCTCAGCGGCCTCCATGTCATCGAAGACGACCATCTTCTCGCTGCCCACCAGCGTGACCTTGCGGATCTTGTGCGGATCCAGCCACGAGACGTGAATATTGGCCATCCGTCCGTCGGCGAATTTGAGGTTCGCGAAGACCACGTCTTCCACGCCCTGCTGGAGGTACGCCTGCCCGGAGGCGGAAACGGTCACGGGCGTGGCGTCGAAAAGGTAGCACGCCACCGAGATGTCGTGCGGCGCCAGCGACCACCAGGCGTTCTCCTTCTTGCGGACGATGCCCAGGTTCACCCGCTGGAAGTACAGGTACAGCGGGTCGCCGGCGTCGCCGGAGGCGAGGATGTCCTTGATGTAGTTGACCGCGGGGTGATACTCCAGCAGGTGCCCGACCATGAGCTTGACGCCCTTGCGGTCGGCGAGCTCGACGAGTTCTTTCGCCTCGGCCGGGTCGAGTGTAAGGGGCTTCTCGACATAGGTATGCTTGCCGGCGGCGAGGCTCTCTCTGGCGAGTTTGTAGTGCAGCGGCGCGTCGACGGCGATGACGGCTGCGTCGACGGCACCGTCGTCCAGCACGCTCTGGAGATCGTCGGTCACCTGCGCGTGGGGGTACTGGTCGGCCATCGTCTTGCGTCGACCTTCATCGAGGTCGCAGATGGTTCGCAGCTGCACCCCGTCCAGCGCGTTGAAGTTCCGCACGAGGTTCTTGCCCCAGTTCCCGGCCCCGATAACGGCGATCCCGATCATGGTCATATTCCTCTTTGTCTGATGGATTGGTTTCCCGGCCGACCGGACCAACACGCCGACCGACGGGTATCCTACCTGTGCAATCGGCGTTTGACCATCCGCCTCTCCGGACAAATCCGCCCGCTGCAAACAATGAACTTGCCAGAACCTTCATGAAACAATGGCACAATTCCGATACCAGCGATACCATCATGGCCCGCGTGAGCATCGCCTCACGCGGAGCGAGAACCAGGGATCCCCTGAGACCAACAGCACCGTTTCGAAGGTGGAACGCGTCAGTCCACACGAACGGCGAGAGGAGAACGCGGAATGGTCAAAGCACTGCTGGAGAAGATCAAGAACAACCAGGCCCTCATCGGTGTGGTCGGGCTGGGATACGTCGGGCTGCCGCTGGTGCGGGAATTCACGCGGGGCGGAGCAAAGGTGCTGGGCTTCGACGTGGACCCGAGAAAAGTCAAAGCCCTCCACGCGGGAAAAAGCTATATCGAGCACATCCCCTCCGAAGTCATCAAGGAAATGGTCGACAGCGGCGCGTTCGAAGCGACGACCGATTTCGCCCGACTGTCCGAGCCGGACTGCATTCTCATCGCCGTGCCCACACCGCTGACGCAGATGCGCGAGCCGGATCTTTCCTACGTCGAAGCGACGTGCGAATCCATCGCCAAAGAGCTTCGCAAGGGACAGCTGATCGTGCTGGAGTCCACCACCTACCCGGGCACCACGCGCGAAGTGATGCTGCCCATCCTCGAAGCCTCGGGGCTGAGCGTGGGCGAAGATTTCTTCCTGGCCTACTCCCCGGAGCGTGAAGACCCCGGCCGAACCGACTACACCACCAAGACCATTCCCAAGGTGGTCGGCGGCTACGACCGCAACTCGCTGAAGGTGGCCGAGGCGTGCTACCGGATCGCCATCGACACGACCGTGCCGGTCAATTCCTGCGAGGCGGCCGAGGCGTCCAAGATTCTCGAGAACACCTACCGCTGCGTGAACATCGCGCTGGTCAACGAGCTCAAGAAGCTCTTCGACAAGATGCACGTGGACGTCTGGGAGGTCATCAACGCCGCCTCGACCAAGCCGTTCGGATTCAAGCCCTTCTACCCGGGTCCGGGCCTGGGCGGACACTGCATCCCGATCGACCCGTTCTACCTCTCGTGGAAGGCCCGGGAATACGGCGTACCCACGCGGTTCATCGAACTCGCCGGCGAGGTGAACGTCTCCATGCCCGAGTGGGTCATCCACAAGGTCATGGAAGCCCTCAACGAAACGGGCAAAGCCCTGAAGGGCTCGAAAATTCTCGTGCTCGGGTTGGCGTACAAACCCGACGTGGACGACATGCGCGAAAGCCCATCCCTGGAACTCATTGAACTGCTCAAGGAACGCGGCTCGAAGGTGCAGTACAACGACCCGCACATCCCCGAGATGCCCCCCACCCGCGAGTTCCCGCACCTGGCGGGCATGAAGAGCAAGACGCTCACCGCCAAGTCACTCGCCAGCTACGACCTCGTGCTGGTCTCGACCGACCACAAGGCCTACGACTATCCCTTCATCGTCGAGCACGCCAATCTCGTGGTCGACACGCGCAACGCCACCAGCGACGTCAAGAAAGGCCGACGGAAGATCGTCAAAGCCTGACGCCGAACCACCCACAATCTGCGCGTCGCACGGCCTTTCAGGCCGTGTCTGCCGGCAGGCAGATTTCGCCGAAGGCGAAACGGTATTGCGGGGCAGGTTTGGAAAACAGAACAGAACATGGGCTGGAAGCCCATGCGACGTGAAACGGGTGCCACCGGCGTCTCCGCACGCCGGTGCTTTGGGAGGCCATCCGATCACCCGCTCATGGGGCTTCAACGATACTCCGGGTGCCCGGGCTTGTGCCGGTCGGAGCGAGCGCAGCGAGGGAGGAACGGAGCAACCCGGCTGCTCAGCTCGCTTGGGCTCGCTGCACAAACCGGGGCACCCTTGAAAGGGCTGATCGACCGTAGGGCTCGCAACTTGTTGCGGGCGCGATCGCGGGGCGATGCGCGTCGCACGGCCTTTCAGGCCGTGTCTGCCGGCAGGCAGATTTCGCCGAAGGCGAAACGGTATTGCGGGG
>CAZFPT010000108.1:9528-11364 GCA_964521005.1 uncultured Planctomycetaceae bacterium | reverse complement strand
CAGCGAGAATCCAAATTCCATATCACAAGCTCCAAGGAGTGATCGTCTCACCTCGACACGAATGCGGGCGGCGGGTCGCCGGGCGCTATACTTCCGGCGAAGTCTGAAGGTCGCTGCCCTGCCGGAGCCGCCATGGAAAACGCACAGATCGCCGACATTTTCGAGGAAATCTCCGACCTGCTGGAGCTCAAGGACGCCAACGAGTTTCGCGTGCGGTCCTACCGGAACGCCGCCCGGACCATCCGGGACATGTCCCAGCGGCTGGTGGACCTTGCCGAGGAAGGCGAGGATCTCGCCGATCTGCCCAACATCGGCGAGAAGACGGTCGACAAGATCCACGAGATTATCGAGAAGGGCACCTGCCGACGGCTGGTAGATCTGCGCGAGGAGTTGCCCCGGGCCCTGACGGAGGTGATGAAGGTTCCCGGCGTGGGCCCGCGCAAGGCGATGAGCATTCACAGGCAGCTCGACGTGGATGATCTCGACGACCTGCGCCAGGCCTGTCAGGACGGCAGGGTTCGCAGGCTGGAGGGGTTTGGCGAGAAGACCGAGAAGAAGATCCTCGACGGGATCCGGACGCTGGAAACCGCCGCCGGCCGGGTGTCGCTCAAGGAGGCCGGCGACCACGTGAGATCGCTGAGCGAATGGCTGGACGGGGTCGACGAGGTGGCTCGCTACGAGGTGGCGGGCAGCTTCCGGCGTCGCAAGGAGACGGTGGGGGACCTGGACATTCTCATCCAGGCGTCGGACCGCAAAGCCGCCGGCGAGGCGATCGTCGGGTTCGAGGGCATCTCGGAGGTGGACAGCCACGGCAGGGAGAAGATCACGGTACACCTCACCGGCGGGTTGCAGGTGGATTTCCGTTTCTTCGAGCCGCGGAACTTCGGGGCTGCCCTGATGTACTTCACCGGGTCGAAGGCGCACAACATTCACCTGCGCAGGATTGCCGTCGATCGCGGCTGGAAGCTCAACGAGTACGGCCTGTTCAAGGACGACGACCTGCTGGCCGGCAAGGAGGAGGACGCGCTGTACCATCGGCTGAACCTGGCGTGGGTGCCTCCCGAGATGCGTGAGGACCGCGGCGAGGTGGACGCCGCCGCCAAGGACAAGCTGCCCGACCTGATCGGGCACGACGATGTTCGCGGCGACCTGCAGTGTCACACAACCGCCTCGGACGGAACCAACAGCATCGAGGAGATGGCCCGGGCGGCGATGGACTTCGGGCTCAGCTACCTGGCGATTACCGACCACTCCCAGCGCGTGACGATGGCCCAGGGCCTGGACGACGAGAAATGTCGCAGGCACGCCGAGAAGATTCGCGAGGTGGACGACAAGCTGGACCGCTTCTGGCTGCTGGCGGGCGTGGAGGTGGACATCCTCAAGAGCGGCAAGCTGGATCTGGACGAGGACGTGCTGGCCGATCTGGATTGGGTGATCGCCTCGATCCACTACGGCCGCAATCTCTCCGAGGAGAAGATGACCGAGCGGTATCTCTCAGCCATCCGGTCGGGCGTGATTCACGCGATCGCCCATCCGCTGGGACGGCTGATCGGCAAGCGCGAGGCGATGGGGATCAATTTCGAGAAGGTTGCCGAGGCGTGCGCCGAGCACGACGTGCTGCTGGAGATCAACGCCCAGCCCGATCGGCTGGACCTGCCCGACACCTACGTGCAGCAGGCCCGCCAGATGGGTTGTTCGTTCAGCTTCGGGACCGACGCCCACAAGACCGACGCACTGGACTTCCTTCGGTACGCCACCGACGTGGCCCGTCGCGGCTGGCTGGAAGCGGGCGACGTGGTCAACACGTTGACGATTCCCAAGCTGCGAAAGCGTCTG
>CAZFPT010000108.1:0-9428 GCA_964521005.1 uncultured Planctomycetaceae bacterium | reverse complement strand
AGTCTGTAGGGCTGGCGATCCGCCGCGCGTTCACCAAGGGCATGGTCGACCGGAAAGTGTTTCGTCCCGAGAACCCTACCCACCAGCGACGCCTTTCGAGGCGGATTGCCGGCGGAATGGGGACGCATAGACTGCCGAGAGATTCCGCCGGCAAACCGTCTGTCGGTTCTGCTTCCCGGCGTCTTTCGGCACATACAGCGGTATGTCTCACAAGCGTTTGTCTCGCTTGCAGCCGACGGTTCGCCAGCCCTACTGCCTGAAGCCGCGCAGAAAAAAAAACGGCCGCCCGACAGGCCGATGGGCCCGCCGGGCGGCGCGGTTGCATGTGCGTCCTCATGCGGACACGGGCCAAAAGCCCGTGCTGCCCGTGCATCAGTCCAGCGAATACCCATTGCGGTAGTCGTAGTGGAGCATGTCGTTGGCTTCGGGGACGTTGGTGACCTTCTCGGCGTCGGCGTCCCATTCGAGGCGCTTGCCCAGTTTCAGCGAGATGTTCGCCAGGTGGGCGAACGTCGTGGACCGGTGGGCCTCCTCGAGGGGGCACAGCGGCGTTTCGCGCGTCTGGACGCACTGGAGGAAATCGTCGATGAGGTTCTGCGTCGAGTCTTCCTTGATCGCCAGGTCGCCGTAGGCCTCCTCGCCGCCCATTTCGCCGGATTCCTCTTTGATCATCGGGTCCCACTTCTGGAACTGGCCCGGCTTGGTGGGGGTGATGGAGTACTTGTTCTGGTCCACCCGCAGGGTCCCCTTGGACCCGCAGAGCATGACCTCGCCGCCCTCCACGCGATTGGCGCCGGAGGCTTCGTTCACGTCGAAATGGATGATCATGCCATTGGGCATCTCGAAGAGCACTGCCATCGTGTCCGGGATGGTGCGATCGTCATCGACCGTCGTTTTCGAACCGACGGCCGTCACGGCAACGGGTGCGGTCTGGTCGGTCATCCAGCGGATCACGTCCATGTAGTGGACGCCCCAGTTGCCCATCTGCGAGGAGAAGTCGCTCCACCAGCGGAAGAAGTAGGGGGCGAGGTTGTACTGGTAAGGCCGTTCGGATCGCGGGCCGACCCACTTGTCCCAGTCGAGGTTCGCCGGCGGGTCGGCGGGCTGCTGGTTGCCGATTCCGTTGGGGAACATCACGCTGTTGTGCGCGGCGTAGGCGGCCTTGACGTCGCCGAGCTTTCCGCCCCGGACGTCTTCGACCATCTTCTTGTAGATCGTCGAGCCGCGACGGTTCAGGCAGACCCCCGCGATGCGGTCGGTCTCGCTGAGGACCTCCACCATGCGTCGACCTTCCTTGATGGTCATCGTCAGGGGCTTCTCGACGAACACGTCCTTGCCGGCGCGGAACGCGTCGATGGTCTGAATCGCGTGCCAGTGGTCCGGCGTGGCGATGACCACCGCCTCGACGTTGTCGTCGGCAAGCAGATCCCTGTAATCGGTGTACGTCGCGACCTCGCCGAGATCCTCACCCATCTGGGGGACCTTGCCGATGTCCTTGTACTCCTGGTCGATGTCCTCGGGGTTGCGCGTCAGGTAAGGCTTGTATACGTCGCACAGTGCCACCACTTCGCAGTCGTCATTCTTCCGGAAATTATTCATCAGCAACGTGCCGCGATTGCCGACACCGATGAATCCCATTCGTACCTTCGCCATCGTTCTCTCCTGTCCTGTCAGGTGCTCATGCTCAAGCCGACCGATCAGCGGCCGACGCAACCCTCAAGAGTGCGACAGATTCATGAAGATTGAAAGCAAAATCGCCAAAGACGGCGACGAATCCCATGAAATGACAAAACATTTTGGCCGGCGATCGCGGATTCTGCTAAAAACGATGCCTGGCAGGCGGGGCAGTCATTTTGTGAAAGCAGGGGTCCATTCTGCCTCAACGGGTGTTATGGTAGATGTCGGCCCGGGCAAGGCCGAGTGATTGTTGTGACTGAATTGAAAGGAATTCAACTATGACCCGCTGCACTCCACTGCTTCTTGTCGTTGCTGTTTCAGGTCTGTTCACCGGCGCTGCGTTGGCCGAGGGCCCCATTGCGGGGTGCACCGTCGAGCGTCCCACGGGCGAGTATTCGCTGGTCACGCTGCAGTTCGACGTGCCCGGCGCCGCCAGGACGAACGAGAACTACGCCAAATGGACCTACATCGGGGGCATGCGGAACGGCACGATGGTGATGGATCACGGCATCGGCCTGCGCGAGCCCGGTGGGGTTCTCGCGGCGACGGACGGCAAGCTCACCGGCTCGTTCAAGCACAGCCGAAAGGCCGGCAAACGCCTGGGGCCGGTGGTGACCGTCACCGTCGACGCAACCATCACGGACGGGAAGATCGCCGGGACCGCCACCATTGACGGCCATGATGGCAAAGTCACCGGAACCGTCACGCCGGGCGAGAATCTCGCCAAGACGAACAAGGTTCCCGACAACGTCGGTTGGCCTTCGTTCCTCGGGCCCGTCGCCGGCGGGGCAGCGGCCGAGCCGACCGGCGTGGAGCTGATCGAGTCCGAGAAGGGTTTCCGGCTCATGTGGGTTCCCGAGGAGACGGACATCGGGCAGGGGATCGGCTCGATTTCCCGCTACATGTACAAGTGGAAGGACGCCGCCTACCGCCGCACCTGTTCGGGGTCGACCTCGCCGGTGGGTGGTGATGGCAAGGTCTATCTCAGCTACTACGTTCCTTCGCCGGTGGAGCCTCCCGCGGAAAAGACGCTCAAGCAGATGGCCGAGGACGCCGGCGCCGGCATTCCGGTCGACAAGCTGCCCGGATACGCGCTGGAGAAGATCTATCCCAAGGCCGACGACGTCGTCCTGTGCATGGACGCCGAGACCGGCCAGACTCTCTGGAAGGCCACGATGGCCGCCCGCGGCAACAACCACCAGCACCACAAGGAAGGTCCCTTCAATATGACGCCCGGCCTGGGCGGCGGACGACTGTTCGCCATCGGCATGTCGGGCTTCCTCTACGCCTTCGACGCCAAGACGGGCAAGCCCCTGTGGGAGACTCCGCTCAAGAACGGGCGAAAGAACCTCTACAGTTCCACTGCGCTGGTCGGGCGAAAGGTCGTCGTGGTCCCCATGCAGGGTCGATGGGCCGGGTTGAACGTCGAGACGGGCAAGGTGGTGTGGCACTCGCAGGTCCGCCAGGAGCACGTCACTCTCGCCCTGTACTCTGCCGGCGAGAAGGACTTCTTCATCGGCGGCGCAGGCGACAAGATCGTCTGCCTCGATGGCGATACCGGCAAGACGGCCTGGACTCTCGACGCAAAGGCGCTTTCTCACGGCAGAGGGTTGGGATCGGGGGGCATCAGCGTCTACGGCGACAAGCTGCTGGCGTATCTCCAGGAAGGCGACAAGAAGAACGGGACTCCGTACTGCGCAGCCTGGCAGCTCGACGGGGCGACCAAGCCCAAGCAGCTGTGGAAGGTTTCGGTAGAGGGTTCCAACGCCGAGCACGTTCCGGTGGTGGTCGGCAAGAAGTACGTGTTCACCGGCGATCTGAAATGCACCGACCTGGCGACGGGCAGGAAGCTGGACCAGGCCGAGGGCGTCAAGCCCGGCAACGGCGGCTACATGCAGGCGATGGAGGATACGGTGCTGGTCCGCCGCGATGGCACGCACGGCCAGATCGAGATCGCCCTGTACCGGATCGGCCCGGATGGGAAGATCACCACGATCACGCCCGAGGGCAAATCCTGGAGGCCGACCTACGGCGCCGGAACGACGACGTACCATCACGCGCTGATGTATCCGCTGCTGGACGGCCGGGTGTATCTGCGACAGGCCGACGGGGTATATTGCTGGGACATGCGGAAGAAGTAGGAAACATCGAGGCGGTGGGGAGGGCGTGTGCCCTCCCCGTCGCGCCTTGGCAGGGGGCTTCGTGAAACATTTCACAATCTCGCGGTCCACCCGCGAAATCCTCCGCTGCGCGCGGTACAATGATTCGTACGCTGCGGGGCCATTGCCTCTGCGCGCGGTTCGGGGCGCGCGGAGGCGGCAGCGGCCAACACAAAGCGCGAAGACTCGGAAGGAACCCATTCAGCCATGGCTGTGACGTTTGACGAGATCATCGGTTGGCTTCGCGAGGACGACCCCGAGAAGCTTGAAGAGCTCTGGGCCCGCGCCGATCGCGTGCGCCGCGAGAACGTCGGCGACGAGGTCCACCTGCGCGGGCTCATCGAGATTTCCAACATCTGCATCCGCCGGTGCGGCTACTGCGGGCTGCGTGCGGACAACACCGCCCTCGAGCGATACCGCATGTCGGCCGACGAGGTGAAACAGTGCGCCCGCAAGACCGTCGAGTACGGCTATGGCACGGTCGTCATCCAGGCCGGCGAGGACGCGAAGATTACCCGCGAGTGGATGGCGGACATCGTCCGCTGGATCAAGGCTGAGACGCCGCTGGCGGTCACGCTGAGTCTCGGCGAGCGGAGCGAAGAGGACCTCACCGCCTGGCGCGACGCCGGGGCCGACCGCTATCTGCTGCGGTTCGAGACGAGCAATCGCGCGCTGTTCGAGAAAATCCATCCGCCCGCCCCGGGCAGCGAAAGCTGTGACCGTTTCGCCGTGCTGCGATCGCTCAAGAAGCTCGGCTACGAGGTGGGCTCGGGCGTAATGATCGGCATTCCCGGCCAATCGTACGCCGACCTGGCGCGGAGCATCGAGCGGTTCGCCGAGTTGGGTCTGGACATGATTGGCGTGGGGCCGTACATCGCCCACCCGGCCACGCCGCTGGGCAAAGAGCCGCCGCCGGACTCGAACGACCAGGTGCCCAACACCGAGGCGATGACGTACAAGGTGGTTGCCCTGACACGTCTGGCGTGCCCCCAGGCCAACATTCCGTCCACCACGGCCCTGGCGACGCTGAACCTCGCACAGGGGCGGGAGCTGGGCCTGGAGCGCGGGGCGAATGTCTGCATGCCCAACGTCACGCCCCGGAAGTACCGCGCGATGTACGAGATCTACCCGGCCAAGGCGTGCATCAACGACGACGCCAGCAAGTGTCACTCCTGCATGCGGGCGCGGATCAAGTCCATCGGGCGGACGGTGGGCCAGGGGCGCGGCGACTCGCCGAACTACCACGCCGGGCGGAACGAACAGACCCCCGCGGACCTGCCGGCTGAGTAGGTCGACCTCGCGGGTTCTCACTCACCAGGAAGGCAGAGACTCATGTTGATGGACACGAACACGCTGAGCAAGAACGCCACGGACTTCATCGACGACGCGTATCTCGAAGGCCTGCTCGACGGTCAAACGCCCGAGAAGTCTCGCGTGCGCGAGCTGGTTGCCAAGGGGATGGACAAGCAGCCCCTCTCCACGGAGGAGACGGCTGAGTTGCTGCTGGCCGACGACCCGGAACTGGTGGAAGAGATTTTCTCGGCCGCCCGGCAGTTGAAGGAGAACGTCTACGGCAACCGCATCGTGCTGTTCGCGCCGCTGTACATTGGCAGCTACTGCATCAACGAGTGCAAGTATTGCGGCTTCTCGCGGCGCAACCCGGACGCACACCGCCGCACGCTTTCGGAGGAGGAGGTTCGCGGGCAGGTCAAGGCGCTGGTCGACAAGGGCCACAAGCGGCTGATTCTGGTGTTCGGTGAGCATCCGTGGTACGACGCGAACTTCATTGCCGAGACGGTGGCGACGGTCTATGACACCAGGCACGGCCACGGGGAAATCCGCCGAGTGAACATCAACGCCGCCCCGCTGGATCACGAGGGGTTCCGCATCGTCAAGGAGTCGGGAATCGGGACGTACCAGATTTTCCAGGAGACCTACCATCACGCCACGTACGCCCGCTGCCATCCGAAGGGCACGCAGAAGTCCGATTACCTCTGGCGGCTGGACGCGCTGAGCCGGGCCTTCGAGAGCGGCTGCGACGACGTGGGGCTCGGGGCGCTGTTCGGACTGACCGACTGGCGGTTCGAGGTGCTCGGGCTGGTGACGCATTCGCTGCACCTGCAGCAGAAGTACGGCGTCGGCCCGCACACGCTGAGCTTCCCCCGGCTGCAGTCGGCCAGCGGGCTGGAGCTGGAGGGCAAGCCGCTCGTGTCCGACTGGGATTTCAAGCGACTGATCGCGATCCTCCGCCTGGCGGTTCCGTATACGGGCCTCATTCTCACCGCCCGCGAAAAGCCTCAGCTGCGCCGCGAGGTGATGAGCTTCGGCGTCTCGCAGATCGACGCCGGCAGCCGAATCGAGATGGGCGGGTATACCGAATGCGGCGACGCCCAGCAGCTCTGCAAGGAGCAGTTCTCGCTGGGCGACATTCGCAGCCTCGATGAGGTCGTCCACGAACTGGTCACCGACGGGTACATCCCCAGCTGGTGCACAGCCTGCTATCGCGTCGGGCGGACGGGCGAGCACTTCATGGAGTTCGCGATCCCCGGGTTCATCAAGAATCTCTGCACGCCCAACGCCATGCTGACGCTGCAGGAGTACCTCATCGACTACGCCACGCCCGAGACGCGGGCTGCCGGTGAGAAGCTCATCGACGCCGAACTGGCCAGGCTCGAGGACGACGAGCGCAAGCAGACCCTCACCGATCGGCTGGCAAAGATCCGTGACACCGACGAGAGGGACATGTTCTTCTAGACGCGTCGCCCGGCCTGCCGGTGTCTGCATTCAGCGTCGCACGGGCATCCTGCCCGTGTCTGTCGGCGTGTTCGCCAAAGACGAAACGGAATTGCCGTAGGGCTCGCAACTTGTTGCGGGCGCAACGCCCAAGACGAAAACAAAACATGACTGACTTCCGAACCGAACACGATCTGCTGGGCGAGAAGGAGATCCCCGCCGGGGTGCTGTACGGCATTCATTCCGCTCGCGCGCTGGAGAACTTTCCCCTGGCCCGTCGGCCTGTGCGGCCGGCGTTGATCCACGCCTACGGCCAGGTGAAACTCGCCTGCGCGCGGGCCAATCATGAACTGGGCGCGTGGGACGACGAAACATTCTCAGCCATCGCCGCCGCCTGCGAGGAAATGGCGCTGGGTCGTCTGGATAGGCATATCGTGGTCGACGCCCTGCAGGGCGGGGCGGGTACGTCCACGAACATGAACGTCAACGAGGTCCTCGCCAACCGCGCGCTGCAGATCCTCGGCCGACCGGTCGGCGACTACGAGGCTGTCCATCCCCTGGACGACGTGAACCGCCACCAGTCGACCAACGACACGTTCCCCACCGCGCTGAAGGTGGCGGCGATCGGCGAGCTTCGCTCGCTCGAGCGGGCGCTGGTGGCGCTGCTGGAAGCGTTTCAGACGAAGGAAAAGCAGGCTGCCCACGTGGTGAAGGTCGCCCGGACGCAGTACCAGGACGCCGTGCTTACCACCGTCGGACGCGAGATGGCCGCCTACGCCGAGGCCTTCGGACGCGACCGCTGGCGGGTGTACAAGTGCGAGGAACGTCTGCGCGTGGTCAATCTCGGCGGAACGGCCATCGGGACCGGGCTGGGCGCGCCGCGGCGGTACATTTTCCGGGCGTCCGAGCATCTTAGGGAGATCACCGGGTTTGGGATCGCACGGGCGGAGAACCTCGTCGAAGCCACCCAGAACACCGACGTCTACGCCGAGGTCAGCGGGATTCTCTCGGCGTGTGCGACCAATCTCATCAAGACCGCCGACGACCTTCGGCTGATGGGTTCCGGGCCCGACGCGGGGTTCGGCGAGCTGACGCTTCCTGCCGTCCAGGCCGGCAGCAGCATCATGCCCGGAAAGGTCAACCCCGTCATTCCCGAGGCGGTCGACCAGGCGGCGATGGTCGTGCTGGGAAACCACGCGGTGATCGCCCGGGCCTGCTCTGCCGGCAGCCTCGAGCTCAACGCGTTCGGCCCGCTGATCGCCGAGACGCTGCTGGAAAGCCTCGAACTGCTCACCCGCGCCTGCGAGATGTTCCGCACGCGGTGCATCGAGGGTATCGAGGTGAACGAAGACGCCTGCCGGGCCCACGTGGACGGCTCGACGGCTGTCCTGACCGCGCTGGTCGAAGAGCTCGGCTACGAGACCACCCAGCAGGTCGGCAAGGAGCGACAGGCCGGCGGCAAGACCATCCGCCAGATCGTCATTGAAAAGGGCCTGCTCAGCGAGGAAGAGTTCAACGAGCTGATCTCGGCAGAACGCGTGACGGCCCTGGGCTCGCGGAAGAAGGCGGATCAGCCACAGCGGCCAGAGTGAACGCAGAGATTCAGGCCATGGGACCTGGAATTCGCGGTTTCGCCCTTTGTACTCTCTGTGGCTGGACGGTTCTCAGTGGTTCAGCAGGATGTTGGAGAAAGCAGATGCAGAAGACGCCCAAAGGCTTTCGGCTTCACATCGGGCTGTTCGGCCGACGGAATGTCGGCAAGAGCTCGCTGCTGAACGCCATGACGCGGCAGAACGTTTCGATCGTCTCGGACACCGCCGGGACCACCACCGACCCGGTGGAGAAGCCCATGGAGCTGCTTCCGGTCGGGCCGGTGCTGTTTATCGACACGGCCGGCATCGACGACGTGGGCGCCCTGGGCGAGATGCGCGTCGCCAAGACCCGCCAGGCGTTCGACCGCACGGACGTGGGCGTCATCGTGGCCGGCGGGGGCGCGTGGGGTGAGTTCGAGCAGGGCATCCTCGATGAACTCACCGACCTGGATGTTCCGGTCATGGTCGTGGCCAACAAGTCCGACCTCGCTGAGCTGCCCGCCGGCGTCGTCGAGACGCTCGACCAGCGCGGCGTGCCGATCGTCCGAACGGTCGCCTCCCGGGGCGAGGGTATCCTCGATCTGCGCGAGGCCCTCATCAAGGCAGCCCCCGACGAGTTCATCAACGCCCCGACGATCGTGGCCGACCTCGTGGGCGCCGGCGAGCTGGCGGTGCTGGTGGTACCCATCGACCTGGAAGCCCCCAAGGGGCGACTCATCCTTCCGCAGGTGCAGACCATCCGCGATCTGCTTGATGGCGACGCATACTGCATGGTGGTCAAGGAACGCGAGCTGCGCGACGCGCTGGAGCGGGTGAATCGCCCGCCCGCCCTGGTCATCACCGACTCGCAGGGCTTTCTGAAAGTCGCCGGCGACACGCCGGGCGAGATCCCGCTGACGTCGTTCAGCATCCTGTTCGCCCGCTTCAAGGGCGACCTGTCCGAGTTCGTCCGCGGCACGCTGGCGATCGAAGACCTCGTCCCCGGCGACCGCGTATTGGTAGCCGAGGCCTGCAGCCATCATCCCATCGGCGAGGACATCGGGCGCGTGAAGATCCCGCGCTGGCTGACGCAGTACGTCGGCGGGAAGCTGGAGTTCGACCACGTCCAGGGACACGACTTCCCGGAGGACCTTACGCCCTACAAGCTCGTGATCCATTGCGGGGCGTGCATGTGGAACCGCCGTCAGACGCTCTCGCGACAGCTGCGTTGCCGCAAGGCGAACGTCCCGATGGCCAACTACGGCCTGACCATCGCCTACTCGCTGGG
>CAZFPT010000107.1:0-11367 GCA_964521005.1 uncultured Planctomycetaceae bacterium | reverse complement strand
ACTGGTATGAAGACCAGATGCCGGGGCTGGGTTCCGCCTTTCTCCTTGCTGTTGAGGCTATGCTGGAGTCCGTTCGTCGCGAGCCGAGGCGATATCCCGCAGTCTTCAAAACCGTGCGGCAGGCCTTGACGCGACGGTTCCCCTGCAAGGTCCTTTACGTCCCGGAAGAGGATCGTCGTCTCACACCTCATCGCAACCCGAACCCGCGCCGAACATAGCCTGAGTCATCCTGGATGCGTATTGCATCGGCTCAGGAACGAGAGTCCCTCGCTCGCCGGCGCAGTTCGGTCGGCCTGAGGCCGAACTCTTTCTGGATGTCGCGGCTCATCTGGGAGAGGCAGGGGAATCCGACGCGCTCGGCGATGGCGGCGAGTTTCAGGTCGGTACTGATAACCAGTCGGCGTGCTGCATCAAGCCTTGCCCGCCGGATCTCCTCGCCGGGCGTCCGGTCCAGCGCGCTGAGAAATCGTCGGTACAGGGTCCGCCGCGAGATGTTCATCACCTCGGCAAGGCGGTCGATGTCCGGACGGTCCTCGATCTGCTCGCGGATCTGCGTGACGGCGGCGGCGACCAGCGGATCGTCGATGGCCAACACATTGGTCGAGGCCCGTTCGATCGCGCCAAGCGGGCGCAACGGGTCTGGGGGAGGCAGGGGCTGGTCGTCCATCAGGGCGGCAAGCAGCGTGGCGGCGTCGTGGCCGAGTTGTTCGTAGTCCAGGGCGATGCTGGAGATGGTCGGGTTGCACGACTCGCAGAGGCATTCGTCGTCGCCCGCGCCAATGACGGCGACGTCCTCGGGCACGCGCAGAGCGGCCACCCTTGCCGCCTCGATGGCCCGCCAGGCGTGCTCGTCGTCGATGCACATCAGCCCCAGCGGGAGCGGCTGATCGCCCAGCCAATCGGCCAGGTCGGCGATCTGGTCGTCCAGCACCCATCGCTTGCGCCGGCGGGTTCGAGGACCGACGAGGAACACGGGCGGCTCGATCCCGCTCTGGCGGGCCTGCTGCAGGAATCCTTCGACCGTCTCGGCTGCGTCGAGGCGATAGCTCTCGCCGGTGGTGAAGGCTGCCATCTGTCGCAGACCCCGGTCTCGCAGATGCTGGTATGCCTGCCGTCCGACGGCCTGGAAATCGTGGGTTACGGTGGGCTTGTCCCGGGTCCCTCGGTTTCGCGTGAGGTGGACGCTGGGGCAGGTGACCTTCTTCAGCATGGCCTGGGAGTCCTGCGAGGCGTCTGTCAGCACCCCATCGGCGTCCCGCCCCAGCCGACTGACCGGCAGCGGCCAATTGTGGTAGCGAAGGATCATCAAGTGCCACCCCCCCCGTGAGGCGGCCAAGCGGTTGACCCCGCGCAACACGCCTCGGAACTTCCATCGACCCGGGTCGAAGGCGATCAGAATTCGTGGAATCGGGCTTTTCGACAACCCGGAAGCGGCATTTTTACGTTTTTTCCGCGCATGTGGCATACCCTGATCATATTTTGGCACGCCATGCCAATCAAGAGAATTGATTCCGTCCTACAATCATTCGCGTCGGTGGGCTTCGGTAACAGCCCATCCATCATTTCGCAGGACGTATGGAATTTCAGAAGAGGAGAGAACAATGAGGAACTTGAGACACGCAGCAGTGGTTGCTGCCATCATCGGAATCGGCCTGGCGGGGTCGGCCGGGGCGGATGTCGTCGATCTGACGCCGGGGAGCGACACCGTAGCCCAGTGGGACTTTTCGAACAATCTGGATGCCACCCACACGGCCTCTGGGGTAACTGCTACCGCGGTGGGCTTCACGTTCTCTGAGGACCAAGGCGGCCGCAGTAGCGGCGACGGCATCAATGCCGATGGGAGCAGCTACACGGGTGGCGAACCCATTGAGGATGACGACTGGTCCGGCGATGATGGTCGGATCTATGGTCGTGTTTTTGATAACATCGATTCCACGGCCTACGAATTCAGCATTAGCGTTGATGCGGGTGAATCGATCGTTCTCGATCACCTCGCGACCGATATCGGCTGGCGCGGGGGCGGCCCGGACCATGTTCGCTTTGCTTACAGCACCGATGGTTTTTCTACCGAGACGATCTTCGGCGAAGGCCAGGGCTTCAACGAGAATGCCGGCGAGGGTGGTATCGGTTTCGCTGACGACGGAGGGTTGAACGTCATCAAGCCCGGGAGAACCAATTTCTCCTGGAACCGGTACGTTGTTGACCTCGGAGGGCTCGTGGTAACCGACACCATGGATTTCCGCATCTATTTCGGGGGCGCTACGGCTACCGATTCAGAGGCGAACATCTATCTGGATAATCTCACAGTCGCCGTCCCCGAGCCGGCGACGATGGCGATGCTGGGGCTGGGCGGCCTGGCGGCGCTGCTGCGTCGACGCAAGGCGTAGGCTCCAAGGGACTGACGTGACAGCGACGTAGATATATCGATGCGGCGAGGTCTTCCGTGGGGAAGGGCCTCGCCGCGTTCGTTTTTGTGTGCCTGGTGATCGCACGCGAGTTGCGACACCCTGTGTAAATCAACCATCGCCCTGCCCCGTGGAGGGTGTTCGGAGGAGCAGTCATGTTCGCATCCAAGTCTATCAGCCGCACGCCGGCCTGCTGCATCGTGGCGATTCTGTGTACCGTCGCCGTCGGCCAGGCCCAGGATACCTACAATTGGCCGGATGTGCTCAACGTGTCGCCCACCGAAGCCGTCAAGAGTACGTCCCACCCGGACTATCCGGGCTTCCCCTCGCCGCTGCGGTTCTTTGATTTCGAGAACAACAGCGTCAACGGGTCTGCCGTGACGACAACCGACCAGTGGGTCAACCAGCGTCGACCTGAGATCGCCGACATGGTCCAGAACTACATGTACGGCTATCTCCCGCCGGCCCCGACGAATCTCACCGGTACGGTTCTCAGCGAGGATGCCGACTACTTCGGCGACGGGTCGGCCACCCGGCGCGTGATCCAGCTGAACTACGGGCCGACCGGCACGAAACCGGCGAGGATGAACCTGTACATCCCGAACCACGTAGCCGGGCCCGCCCCGGTTGTGGTCAGCCTGAACAAGAGCGGAAACGACGCGATCGAGCCCGGAGGCTCGCGGGCTAACCGCTGGCACCTGGAGAACACGCTGGAACGCGGCTACGCCCTGGCGACGGTCCACACGAGCGACTTTGCCTCGGATGACAGCAGCTACCGGGACGCCGTCATCACCCCCTACGCCAACGCCGGCTATGACGGGGATTGGAAAGCCATGGGCGCATGGGCCTACGGGATCAGCCGCATGGTGGACTACCTGGATACGGACGCCGAGATCAACGCCGACTGGACCGTGGCGACGGGGTTCTCCCGACGGGCGAAGGCGGCATTGTTCGCAGCGGCGATGGACGAGCGAATCGAGATGGTCGCACCCCATCAGAGCGGTGCGGGCGGGGCTCACCCGACGCGGACGGATTGGGGCGGCGGGACCGCCTACAGCCACAGCTTCACCCATTGGTTCCTGGACGAATTCAACGGGCTGCGACATGACGGTTCGACTTTCATCGACGACACCGACTACCTGCCGTTCGACCAGGACTCCGTGTTGGCGTTGGTGGCCCCTCGGCTGGTGTACCTCTCCGAAGGAGAGGCCTACGGCGCGAACGAGGCCGGTGTCCAGGCCCTGCTCGACTCGGCCGCCCCGGTCTGGGAGCTGCTCGGGTACGAATCGGCCGAGAGCCTGCAGCTTGCCTGGGACCCGGCCGCCTCGGACAACAACCACACTTTCGATCTGGACCACTGGAACGGCATCCTCGATTTTGCCGACGCGCAACTGGTCCCCGAGCCGGCGACGATTGCGATGATCGGGGTCGGCGTGCTTATGGCGTTGAGACGACGCAAACGCACCTGAGCCGCTGCCGCATTCACAAGAAAGACAAAGTCGCGGGAGTCGGCTCCCATCGCTCCCGCCGCTCTGGCCGAAACGTCTGCTGAACAGCGAAGCACAGTTCATGACAACCGATAACGATCAGAAAGAAGGGATTCACATGGTCAAGTCTGCAAAGCGTCTCGATGCCCCCATGCTGCTGGCGGGGATGTTTGTCTGCCTGTCGATCTCCGGGCTCCTGTCGGCCGGGCCGGTACCAGGACACACCAGCCACGCGGGCGACCACGATTTCGCCTACCCCCGCGAGAAGGGCGTCGAGCTGACTTCGAAGGTGGAACACGTCCGCCTGGCGTGGAAAAACCCCATCCACACTGGCTTTATCAAAGGAAACAGCAGCACCGCCCTGGAACTCTTGGAGGCCGGCAACGAGCCCGCCTACGGCGAGAGTGCCAGCCCCTTGCTCAGCGATGGCGTATTGCTGGTGTCATGGAGTCAGCCCAGCGGGAAAGTCACTGCCCGATTGAACAGCTTCAAGCAGCGCTACTATCGGAACGTGGACCGGAACAAGGCCCTGCAATCCACCTATTTCCGTATCGATGCCGATTGGCATACCCTCGCCATTGATGCCAAAAGCGGTAAAACCCTGTGGCACAATGTGGAGCGGTCGGCGTCGATGAACTTCCTCTCATCCAAACGCGGCCACGACGGGATCACCGGCGCGGTGGGGGACGGCGTATACGTAACGATCACCATTCTGGGCCACGTCTATGCCTATGACCTCAAGACCGGCAAGACCCGATGGACCACCACGCTGAAGGAATGGAACCAGCGCGCTGAAGCATTTAAGGGCAAAGCCTTGGCGGATCGCAATATGCCCCAAGTCGGCGAAGGCCCTTTTGGCAGGAAGCGTTCTGGGGCAATTCTGGTCGGTGACGTGGCCGTCCTGCCTGACCTGCGGGGCGGACTGATCGGCGTGAAGCTCAGCGATGGATCAAAAGTCTGGCAGAGACCAGACTGCCTTCACGACCAGGCAACCCCCCGGCCGTGGCGTCACAAGGGGAAGACTTGGCTGGTCTGCAACAATGCCAGTAAAGGCGGCAATGGGGTTCACTTGATTGACCCCGCCACGGGCAAGATTCAGTGGAGTCACAAGACCGGCCTCAATCCGGGACAACTGCTGATGGGGGAGGGATATCTCCTGCTCAATCCGAAGCGGAGTATCAGAGGACGCGCGTTGTTTACAGCCTATCGTCTGGGCATTGACGGACTCAGCGAGCTTTGGCGTTTCAGCGACACCGAAACCCACGGCGTACAACTCAGGCCCGATTTCGGCGCCCATCGCAAAGGGGTCATTCACCAGGATATTCTTTACCTCAGAGCAGGCAGGGGCACGGTATCGATAGACATGAAGTCTGGCGAGGAACGCCACCGGGTCGAGCAGAGCGGAAGCCTGCCCTTCATTGCCGAAGATAAACTCTATATGCAGGCCAATGCCTCACACTCAGGACGGAAAGCAGGGTTGCGCCTGTTTCAACTGGAAGAACGCGGCCGCTTCTCCTACCTTGGCGAAGCCCCTTTCCAAGGTTTCGACTTCCAACAGGTTACTGAGTACGAACACCCTCTGGAAACCCCCTATGCCGCGGGTAAAATCTATATGCGCGGTCACTACGCAATTGCCGCACTGGATCTCACCGTGGTCGAAACCCCCATGGCCGAGCTGACCCTCGACCAACTCTGGGCCGGCTTTCCCCAGCCCGTGAGAGCCTTAATGTTTACAGGCGCGGAGGGACAACAGCTTGTGGCCGGCCGTCTACAGCCCCCTGTCCGGAAACAACTGGGTATTCCCGCCACCGCGGCCTACCGGAAAGACACCTGGACCTCGATTCTGTTCTCCGAACCCATTGTCCTCGGCGAAGCCTTTACCAGCCCCGTGGAAATCGGCTTTGTCCAGTTCTCCTGGCCGGCGACGATTACGATGGAAGCAGCCAAAGGCAACCAATGGAACGGCACGTGGACTCGCCGTTTCGCGGGGTGGGACAAGACGGTCAAACGCTCGGGCAAGGTGCATGGCAGCAGCGAAGGCGGCTATCCCAAGCGTGGCTGGCCCACGGGCTGGCTCAAGGATCGACCCGTGACGTTCTACTCGGACCTTCCCGAGGGGCAACGGCGGGTATTCCTGCAACTGCACGGATTCACCCCGGAAATCCCCGACGTCAAAAAGCCCCAGAATATGACCATCTGCCTGGACTACAACGACAAGGCAGTGGTCGCGGGGGTCGGCGGAGCCTTCGGCTACAATCAATCCTACCACGAGATCGATTGCTCGGATCTGGAAGTTACCAGCGACGGGATCAAGGGCACGGCGATTGTGATTCTCAACCCCGACAAATGGGTGGAAGGCGACTACAGCAACGGCGGCAGTCTCGCCGGCCGGGTGAAGTTGAACATCACCTTCGGAAAGCCCGACGAGAAGGGAATCTACTCAGCCCGTGGTGACTGGTCGGTGGAATGGGGCCTGAAGCTGACCCGCAGCGGCGCGATCCGCGCGACGCTCAGGAACATGCCCTGACGTTGTCGTTCGGTTCATGGTACACCTCGGAGACGGAATGACGGACAGCCAAACGCCACGCAATCAAAACGATCGGCAAGAATGCCCCATGGATGCCGATTGGCTTTCGCCGCAGATCCCCGGCGGCTGCGCCCGGATCGACATGAGCGGGCCCCTTCCGCGCCTTCGTCCCGATGCGCCCGTGGAGATCCCGGGCAACGCCTGGTACGCCTTCCTGGTCGGCGTGGCCGCCACGGACGGCCCTCGGGACATCGAGCTCTGCTGGCCGGCCGTCAAGCCCTGGTCGGCCTGCGACTACAACGACAATGATTCCTTCGCCGAGGTGCTGGACCGGGCGATCTTCATGGATCGCAGCGACGGGCAATGGCGGCGAATCGAGCAGGTGACGCGGACGGACGCGGGAGCGAAAATCACGATCCCCCCAGGCCCGGCCGACCGTCGCCTGGCGGCAGGTATGCCCGTAACCCCTCGGGACCTCGACGAAACGCTCTCGTTTGCCCGCGCGAGTAAGGGGGCCCGAGTCGAGCAGATCGGTCTGGCGCCGCAGGGCACGCCCCTGCATGCCATCGTGCTCGACGGTTGCGAGGATGCCGCGGGTACGTTCGTGATCTCCGCCCACCAGCACTTCAGCGAATGGGCGGGCGTTCGCATGATCGACGCAATGCTCCATCATCTGCTGGACGAGCCATGCCAGCGACTGGGCCGGTACCGGTGGATCTTCTACCCATGCATCAATGCCGACGCGCTGGCCCATGGCTGGCGGGGCGACCCGCATCGGACCGCCGGGATCAACCTCAACCGCGACTGGGAACGGTTTCAGCAACCCCAGACACAAGCGGTTCGCGACCACCTGCTTGCCGAACTGGACAATGGCCCGCCGCTGTTGCATGCCCTGGACCTGCACATGGGCTGGCACAGCCGGGATACGTGCGGGGCAGGGCTGACGGTCTTCGAGGAAGGCAAATCGCCGCGATCTCTCATCGACCAGCAGGCCGACTTCACCCGGTGGTTCTACGAGCGGGCCGACTACACCGATTTCGTGTGGCACCATGGCGATGTGGATCGGCCGAACTTCGCCGCGTGGATTTACCGCACTTTCAAGCGGCCGGGCCAGACACTGGAAGTGTCGCGCCACCGCTGGCGTCTCCGCGCGGACGGCCGATGGGTCCCGCCGAGCATGGACCTGCAGCGGCGACTGGGCGTGGCTGTGGTCGAAAACCTGGCCGGCTACTACGACCCGGCAGCGAAGGAGAGACGATGAGCACCGGCCCCGATCGCTACCACCCCGAAGACCTGGCACGGTTCGACCCGCCAATCGCCCGTCCCGTTACACTGACCCCTCACGGCCGGCGAGTTCGCGTGCATCTGCCGGACAGACCAGACTCCGGCGAGACAGTCCGCGTCGCGGTCGCCGGCGACTGGGCGCCCGTCCGCGAGTTTGCCGGCGTGGCCGATCTCCCGCCGGAATCGGTTTACGGCTCGCTGCATCCGACCATCGCCGAGGCCGACCTGTCAATCGTCAACCTGGAAGCCCCCCTGGGAGGCGATCGTCCCATCGTCAAGGATGGCCCGAACTTCCGATGCGAGCCGTCCTGCGCGTCGGCCTTGAGACAGGCGGGTTTCCATCTCGCGACGCTGGCGAACAATCACCTGTACGACCAGGGGGCCGAAGGGTTGGGTGCAACGCTTGATGTCTGTCGACAGGCCGGGTTGATGACCGTCGGTGCCGGGCCGGATACCGAATCGGCGACCGAACCCCTGTTCGTCAACGTCCATGGCGTCCGCCTGGGAGTGCTCTCACTGTCGGAAGTCACCACCATTGATCCGCACAACGGAGGGGCTGCCCCCATCTTCGACGTTCACGTGCTGGACCGCTGCCGCCAGGCCAAGCGTCACTGCGACCAACTGCTGGTGATCGTCCACGGCGGCAAGGAGTATGCGCCGGTTCCCCCGCCGTATTGGGTGCGGCAGGTGTTGGCCGTCGCCCAGGCCGGGGCCGATGCCATTGTCGGCCATCATCCTCACGTCCCCCAGGGACTGACGCTGGTTGAGACCCACGAAGGCCGAACGGTTCCCGTCGTGTTCAGCACGGGCAATTTCGTGTTCCCGCCGCGATCCGCGACGGCCGTCATGTCGGCATGGATGGAGCTGGGGTACCTGGTGGAACTGGGTTTGGACGCTGGCGGGGTCGCTCGGCTGGACCTGCTGCCGTATCACATCCAGCCGCCGCGGGGCGTGCAAGCTCTCAGCGAGGAGCAGACCGTCCGTTTCGGCCGGTTCGTCAAGGCGCTCAGCGACCCGTTGTGCGACCAGGCCGAGATCGAGCGGTGGTTCGACGACTGCTGTGACCACTTCTGGTGCCACGAATGGTACGACCGCGTGGAAGGTCTGACCGCCAAGCTGTGTCGCGACGAAGTGCCCGGCCTGAGGCATGGCAGAAGCCATTTCCAGATCCGGGCGCATTCCACGCTGATCGATCGGGTCATCGCCCGGAAACTGGCTGGAACCTTCGGCGATACGCCGCCCGAACGTCTTGATCTCCTGGAACGATGGTTTCGCGGCGATTGGCCTCAGCGGGTTCTGGATGACTGAGTGACGCTGCGTCTCTCGACACGCACTGCATGAAATCGGAAAGGCAAAGATTGTCCATGACAAACCGAACGCTGCCGGCAGCGATGCTGCTCCTGCTTCTGCTCACGACGGGTTGTATCGCATCGGCCGACCCGAAGGCGAATGAGCCGAACGTCACGGTGACCGGTCTGCTCCCCAAGGCGGCTGCGAATGATGAGAAGAAGCTGCTCGCCAGCGCCAGGTCCGCGAAGATCGAGACGCTGAAAGACGGATACCGCCAGGTCGATCTGGTCGTCGCACGCGTGGCGACCTGGGACGGCGATCGAGACTTGCTGGTCCGCCTGCTGCTCCCCCCCGTCAGCGACGGCCGACAGGAGAACGCCCCGCAGGCCCTGCCGCTGGTGGCGTACGTCCACGGAGGCGGGTTCATCGGCGGCAACCCGAAAATGGGGCTTGCCTCGAAGAAGGGATTTGCTCGGCCTGTGCGGGCGTTGCTGGATGACGGGTTCGCCGTGGCGTCCCTTGGATATCGACTGGCCCGGGAGGCCGGCTGGCCTGCTCCCATCAGCGACACGCTGTGCGGCCTGCGTTTCCTCAAGCAGCACGGCAGGCATTGGGGCGTGGACGCCTCCCGCGTCGGCGTGTGCGGCCACAGTGCCGGTGCCCGCATCGCAGCCCTGCTCTCGATGGTCCCCCAGGACGCCTTCCACACCCAGGACCTGCCCTGGAAGGGCGAGTCGATCTCCTTTGCCGCGACCTGGCTGTGGGCGGGTTCGGCGTGGACCGCCCCCGAGATTGGAAGCTGGGAGGAATTCGGCAAGCCCAAGAACTTCAGCGTGATGCGTCTGCACTTCGGCGAGCACCCGGCGTGGGACAACCTGGCCCGCCACCGTCTTCGGCTGCGAAACGTCCTGCCGCATATTTCCAAGGCCATGCCGCCCCTGCATCTGCTGCGAGGCAAGTCCGACTATGGCGGCGATCACTCCGACGCCAGGCGGGCCGTCGAACTATGGAAGGCGTTGAGCATCGAGGCGGAGCTCTCCGTCGTTCCCGGCGGACACGGCAGCACCGGCCCGGCAGAGTCGACGGTTGCATTCTTCAGGCGACATCTCATCACCAACCCGTTCAGACCCCCTGCTCGCAAACCGGTTAGGACGGCAGAGGCCCTGCTCAAGCTCGGCGAACCGGCCTCGGCGTTGGAAGTTCTCTCCGCCGACCGCACCACCCGCAGCGGGCGCACCCCGCCGCCCGGCGAGTGGATGATCCTGCACGATGGGGTACTGATCTGGCTGCCGCAGACGGACTCCTGGCCGAACGAGGCCCGGACGCTGGCAGGGCAAGCCCGTCGCCTGCTGGCCGAGGCGGAGGCCAAATCGGCCAAGGAGTTGCTGAGACGTCATCGGTGGTTCGGTGCCCAGCAGGCTGCCCGGAACGTCCGGCGCCTGGTCGGCGAGCAGAAAGAGATGCAGTCGCTGCTGAAAGAGGTCGACGCCGCGTCCAGCCATGAGGAGTCGGTCTTCCGGGCCCTTGCCAGGGCCAATGAACACGTCCACGCAGGCCGACGCGATCGGGCGATCAAGGAACTGGCGAGCGTGGACGACAAGCGCACCCGGGCGGCGGCCGATCGGATTCAGACGAAGGAAGACGTCAAACGACCGGACTGGGCGACGTCGGCGGGAATCGATGTCTACGGAAAATGGGCGGTCCTGCCACTGGCCAAGGGCGTTACCGTCCGAATGCGTTGGGTTGCCCCGGGGCAATGGGACCTGCCCGAGCACCTTCGCTATCGCAACAGCACCAAGCAGCCCTGGGTCAAGCAGGTGACCGTCAAGCATGGTTTCTGGCTGGCCGAGACGCCGACAACGATCGCCCAGTGGCAGGCAATTCAGCCCGCGGATGCGAATTCCACGGGGGATCGCGCCGACATCCCCCAGACGGGCATCGATTACCTGCAGATCGTCGATTGGCTCAAGCGACTTTCGGACAAGCACAAGGGCATGGTGGCCAGGCTGCCTGGCGAACAGGAGTGGCTGCACGCCGCCACCCTCGCAGGCCGATCCGATACGCGGGCTGCGACCGACCTGCACGCCGTTCATGCACTGAACGTGGACCCGAACAGCCCCGGGCCGCTCGGCGTCCACGAGGTGCTGCCTTCTCTGGGGGGCTTGACCGGCATGCTGGGAGGCGTGCATGAATGGACCTCGTCGCCGGGACGGCACACTGCGCGGTTTACCGACAGTTCGGGCCGATTCCGCGTGCTGGCGTACCCGATTGCCCGAGGCGGCGCGTGGTCCAGCATGCCGCACGTGCTGGGGCCCGGCATCCGCAAGCAGCACCGCCACGGAAACCGCCAGCCGGACCTGGGCTTCCGCTTCGC
>CAZFPT010000106.1:9495-11452 GCA_964521005.1 uncultured Planctomycetaceae bacterium | reverse complement strand
AACGATGGGTCAGAGAGAATTGTTTTGACTTCTCGCTCTTCATAGGTGGCACCCGAGAGGAATGCGGTGCGCGGAACTCTCTGTCATGGGACGAAACACTGGAGATGTCTCGGCTGCCGTCATCGGCGAACCCCTTCATTGACGGAGACATTCTCACGCGCCCTTGGCCGGGCGGCAAGGGGTTTTCGCTTTTCGCCGAACGTTTACTTGCGGCTGGGCGTTTTGGGCGTATACTGGCTGGAGTTCGGAATTTGTTCGCGTTCTTTGACACCGGGGAAGTCATGGCTGAGACGTCTACGGCGTTGCTGCAGGAGCATTTCGGGTTCGATGAGTTCAAGCCCGGCCAACGGGAGGTGGTGGAGCATCTGCTTTCCGGTCGGTCGGCGGCGGCGGTGTTTCCCACCGGCGGGGGCAAGTCGTTGTGCTATCAGTTGCCCGCGATGGCGATGGAGGGGATCACGCTGGTGGTTTCGCCGCTGATTGCTTTGATGAAGGACCAGATCGACGCGTTGGCGGCCCGTGGCATTTCGGCCCAGCGGCTGGACAGCACGCTCGATGCCGACGAGTATCGCGCCGCGATGGACCGCATCCGTCGCGGCGAGCTTCGGCTGTTATACGTCGCCCCGGAGCGGTTCAACAACGAGCGGTTCCGCCAGATGCTTGAGGGGCTGCACGTTTCGCTGTTCGCGGTGGACGAGGCCCACTGCATTTCCGAGTGGGGCCACAACTTCCGCCCGGACTACCTGAAGCTGGCCCGTTTTGCGCGGGCGGCGGGCGCGGAGCGTGTTCTGGCGTTGACGGCCACCGCCACGCCGCGCGTGCTGGAGGACATCTGCCGGGTGTTTGAGATCGCCCCGGAGTGTGCGGTGCGGACGGGCTTCTATCGGCCGAACCTGACGCTGCTGCTGACGCCCACTGCCGAGCTGGACCGTGACGAGGCCCTGCTGGCCCGCTTCGCCGATCGACCGACCGGGCCGACCATCGTCTACGTCACGCGGCAGAAGTCGGCCGAGCGCGTCGCGCAGCTGCTTGCCGACGCCGCCCTGCACGCACGCGCTTACCACGCCGGGCTGAACGCCGACACCCGCGCAGCCGTCCAGGACTGGTTCCTCGCCTCGGACGACGGGATCGTGGTGGCCACCATTGCCTTCGGGATGGGCATCGACAAGCCGAACATCCGCTACGTGTATCACTACAACCTGCCCAAGAGCCTGGAGAACTACTCGCAGGAAGTCGGCCGGGCCGGACGCGACGGCGAGCCGGCGGTCTGCGAGATGCTCGCCTGCGAGGACGACCTGCGAACGCTGGAGAACTTCGTCTACGGCGACACGCCCACTGCCGGTGCGATCGACTCGTTCGTGCGGGAGGTCTTCTCGCTCGGGGCGGAGTTCGATATCGCCCTCCAGTCGCTGGCCAACCGTCACGACATTCGGCCGCTGGTGGCGCGCACGCTGCTGACGTACCTCGAACTGCTCGGCCACATCGAGGGCGGCACGCCGTTCTACTCGACCTACAAGTTTCGGCCTCTGGCGTCGTCCGACGAGATCCTCTCGCGGTTCAACGGCGAGCGGCGGGCGTTCCTGGCGGGCCTCTTCCAGCGGGCGCGCAAGGCCAGGACGTGGTTCAACATCGACGTGGACCGCGTGGGCACCGAACTCGCCAGCGATCGGCGACGGGTGATCGCCGCGCTGGACTACCTCGGCCAGCAGCAGTTGCTGGAAGTGCGGGCCGCCGGCGTGCGAAACCGCTACCGAATCGTGAACCCCCCTGCCGACATCGACGCACTGATCGAGAAGCTCTCCGAGCGGACCCACCGCCGCGAGACCGACGAAATCGGTCGGCTTCGGCAGGTGACCGAGCTGGTGGAACACGACGGCTGCCAGGTCGCGTCGCTGGCGGCGTACCTCGGCGAGGAGATCGACCCGTGCGGCCATTGCAGCTGGTGCCTGGGAAGCGG
>CAZFPT010000106.1:0-9395 GCA_964521005.1 uncultured Planctomycetaceae bacterium | reverse complement strand
AAACTGACCCGCCACGACCTGTTCGGCCGACTGGCGCACGCGTCGTTCGACGATGTCCTGACGGCCGTCCGGCAACACGCCGAAGCAGACGCGTAAACCCCCCGGCCGACGGTGACGAACATTCGGCTATGCAAAACGGGCCAGCCCGTATGGACCGACCCGTCTCAGATGTCGCGGCAAGATGCGTTGACAGTAAACCACGACCTGCCGATGGGCTCGTGCTGGCGTTCGCGTGGGAAACCCATGGGATCAATGATGTGCGGAGGCAGACTGAATAGCCGCAGCAAACAGGCCCGCTCGATCTACCACCCATGTCGCATCGCGCACGGCGTCTACGGCGTCAGGAAGGTAATACCCGTCAAGGAACGCGCCTCTTGCTCTGCCGGGAAACTCCACGCAGGCTACCACGTCCCGAACAGCAGCATGACCGGCAACGCTCGATAGCAATCCCTCGTGCTCCAACACGAATCGACCATCTGGTGACACGGCGTCAACGCGGCGTAGTTGGGGCAACCGCTCGGTCACTTCGGCCCCGTCCGGCTGGGCCATCACCCGCCAGATGGCAGCGCCCTTCTCCCCATGCTTGCTCGTCTCGACGAGGTATTCGCCCGGAGTCAGCGACCACGCACACAGCCCGGGCCGGAGCCGCGTGACTGCGTGGTTACGAAGCTCATACCGGTTGATGTGCCCCCCAGCAGCAAAGACGAACTCTGACGGGGAACTCCAGGCGCGCGGCGTTATTGTCTTCCTGTGAACGGTGAGGCCTTTACTGACAGGCAGATCGTGCACCGCCCACCTCCCCTCTTCCTTCACAACGATAGCCATGCCTCCCGTCCGGGATGAAGCATACAGGCTCAACAGCAGCTTCTCTGAGTCAACTGACCACGCCATCTCGCAAATGCTGTACTGCCGCCCGAGAACAAGTCGAACGCTGTGCCTGCGCCTCACATCTATGAGACAGATACCTCGTTCAGCACCATCCTGATACTCGCACGAAATCCAGCTTGCATCTGGCGAGACTCTTACTGTGCGCATCTGCACGAGTGGCTTGTATGGGGCCACCCGCGGAAACGTCTTGGTTAGAGAGGCGAACGTGTCCTTTCCAACGACATCTCGAATGAACGGTCGCAGATCAACTACCTCGCGCGTTTCGACACGTAGTATCTTGGCTGAACTGGAGACAATCAGCCAACTATGCTCTTTCCCAGCTTCGACCACCTTCACGTACTGAGGCCCAACGCCGCACCCCGCCAACATCGCTACGAAGGACAAGACCAGGGTCTGCCCGAGCGCCGCTCTGCACAACATCACTTCTGCTCCATATAGTTCCGGCCCCCATCACCACCGCCATGCCACCACTTCACCTCCTGACGCGTGTGCGTCATGATAGGCGGCCTCTCAACCGACATGCAGCACTTGCTGAGAATCGATATGGTGAAATCCTGGCAGTGTCGGGACACCGTCCAACCAGTTCCGCCCCACCTCCTCGCCTCACGGTCTACGCATGCCTTGATATCCTCACAAATGGCGCACTCACACGGCGTGTCAACGCCTCGGCCATCTCTGAATGTCCGTGTGGCAGTTGCTTCGACCCCTGTCTTCCATATCCAGTCCGGCTCGATCTGGTGGCCGGAGGAGTTCTTTCCGTCGAGGGGATCAGCTGGCTTGGGATTCTCAAGCATCCTATCGCCCTCATAGAGGCCTGGTATACGCGACGTACGGTCACCAGTCCAAAGGCCTTTCTTGTAGTCTTTCGGATAGAAACCATAGGATCTTTCGCCGCAACTCACCCACGTATGTCCTACTTTATGTTTAATGTTCTTCCCGTTCGGCCCGCGCGTCCTGATGGTGCGTGAGTGTCGCCAGATGTTCCTGCGACGAGGCGAGTATCCTGGAACTGCCTTGGCCCCATACCCAAAGGAACCATCGCCATCTGGACCGCTTGTTTGCTTTACTTGACAGGGCGACACCGGGCAAGGCACAGTGGACTCCAAGCCAGACGGGTCGCCCGCGCCGATAGGATTGCTACGCACATACTGATACAGATTCATCCCGTCGACGTACTGGTTGTTCAGCCCGGATTGCCCGATGCGCGGAGGCGTCGGCCCGTAGTTGTACATGGCCATGCCGCCACCAGCGCCCGGGTCTCTCATGGCGAGGGCCGGTGTGGCGGTGGCGATCGCGGCAATGGCCAGTACGCCAATCAGCAGTGTCGTTCGTTTCATGGTCGAACCCCTTTCATGGTTTTGCGATTATGGTTGTCCTGGTTGTTGCGGAGGCTGAGGGCCATAGGGATTGGGCGGCGCGTAGGACGGCGGCTGCCCCGCGCCCGGCATCGGCACCTGCGGCGGCCTCATCATCCGCTGCATGTTTCTGCGATTGATCTCGTTGATCCGCTTGATGTCGTTGTACTGGTTGCGATAGACTTTCGGAGCGACGAACTCATCGACGAACCGGTGGACGGGCACGCTCCGAGGCACGGGCTGGTAGGCGGGCCTGCCTGCCGAGGCGGCGTAGGCGATCTGCTGTCGGCCCAGCGGGTTCTGCGGGGCAAGCTGATAGCTGCGGCTGAAAGCGATCTGAGCTTCCTTGAACTGGCCGTTGTCCATCAGGCAGTAGGCCCGGTTCTGGAGGAAGACGGCAAGTTCCTCGGCGGGCGTCAGCGGCTTGAGGTACCAGCCTTGCTTGAGCTCGGCATCGCTGATCGGGTAGGGCCACTTGCGGTAGTAGGAGTCCGGGTGATCGTCGAAGCGAGGGTTGGTGCCCTCGATGTTGAACCGCTCGGTTCCATCGTCCCAGCGGGCGAAGATGTGCGTCTTGGCTAGGACCAGGCTCATCGGGTAGCCGAGCCGACGCCCGACCGCAACGTACATCACCGGCATCGAGGCGCAGGTGCCGCCGTTGGTGTCGTCGACCATGCCGTGGATGAAGGGGTTCTTCGAGCTGCTGAAGTCGCAGTTCCGTTCGCCACGGTCGTTGTAGTGGACGCCGAAGTCTTTCTGAAGGACCGAGATCAGCAGCAGAACGCGGAACTTGGCTTCGGAGTTCTCGAACTTGCCGGGGTTCTGCCGGAAGTCCCACATGCTCCGGTCGGTCCAGTAGCGAACGCGCTGGGCGTAGTCGTTCAGCCGACCGAACGCATTGTCGATGTCGAGGTTCTCCGCGCCGGGCAGGCTGGTGGCACAGAGCAGATTCATCTCAGCTATATCGACCTCGGCCAACTGCTCGGCCGTCATCTTCAGCAGTTCGTCCAGCGAGGCGGCCTTGCGGGTGACGGTGTGCGCGGTGAAGGTGCTTGCGGTGGCAGTCGGCGTGGAGGTCGAGGACTTGTTCGAGAAGAAGACGAGGTAGGCGACGAGGGCAAGGACGGCGACGGTGATGACGGGCAAGACGATGTTCAGGGCCTTCTTGGCCCGGTTCGCCTCAGGCGGTTTCGGCGCTGGTTTGCGCGCTCGACTTTTCCTTCTCTTCTTCGACATCGCACCCCTGCAGAAACGACAGACAGAAAGGTCCCCGCCCGGAGAAGACTCGTCCGCCAACCCCACCATCGGGCGGTCCATTACGGATGGACTAGCAGAAGCGGAAGCTGGCGTCAATGACGCGAGTTGTTTTTTCTATTCTTCCTTTTGGTAGAAGCGGTAGAGAGCCTGGGTGCCTTCGTCGTCATGGCCGGCGGCGGCGAGTTGTTGGTAGAGGTTTTTCGCCAGGTCGAGTCCGGGGGTGGGCAGGTTCATTCCGTCGGCCGACTGGGAGGCGATGACCATGTCTTTGATGAAGTGCTTCACGTAGAAGCCGGGGTCGAAGTTGCCTTTGAGGATTCGCGGGGCGAGGTTGCTGAGCGACCAGCTGCCGGCCGCCCCTGCCGAGATGCTCTTGAGCACGGTCTGAGGGTCCAGCCCGGCCTGGCGTGCGTAGGCGACGGCCTCGCAGACGCCCATCATGTTCGAGGCGATGGCGATCTGGTTGCACATCTTGCAGTGCTGCCCGCTGCCGGGGTCGCCCTGGTAGACGATGTTTCCGCCCATGTGCTCCAGAAGCGGCAGGACGCGTTCGAAGGCCTCGCGGTCGCCGCCGATCATGATCGACAGTGTGCCTTCTCTGGCCCCGGTGTCGCCGCCGGAGACCGGCGCATCCAGCGCCAACCCGTCGCGGCTGTGGGCCTGCTCGGCGATGCGCACCGCCAGGTCCGGGCGCGAGGTGGTCATGTCCACGACGATCGAGCCGGCCTGCAACGACCCCAGAATGCCCTCCTCGCCGAAGTAGACCTCCTCGACGTCCTGCGGGAAGCCCACGATGGTGAAGATGACGTTGCACTTCTCGGCGATGGCGGCCGGGGTCTGCTGCCATGTGGCGCCGCGGTCCAGCAGGTCGGAGGCCTTGGACTTCGTGCGGTTGTACACGTGCAGCGTATGCCCGGCGTCCAGCAGGTGGGAGGCCATGCTGCGACCCATCACGCCGGTGCCGATGAATCCGATGACCAGTTCGGGGGTGTCCGTCACGTTGTGTCTCCTCGCTCGGGGCTGGGGGGTTCGTTGAGTTTCCATCGCTTGCGTTCGATGAACGGCGTTCGGAAGGTGGTGGAGATCCGCCCGGTTCTCTCCAGGTGGTCCAGGCACGCCCGCAGGCAGCCGCGACCGACGCAGATCGCCAGGTGTCGGAAGCGGTTCTTGGTGAAGGCGTTGTAGCTGGGGCCCTGGGCGGGCTGCTCGCTTCCGTTCCAGAAGGGCGAGTAGCGGGGGTCGTCGCCGCGGTGCACGTGGCCGCAGGCGGGGCAGTCCAACTCGGCGTGGGAGAACTCCACGTCCTCGATCATGAACGTCACGGTGCGTTCGGTGCCGATGGCGTCGGCTTCGCATTCGGCGGCGCACAGGCCGCACTCGTCGCACACCTTTCCGCGAAACAGCGGGGTCGGCGTCAGCTCGGCGTCGGTGAACACGCCGAACACCCGCTGGCGCGGGCCCAGCTGCGGCGTCAGGAACACCTTGGACATGCCCAACTCGCCCAGGCCGGCCGCCACGCCCAACACCCGCAGCGAGACGATTCCGTCGGGTCCGTGGGGCTGGTCCTGGCGGATCTGTCGGCCGCTGTGCGGATGGAACGGGTTGTGGACCGGGACGCTGGTGTGGCCGTGCTGCTCCAGGAACATGATGATCCGTCGCAGAATCCGCGGGGCTTCCACCTCGTTGAGGTACCAGTACGAGTCGCAGTTGTACGCCTGCCAGTAGGTTCCTTCCTCGACGGCCTTGAGAGCACCGCGTGGCTGAGGCACGGCGATGGCGATGGCGGTCCGCGTTGGGGGATAAATCGTCCGCGGATGCGCCTCGGGCGGCGCGTTCTCGAAGCGTTCGATGGGGGCGAAGCCCACCATCGCGGCCCCGGCGTCGAGGGCGACCTGTCGGATTTGCTCGGTCAGTTCGGCGTTCATAAGTTGCTCCTTGATCCCGCAGACTACAGCCTACCCCAAACACCCCCGCCTTGGGAAGATCTCAACGCGTCGGCCCGCCGGCGGTATACCCATACGCTTTGGGGGCTGCAGGAGCAGCACGGAAAGCCCCTCGTCAGCATGCAGACGTCGTGGGCGGAGGATGGGCTGGTGATGGCGTTCTCTCGTGGGGGCCAGGCGGCGTGACGGGTTCGGGCGACGCCAAGCGATAGCTACATCACGACGCACCTATGCCAGTCAGGACGCTTTCGATTACGTCAACTGCCTGGCGGAACCGCTCCTTCCAGCCTCCGGACAGTGCCACGTGCGGCCTATCCAGGCCCTGAAGCGCACGTTTGCATTGCTCAAGAAAGTCACCTCGTGCATGGGCCAGGTATCGCTGCCCATCGTTGACCCAAGGGACATCGACGTCCGTCAGGAGATACAGTTCGTACTGTCTGCTGGCTGTCAGATCATGAAGCCACTTCGGGCAGCGGCCGAACAGCATGTCGCTCCACACGCACGTCAGCAGTGGATCGGTATCGCAAATCAGTACCCGGTTGGCCTGGCGAGCCAAGGCCTCTTCTGCCGCAATCTGACCTCGAGCGATGAACTCGATATCCGCTTCCTCGCAGACGCCCGCCTTGTGATCGAGCAATGGCCGAGCGTGTTCGCTCACCCATACCGTCTGAAAATGGCGAGCAAGTTGGGCAGCCAACGTGGTTTTGCCGGTTGACTCGGGGCCGAAGATGCAAATCCGCTTCACATAGTAGGGCCGAACGCAAGGAGGAAGGTACTGCCAGTTCGCCATAGGGTCTTGGCGGATAGCCTTTGCGGATACGGGCACAAGCTCACGCGCACGATCCACTGGGATGTACTTGGCGTCAAGCACCTCAGCGAGCTTGAAGCCGTACTGCTCGCAGGCGAAAACATAATCTGTGCCGCCGGGCATGTGCTGCCGGACAAGATCACGCCAGATGTCCCAGAAAGCGGGGTGCTCGTCTGGTGTCTGGGGCAAGTCCTCGGTCACATGGATCAGCGTGACGTTGCCCTGGGGAAACATTTCCTGCATCCATTGCCAGCGAAGTGCGCCGGGAATGGGCTCGCACTCTCGCGTGCAGACCAGCACGGTCAAGTTCCGCACGTAATGCCGGCCGAAGTCAATGAGGAACTGGTGCCCCATATGCGGCGGCATGAACTTGCCAAGGATCAGGCCTGTACCGGTTCCAACTGGGCTTTCGATGCTCGAATCCATGCGTAGAGTCCCGTAGCTGCGAGTATGAGAAAGACGGAGTAAAGCCCCGTCGTGATGTATAAACCCTTGAACGTGTAAATGCCCACACACAGCACGTCAACGGTGATCCAGATGATCCAGTTTTCAAGAACCTTTCGGGCGAGGAGATACTGAGCGATGAGGCTCAAGATTGTCGTGGCTGCATCCCAATATGGCAGAGCAGCGTCAGTCCATGTGGCCATCAGAAAGCCTAACGCTCCAATCCCGCCGGTGGCCGCAAGGGTCCACGCCCCAACTGCGGGCAAAGACAGGCGGCTTATCTGTAGAGGGCGACCAGCCCTTCCACCATGCAGCCAAGCCCACCAACCGTAGACCTGCATGCCGACGTAGATGACGTGAAGCAGCAGATCTGAGTAGAGCCGTGCCTGAAAGAACACGATGATGTAGAGCAGCACTTGGGCAAGGCCTGTCGGCCAGCACCGAATACTGCGGCGCACCGTCAAGACCACACAGATAAGGCCAAATATCGCTGCGGTCCATTCGATGCCTGTCGAAAGCCATTCCGGCATATAGTGATCCTCAATAGGGTGGGAATGCCCGTCTCAGGCCGTGCCCAAGGACAAGACAGAGAAAGGCGATGTTGCGCGGCACTATGCCCGGCCAGAACCAGCGTGGTGCAGGCACTTTGTCATTTCCAATAATCGAATCTGCCAGACGATCGGCTAGCCGTCTCATATAGCCGCGCGTCCGTGGCCATTCTCGCAGACTACCGATCCAGTCCTCAGGGATACCGGCCTCACCAGTACCGGCCCCGGCGATTCCACCGACAATCGCACCGGTCGTATCCGCATCGCCCCCCAAGCAAACAACGGACTCGACGGCCTTGCGGTAATCGCCATTCGCCTTTAGCCAGCAGAACATGACCGCTGGCACCGTGTGATTGATGTAACCGGTGATGCCTCGCTCCAGTCCCAGCGTCTTGACCAGGCGCTCGGCAGAAGCCCCTTCGGACAGCAAGTCCCGGACTATACCCAAGTTCCTGCGGAGTTCTTCGCCGCTGACCTGAGAAAGCAATTCATGCATGAACAAGTCGGCGTCCGTCTTCTTGCCGTGTCTGATCGCATGGGCCGTCGCCATCGCGACCGCAAGCGATCCCTCCTCCGCTCGGGGGTCTGTGTGGGTGATTCGCGTCGATACACGGACGACTTCCCGGAGCAAACCTGGCTGTCCTGAGTATACCGCCCCAATGACGGTCGCCCGCATCGCCGGGCCATTGCCCGCCGACCATACTCCGCTATGCCTGGGTGGGAAACCAAGGCATAGCTTGATGCAGGATCGGGCTGTTCCCATGCCCACGCCTGCCGGCAGGCTAAGGAACCAGCCACGCATCTGCCAAGCAAGTGCGCGGGCAAAGCGACGAAGTTCTCCGCGAGACTTCAGGAGGGCTACGGCCGTCATGCAGGCATGCTCCGTATCATCGCTGCACATGCCTTGACCCAAGACCAAACGATGCCGTAATGGAGGTGGCCCGAACATCCGGACTGCCCGTCGGGGGCTCATACCTTCACGTGGAAGACCGACGGCGTCGCCAACAGCTTGCCCAAGCAACAGCCCCTTCAAACGGTCGGCAAGAAGGTCGCGGCTGTCCCAGGGCGTGATTGATTCAGTTGGCTCTTGCATGGATCAAACCTCGAAATTGAAGCCTTGGCTTACCATCTGGTCGTACTTCCTCTTGTCGAAGGCATAGAGACGCGCAGCGCGATGGGCTACATCCTGCTCAATCTCGTCCAGTTCGTTGAGAATGCCCATTGCCAGAATCTTCTTCCGGAAGTTGCGTTTGTCGAGAAGCCTATCCAGGACGACTTCATAGAGGTGCTGCAGTTGCCGAAGTGGGAACTTCGCTGGCAGTAGCTCAAACCCTATGGGTTGATACCGCACCTTGGCGCGGAGACGATCATGCGCCACCTTGAGAATGGTGTCATGATCGAACGCCAGCGTCGGAACATCGTCGACCGCAAACCAAGCAGCGTTCCGTGCATCGGTTGCGGCCTGGACACGATGGTCGGATAGCTTCACCAGAGCGTAGTAGGCCACGCTGACGACGCGCTCGCGGGGATCGCGGTCTACTGCTCCAAAGGTGTACAGCTGCTCCAGGTAGACCTGCTGCACGCCAGTTTCCTCGGCTAGCTCGCGTCGGGCGGCATCGTCAAGGCTTTCGTCTACCCGCACGAACCCCCCGGGCAATGCCCACCGCCCCTCGAACGGCTCCAGGTCTCGCTCCACCAAGAGCACCTTCAGATCTTCGTCATCGAGACCGAAGACAACGCAGTCGATCGTCAGAGCTGGCCTTGCGTAGTCATAGGTGTAGGGCATGAAAACCACCTTGCTGTTGAAGTTACACGAAGGATAGTGTATGCAGCACACTTTCGCAACAAGAATCTTTCAGCCTTTCCTGCGACGGATCGGCCCGCCACGCAGAAGAACAAAGGGGGAGGGCGGAAAGGCCCGCCGCTTCGAGCCTCGACGGGGAGGCCGATGCTTGCGGGCGGCGGGTTTTGCGCGTTTTGTGTGTGAAGCCGGGTTGACGCGGAAAGGCTGCCCGAGTATAAGGGAATCTCTGGTCGGGCGAGTCCCGGCCGACGGGCGGAAGACCGCTCGGCATCGGGGCGTGGCGCAGCTTGGATAGCGCGTTGCACTGGGGGTGCAAAGGTCGCTGGTTCAAATCCAGTCGCCCCGATT
>CAZFPT010000105.1:0-11475 GCA_964521005.1 uncultured Planctomycetaceae bacterium | reverse complement strand
GGGTGCGTGTCTGTGGGTAAGCCTCTCTGCCGAGGCGGACGACGACCTGGCCAAATGGCACCGTGGACTGACGGTCTTTCTGGACGACTCGAAGGAGTGGGGCATCCAGTGGCACGAACTGGAGATGGACTCGACGGTCGATTTCGTGGAGAAGAAGAAGACCAAGCACGAGCTGGACATGGCCGGTTCGATCCGAAAGCCCGATGACGTGGACGCGATCTGCGTGAGCAATCGCCTGCGCGTGGACGGCGCCCTCGACGCCAACGGTACGAACATCCATATCAAGGACGAGTCTCGGCGCGGCAGGGGCCATCGCAGCGGATCCTATGTCGCGTTTCACAATAACCTGGCGAAAATCGAAGTCCACGACGCCGAGCTGCGCAAGAGCGCCCACGCGATCAGAAAGCTCGGGGCCTCGGCGAAGATCGTCATCGCCGGCGAGCGAACCAGCGCCAATCTGCCCGCGGTGGTGATGGAGAAGTTCACGAAGATTCACGACGACGTCGCGGTTCGCATCAGTGGGTTGAAGATGGACGCCGACCGTCAACTCACGCTTACCGCCCAGTGCAAGAAGCGGTTTGACGGACTGAAGGGCGCATTTATCGAGTCGGTCTACGCGTTGGACAGCGAGGGCAAGCGCATCGGCGGGGGGCGGTGGACCAAGGGCGATCCGTTCGGCGAATCGAGCAAGATCACCTACGAGTTCAAGGTCGCCGACGGCAGGACGCACGCCGCTTTCGAGTTTCTCCTCTGCACGAAATTCGACACGAAGGTCTACAGCTTCGTAACGGAGGGAGTTTTCCAGCAGCCACGATAGGGCAGGGCGGTCAGATGGCGAATCCGGGCAGCAGCCCGCTCTGTGCCAGGAAGATGACAGCCGTCACCGTGATGGGCGAAAGCAGCGTGGAGTAGAACACCGTTCGCGCGGCGAAGTCGGGGTGATTGTCGAACTCCAGGCAGAGCATCATGCAGTTGACGGCAGTGGGGTAGCTGGTCGAGATCAGGAGCATCTGGGCGAGAAACCCCTTCAGGCCGAAGAGGTAGACCATACCCACGCCGATGGCGGGCGCAGCCAGCAGGCGAAGCACCACGCTGAGGGTGATCGGATAGGTTTTCCCGCCGGTGCGGACCAGCGCCAGCTGCGCTCCGAGGGTACACAGCGCCAGGGGAATGAACGCATGCTGGATGTGTCGGATGACATCCCAGAACGGGCGGAGCGCTGCGAGCACCTCGTCGGCCGACCCGGCCCCGATCCACGTGCGGATCTGCACGGTGAGGATGCCCGCGATGAGTGCATAGATCGGGGGGAATTTGAGGATGTGCACGAGGTTCTGCTTCCAGTGCGAATCGCGTTTGCCCCCGCCTGCCGCCAGCAGGATCCCCAGGGTGAAGGTGGTGAAGTTCTGGGTAATCATCGCAAACGCCTGGAGCGAGCGGGCCTCAGCCCCGAGGCCGAGACGGCGGAACGCCAGCGACTGCAGCGGCAGGCCGAAGTTTCCGCTGTTCATGAAGATCACGGTCATGAGCATGGCATTGCGGTGGTGTCTGGGAACGCCTCGCAGGACGGCAACGAACCACGTGAGCGAGCCGGCCGACGCCATCATCGCCAGGCCGAACAGCACGACGGTTCCCACGTCGGCGGGGGTGACCCGGGCGGTGACCACCGATGCGTAGATCACGCAGGGGATGGTGAAGTAGAAGTTCAGGTAGCGCAGCGTGCGCATCTCGAGCGTGAACTTCCGCTGCAGCACGAAGCCGATGCCCGCCAGCAAGAGCACCGGCAGCACGATGAAGTAGAACACGTGCCCGAGTTGCTGTGAGAATGTCCAGACCATCGTCGCAGCCACCAGTACTCCCTGCATTCGCTCTGTGAAGCCGATGAAGGTCTGACATTGTGGTCGTACCGAAGGCGAAGTGCAACCCGGTGGCGGCAAAACCCGGGGTCGATCGGGCCGCAAAGGACGAATGGAGCGGCCGCGAGCGGAGAAAATGCGGGATTTATCCTCCAGTGTGGCCATGAGCGATACAATGTCGCGATGGCAAAGGGTTATTATAGGGGCTGCCAGGAGCCGACCCCGGGTTTTTGCGGGTAATCTCTGGTGAAATCCGCAATTCCGGCTGGTGCAGGTCAGGTGAATATGGTATGGTCGCGGTACCGTTGGGGAGGACAGGACGTAATCCGATTTCCGAACGGAACCAGGCGGAGCCGGGCAACTCCGCGAAACGCAGGCGACGGGCACATTGCCTGAGGAGAGTATGATGTCAGATTCACAGTATCAGCCTTCCGAGCCAGGGGGTTCGGCGGGCCGACGTCACGTCCTGCTGATGGACGATGAAGAGACCGTTCTCAAGGTAACCGAGCGTCTCTTGAGCCACCTCGGCTACGACGTGACCACCGCGCGGAATGGCGAAGAGGCCGTCGAGGCGTATCGCGAGGCGCTGAACTCCGATCGTCCGATCGATCTGGTCATTCTCGACCTGACCGTCCAGAACGGGATGAACGGGCGCGAGGCGATGGCCAGGCTCCGCCAGATCGACCCGAACGTCCGGGCGATCGTCTCCAGCGGAAGCGATCCGGACATCAGCGAGTACACCTCCGACGGATTCCTGGCGGCCGCCTCGAAGCCATATCGGATCGAAGACCTCCGACGCGTCATCGAGCAGACCATCGCCTGAGGCAGGATCGTCTCGGTCATCTCAAACCACGCCTTGTTTTGTCTTGTGAGAGGGCACTGCGTTCGTAAGAATGGACAACCCCTTGCACGCGGACTCTCACAATTCGGCCCCACGGCGGGTGTGTCTGATCGGTTCCACCGGCAGCATCGGTACCCAGGCGCTGGATGTCATCGCCGAGAACCCCGGGCTGGGGGTGTGCGCGCTGGCTGGCGGGACGAACACCCGTCTGCTGGCCGAGCAAGCCCGGCGCTTTCGGCCGCCACTGGTGGCCGTCGCCAACGGTGAGGATGTCTCCGCGTTGCGGGGCGAGTTGCCTGCCGGCACGGAGTTGCTCGCCGGCGAGGAGGGCCTGGTGGAGCTGGTGGCCCGCAGCCGACCCGACGTTCTGCTCTCGGCCGTCGTGGGGGCGGTGGGGCTGGAGCCCACGCTCGAGGGCATCCGCCAGGGGGCGACCCTGGCGATCGCCAACAAGGAAACGCTCGTGATGGCCGGCTCGATCGTCATGCCCGCCGCCCGCGCCGCCGGCGTTGCCGTCCTTCCGGTGGACAGCGAGCACTCCGCCATCTTTCAGTGTCTCGCCAGCGGCGGCCCCCACGAGGTGCGGAAGGTCTCCATCACCGCCTCGGGTGGCTCGCTGCGCGACTGGGACGCCGCCGCCGTCGCCCGGGCCACGGTCGACGACGCCCTGAACCACCCCACCTGGGCGATGGGACGGAAGATTACCATCGACTCGGCGACCCTCGTCAACAAGGCGCTGGAAGTGATCGAGGCGCATTGGTTGTTCGACCTGTCGGCCGACAAGATCGACGTGCTCATCCACCCCGAGTCCATCGTGCATTCGCTGGTGGAATTCTGCGACGGCAACGTCATCGCCCAGCTCGCCCGCCCGGACATGAAGCTCCCCATCGCCTACGCCCTGTGCTATCCGGATCGCCCCGAGCGTGACACCCAGCCGCTGGACCTGCCCAGCCTGGGATCCCTGACGTTCTCCCATCCGGCGGGGCGCTTCGAGCGGGGCGTGAATATCGGCTTCGAGGTGATCCGGCGAGGCGGATTGAGCGGTGCCGTCGTCAGCGCCGCCAACGAAGAGGCGGTCGCGGCATTTCTGGATCACAAGATTTCGTTCGGGAGGATCGTCCCGATTGTCGAAGAAATAATGAACCGGTGTCCCCAAACGGGCGAACTAAGCGTATCTTCGCTCCGCTCGGCGGATACCTGGGCCCGGCAGGAAGTTCGACGGGTCCTGGAAGGCTGAGCGGGCCCGCCCGCTGGCCCCCGAATCAACGAGACACACAACCCCAGTTGGATTTGAGGATCGAATGGACGTATTGGCATCGTCGGTGATCGCGAACGTGTGGTTTGACTGGATCTGGCCCGCCCTGCAGTTTGTGCTGGGGCTGGGGCTTGTGGTGTTCGTTCACGAGCTGGGCCACTTCCTGGTGGCCCGGAAGGTGGGCATCCACGTCGAGCGGTTCGCGCTGGGATTCGGTCCGAGGTTGTTCGGGATCAAACGCGGCGGGACCGACTACTGTCTCTGCGCGTTTCCGCTGGGCGGTTACGTCAAGATGCTCGGCCAGGAGGATTTCGCGCCGCTGGAGGAGGACGACACGCTGGATCCGAAATCCTTCGCAGCCAAGAGCGTCGGGCAGCGGTTTGCCGTGATTGCCGCCGGCGTGGTGATGAACGTGATCTTCGCGGCGTTGCTGTTCCTGGTGGTGGGGATGATCGGCAAGAAGTTCTCTGCCCCCGTGGTGGGTGGCGTTGTTCCCGGCTCGCCGGCGGAGGCTGTGCAACTGACATGGGACGTGCCGGCAACCGCTCCCAACGAAGTGGCTGCGCCTCCGTCGAGAGGTCTCAAGGCCGGCGACCGGTTCGTGAGTTTCAACGGCGACCCGATCAACCGTTTCGACGTGATCCAGATGAACTCTCTGCTGGCCAGTAAGGGCACGGAGTTTCCCCTGGTGGTGAAGCGCGACGCCAACGGCGTGACCTGGACCGGACGGGGCAAGGTCGGCCTCAAGCGGCTGGTGCTTCCCGGGACGGAGATCAAGGTCTGGAGCATGGGCATCGAGAAGCCCGCCAGCACCCTGGTCCAGCAGGCGATGGATCCCTGTGCGCCGTTCAAGCAGGACGATCGCCTCGTGGAGTTGGCCGGGGAGCCGGTCGAGCATTTCTGGGACCTTGAACCGATCCTCAAACGCCTCACCGGCGAGCCCACCGAGGCCATCGTCGAGCGCGGCGGCAAGCGGGTCACGCTGCGGATCAACCCGAAGCTCACGATGAACATGGAGAGCTACTTTGCGCTCAAGGACGGGCGGCGCATCCGGGGCGACATGGTCGACCAAAGCGAAGACGGCAACTCGCTCGTTTTCCGCACGAAGGACGGCAGCAGCATCGAAGTGCCGGCCGACGATGTCGTCGCTCCCGAGCCGCTGGAGATCCTCGGGCTCTCGCCCCGACTGAAGGTGGACGCCGTGGTTCCCGGCTCGCCCGCCGAGGACGCGGGGGTTCGCAAGGGCGACATCCTCGCCGGATATGGCGACCACATTCCGCCGACGCATCGTGACGTGAGGGAGGTCAACAAGAAGGTCCTGGGCGGGAAGACGACGGCAGTGATCCTGCGCGACGGCAAGCGGGAGACCCTCACCGTCGAGCCCACCGAGCAGGACGGACGGGCGATGATGGGCATCCAGATCGGCTACGACAACGAGCATCTGGTGATCGCCGGTGTGCAGGACGGCTCGCCGGCCGACGACGCGAATCAGGCGATTCTCCCGGGCGATGAAATCACGGCCGTCAATGGCGAGGCGATCTCCACCTGGACGCAACTGTACGCCCGGCTGCAGGAACTGCGGGGCAAGCCGGTCGCGCTGACGATCCGGCGGGGGAGCGACACGTTCCCCGTGACCATTACGGAGGAACTTACCGGCGAGCAGTTTTCACCGGAAAATTTCATCGCCCAACTGCGCGTGGCGTTCCAGCCGCTGCAGGTGACCGTGTCCTTCGATAATCCCTTCAGCGCCCTGGCGTGGGGCGGCAGCGAGACGCTTCGCCACATCGTGTGGGGCTACTTCACGCTGAAGGGCCTGATCACCCGCGACGTGTCGCACAAGGCCGTCGCCGGTCCGGTGGGAATGGGAGACATGGCCATGAAGGTTGCCCGCGAGGGGCCCATCCAGTTCCTGTACTTCATGGCCTTTATTTCAGCGGTTCTGGCGGTGATGAACTTCCTGCCGATTCCGGTGGTCGACGGCGGCCATGCCGTGTTCTTGATCATCGAGAAGATTCGCGGCAAGCCTCTGCCGTTGAAGGTGGTCAACGTCATCCAGATCGCGGGGCTGGCGTTGCTGGGAATCGTCTTCCTGCTGCTGACCTGGCAGGACCTGGCGCGGATCTTCGGGCTGTAGAGGCCGATCGGGCAATGCGTCAGGAGTGCGTCACGCGCGTCGATCGGGCGGGGCGGTTGCTCAGGCGTCGAAGGCCTGCTTCAGCCAGCGTGCCGAGGGCAGTTCCACCTGGTGGAAGAAGTCGGCTTCGAATGTGCCCCTGTGGTGTTCTGCGCCCGGCGCGAGCGACGTCGGCCAGATCTCCTCTATGGGCGGGTCCGTCGATTCGGCGGCAAGATGTTCCATCCCCGTGAGCATGGTCGATTCCTTCGATTGGTGATTCGGTTCCTCTGGCAAAACGGGCCTCCGCGTCGGATATTGCAGCCGATCGGCGTCGGGGCTGTCCGTTTTCTGGCGGGCCTCCGTGCCCGGTACATCAATAGACGCCCGTCAGCAGCGTTTTGTTCACCCCCGGTGGCGAAGAGATTCAACCCAGCGAGCGAGCACGACGTTCCATCCCGGGCAGTATCGGACGACGATAGAGATATCCTGAACGCCAATGGCGATTCAGGCCGATTTTGAGGCCGATTCCCCGGGGGATTGGGAGGTCTTACCGACCAACGAGGGGGAACAGGCCGATTGTGAAAATTGCGCAAACCACCCGATTCGATTGACACAATCCCGCGAAAGCCTATATAATGATTTCGGTCAATGGGGTAAGTCGCCGTTGACTCGGCCTCCACAAGGCAGGGATCGAGGAGCCCTGAAGTACCTGCGCCCTTCGCCTGGGACGATCGACATTTGCGGCTTACCCTTTTTTATGCGCTCATCGCGCTGTCTGGCTGCAATCCCTCCTTTGCAAACGCCCGCCAACTCTCTATACTTCCGCCTTTCCGACACGACTTGAACGCCCCGACGGGGTAAGGACGACTCATGCAGCGACGATACCGGCGACACGACCGGAGACAGGTGACGGATCTGGGAGGCTTCTGGGATTTCAAGTTCCTCGGTGAGGTGGAGTTCGACGACGTCGACCCCGCCGAAGTCTCGTTCGACGAGGTGATGGCCATCCCGGGCAACTTCGACGCGACGGCCCGCTACCCCGGAGCCCGCGGAATATCGGCCTTCGCCACCACGGCCCTGGTGACCGACGCCACGCCGCATCGGTTGATCCTGGACGGTGTGCACCACGTCGCCCGCGTGTTCGTGGATGGCGAGCAGGTCGCTGAGCACCTCGGCGGGTTCACGCAGTTCGCGGCCGACTTCACGCCGACCGGCCCGGGCGAGGTACGGATCGTCGTGCTGGTGGACAACCGCATCGACTACGATCGCTGCCCGCTGCACCTGGATTACTTCGACTGGTATCACTACGGCGGGCTCTCGCGTGGCGCGGAGTTGCATCGTCTCGGTGAGCTGAACATCAACGGCGTCCGCGTGGTGACCGAGAGCATCGACCCGCCGACCCTTCGCGTGGAGATCGAATACCAGGCCACCTCCAAGCCGCTCTCACCGGAACTGACCATCACCGTCGACGGCGAGGAGAGAATCGCCGAGACCGTCACGCTGGACAATCGTTTCGGCAAGATCGGGCGAACCATCGAGCTGCCCGGGGCGGCCCTGTGGTCGCCCGACGAGCCCAACCTGCACATGGTCCACGTGCGTTTGGGCGACGACGATCTCCGCGAGCGGACCGGCATCCGGACGGTAACCGTCCACGGGCGCGACGTATGCATCAACGGTCAGTCCCAGCGGCTGTTGGGGTTCAACCGGCACGAGGCGCACCCGCAGTTCGGGCATGGGTTGCCCAGCCAGTTGATCGTCTCGGACGTCCAGCAGCTCAAGGAGATGAACTGCAATTTCGTCCGCGGCAGCCATTATCCCCAGGACGTGCGGTTTCTGGACCTCTGCGACGAGGTGGGTCTGTGCGTGTGGAACGAGGGGATCGGCTGGCAGCACACCGGCGAGCAGTTGACCGATCCGAAGTTCGTCGACGCCCAGAAGACCAACCTCGGCGAGATGATCGCCGCCGCCAGGAACCATCCCTCGGTCATCATGTGGGGGCTGATCAATGAATCCCACTCCAACGATTCCGACGCCCGCAAGGGCTACGAAACGCTCATCGGCCATATCCGTGAGTGCGACCCCACCCGGCCGGTGACCTACGCCTGCAACCGCTGGGAGCACGACATCTGCATGGACCTGGCGGACATCGTCTCGATCAACATCTACCCGGGCTGGTACGGCTCGGATATCGAGGGCGTCACCGCGTTCATCGACAAGGTCGTGAACCACTTCAAGGAGAAAGGGTTCGACGACAAGCCCATGATGATCGCCGAGATCGGTGCCGGTGCCCTTTACGGCTGGCGGGACGACCACGAGACCCGCTGGACCGAGCAGTACCAGAGCAAGCTGCTGACCGTCGTCATCGAGCACATGTTCGAGACCAGCGACCGGTTCTTCGGGCTGACGATCTGGCAGTTCGGCGATTGTCGCACCTCCCACCAGGTCGGCAAGGCCATCGGGCGACCCAGGGCGTTCAACAACAAGGGCGTGGTCGATGAGTACCGCCGCCCGAAACAGGCGTTCACGACCGTCAAGAACCTTTACGGCCGACTGTTGGGCAAGTCGTAACGCGGACGAAAGGAACCGGCCATGAGTTTCGACATCCGGCGCGGAGTGAACCTATCGCACTACCTCAGCCAATCGAAGAAGCGGGGTGTGGAGCGGGCGGAGTATCTCCACAAGAGCGACATCGAGCAGATTGCCGGGTGGGGCATGGACCACGTCCGTCTGCCCGTCGACGAGGAGCAGTTGTGGTCCGAGGACAACGTCCCCGACGCCGAGGCGTGGGACCTCATGGACCGCGTGCTGGACTGGTGCGAGCAGGCCGACCTGCGGGCCATCGTCGACCTGCACATTCTGAGATCTCATTACTTCCTCACCGGCGAGACCTCGCCGCTGTGGACGGACCCTGCCGCGGCGGAGCACTTCGCCGACCTGTGGCGCCAGCTCTCCGGGCGGCTGCAGTCGCGCAGCGAGGATCGCGTCGCCTACGAGCTGCTCAACGAGGCCGTCGCCCCCGATGAGGACGACTGGAACCGCGTGCTTCGCGTTCCGCTCTCTGCCATCCGCGAGGGCGAACCCACGCGGGCCGTGCTGGTCGGCTCGAACAAGTTCAACAACGTCGTCACCTACGATGCCCTCGACGTGCCCGACGACGAGAACCTGATCCTCACGTTTCATTTCTACTACCCGATGCTCATCACGCACTACCGCGCCGGCTGGACGCCGTGCCGCATCTACGACGGGCCCACGCAGTATCCCGGCGTGCAGGCCCCGTCCGAGGCGATCGAGGCCTTGCCGGACTGCGACGAGAAACGCGAGCTGCTGGACTGGAACGAGCACTTCGACGCCGAGAAGATGGCCGAGATGCTCGCCCAGCCGCTGGCCAAGGCGAAGGAAACCGGTCTGCCGCTGCATTGTGGGGAGTTCGGCGTGGTCCGCGAAACGCCCACTGAAGACCGCCTGCGGTGGTATCGCGACCTGATCGACCTGTTCGAGTCGCACGAGATCGCCTGGTCGCACTGGGATTACGCAGGGACGAGCTTCGGCGTGGTGGCCCCCGAAACACGCCAGCCGCGAGACCCCCTCGATGTGCTGATGGGGCGCTGAGCTCGGGTATGCAGTGCGACTCGGGCAAGCCCGGCGTGTCAACGCCGGGGCGAATCTCCATACAACGCACGGCTGTGGGGAGCCCTGACCAATGGGTGCTGCAGGTATGTCCCATACCTGTGCCTGATTGCTGTGCCATGGAAAGCACCGGCGTGCTCCAAAGCAGCCCGGCAGCGGTCGCCGGTCGGCTGCAAAATCCTGGCGCGCTTCGCAAGCGACCTGTGGCGCTGATATAATCCCACGCCATGGAATCAAGATTTGAGCACGACGAGTTGATCTACGAGGGGCGAGTTTCCGAAGTGCATAGGGTGGGCGTGAAAATGCCCGACGGAAACGTCGTCGATCGCGACCTGATTCTCTACACCGGGGCTGCGGTGATTCTGCCCGTGCTGGGGGACGGGTCGATCGTGATGATCCGCAACTACCGGTTCGCCGTCGACCAGACGCTCTGGGAACTGCCGGCCGGCATGTTGGAGAAGAATGAAGCCCCGGCCGTCTGCGCCGCACGCGAGTTGACCGAAGAGACCGGCTACACCGCCGAGCAGATCCGCCCGTTGGGGATGTTCTACACGACCCCGGGCACGAGCAACGAGGAAATGCACGCGTTCCTGGCGACCGGTCTGACCGACGGCGAGCAGAACCTCGAAGGCTACGAGCAGATCGAGGTGGACGTGCTCGACGAGTCGCGGGTCCGCCGGATGGTCCTCGACGGGACGATTCGCGACGGAAAGACCATCGCCACGCTGGCGTGGTACTGGATGCGACGCGACGCGGGCGAGCTGAAGTAGCCGAGAACTCTGGACCAATTGAGGCAGCATGGGACTGGGCAACCGAACATATTGGCGTGAAGACCAGGGTCACCGCGGCGGGGGAGGCCCCATGGGCGGCGGGGGGATGGGCATCGGCCTGCCCAAACCCGCAGCGGCCGTCAAGATCCTGCTGATTCTCAACGGCGTGGGCTTCGGCCTGCAGATTCTCGTCGGCATCGTCAGCAAGGGCGAGGTGCCCCTCGCGCACTACCTCGGAGCGACGGCAGCCGGCTGGTGGCAGATCTGGCGGTACGTCACGTTCCAGTTTCTCCACTCGACGGGGGGGATCTGGCACATCGCGCTGAACATGCTCGGGCTGTACATGCTGGGGACCCCCCTGGAGCAGAAGTGGGGCTCGAAGGCGTTCGTGAAGTTCTACCTTTCCTGCGGTGTCTGTGCCGGCCTGGCGTACGTCGTGATGGCCCACATGATGGACCTTCCGCCGAATTTTCCGCTGATCGGGGCGTCCGGCGGCGTCTACGGCGTGGTACTCGCCTGCGCCGTACTGTTTCCGCATTTCCGCATCATCTTCCTGTTCTTCCCGGTCCCCATCCGTCTGGCGGCGGTGGTGATCTTCGGGGGCATGGTCCTCAAAGTGCTCATGGGCGTCAGTTCCGGACAGGGCCGATTCGATCCTGATTTCTGGTCGCAGGTGGCGCACATGGGCGGGGCCGTGGCGGCGGCCTTCTGGATATGGGTGCTGCCCGGGCTGCTTGAGGCCCGCGAAGAAGCCCAAGGCCGGGTGAAGATGGGTGCGTGGAAGAAGAAAATGCAGCAGCAGGCCCGAGAACAGGAGAAAATCGACCGCCTCCTGCAGAAGATCCACGAGGAGGGGGTCGGCTCGCTGTCCAGCGCCGAGAAGAAGTTCCTCCAGGACGCCTCCCGCCGACAGCGCGAAGAGGAAGAACGGGCCAACCGCCTCTGAACGACGCCCCGAACCAACCGGGTTGCTCAGCTCGCTTGGGCTCGCTGCACAACGCCGGGCACCCTTG
>CAZFPT010000104.1:0-11504 GCA_964521005.1 uncultured Planctomycetaceae bacterium | reverse complement strand
TCGCGCCCGCAACAAGTTGCGAGCCCTACGGCCTGACCGACCCCCAAACAAGGGTTTGGGGATCGGTCGCTGTGGGCTTTGTTGGGTCAGAACGGAAGGGGTGGGCGTTTTGGGGCTGACTTCAGTTTGAGCGTGCGTCGCAGGCGGTCGACGTCGAGCGACATCCACGCCCAGCCGCCCGGGCGGAATACCCGGATCGGCCGAAGCGGGCCGAGGGCGTCCACGAGGGTCGAGAGCTTCACCACGAAGGCCCCTTCCACGTCGGCAGGTCGGGTCACGCGATTGATCGGGCCGGCGATGAGCAGGTCCACCGATCCCCCGCGAAGGTCCAACACCGCCCAGCCGTCGCCCAGCGCATGGCGGTAGGTCACGGCGACCGCGAGGGCGGCAGCGGCCCGATCGGGTCCGGCCTGGGTCCGCAGGAGCACCACGCCGCCGGCGGCGATTTCGCCCAGCCGCCGCATGGACGTCAGGCAGTACGCCCGCCACGCCGAAGGATGGTCGGCGGAAAGAGGTTCATAGAGCACACCATCCACGTGGTCGCGCGAGACGATCAGCCTGGCAGGCAGTTCCCAGCCCCGCTGGCCGATTGCGCCCGGGTCGGCCGGCCAGGTTTGCCACGCAGCCTGGCTGTTCGGGTCGTCGGGGGCGGAGCTGTTCAGCCTCGCCCGGATCCATCGGCCCCGGGCGGAGGCAAGCATCTCGCGAAGAGCGTCGTCCACCGCCTGGCTGCGAAACGCCTCCCGATGGGGCAAGGCTCGCCCGGCGGGGGTCGACACCGTCAGCCAACTCCCCGTCCGGACGCGTCCCACCCGGCGATGCATCGCGCGGACGCCCAGCAGAACCGCCAGCGTCACCAGGCAGGTCATGCCCGTCCCGAGCACCGCCCAGGCGATCTGCCGGCGAGGGTCGTCCGCCTGGCGGATGTGCAGCAGGACAGCCCCCACGCCGACTGAGAGGGCAACGCCCAGGGCGATCAGCGACCCCGACGAGGACGCCGCCAGCAGCAGGTATCCGCCCGCCCCGCACGCCAACCCCACGCCCGCCAGCGAGAGGAACACCCGAGGCCTGCCTCCCGACGCGCCGAACACCCGCCGCACCCGCGACAGAATGGTGGCCGACATCGCCGCGATGGGCACCTGCCCCAGCCCGGCCAGCAGCCAAAGCACCCAGCCTCCGCTGGTGGCCCCGACGCCCGCACCCACCAGCGAGAGTTGCAGCAGGAACCCGCACACCACGCCGATCACGCAGCCGGCCGTCCGGGATCGACTTGGCGGACGGGATCGCGCGTCCCGCCGATGCCCCAACCAACCCAGCAGCGCCAGCGAGGCGGCTGTCCACAGCAACCCGCCGGTCAGCGACGCACCGGCCGAGTCGACCAGCACGCGCCACTGCGTGGCCAACCCCAGCGCACCCAGCGCGAAGGTCAGGACCACCGCCAGTCGTTGCCATGCGGAGGGAATTTCCAGCGGGCGCGGCGATGCTTCCATGGGGCCCGGAGCGACGGGGCGAAACACCAGTGCGACCCCGCACACGATCACGCCGACGGCAGCGATCAAGCTGACGCCCAGCAGATTGAGCCCCGCCCACACCGCACCGGCCGTCACTGCCGACGCCAGCGCCGCCCCGGCCAGCAAATCGCGCAACTCGTGCTGGAGGGCCTGCTGGCCGGGATGACGACGGGTGATCACCAGCGTCAGGAGCAGAACGGCCAACCCCAGCGCCGCCGGAAACATCGCCACGAACATCAACACGAACTTGACGGCTGACCAGCCCCAGGGGGAGGGCAGGTAGTGGGCGAGAAACCAATCGGCTGCGCGGCCGGCCTGGTAGACCAGCAGGGAGGACCCCACGCACCCGACCAGGGCAACGCCCGCGCCCACCACGGGCAGGCGGGAGCGGGCGCGGCGTTCGTCGCTGTCGTCGATGGCGCCGACTTCCTCGAACCCCACGTCGGGCAGGTTCTCTCTGCCGGTGCGCGCCAACACCCACTGCAGCGCGCGGGCGAGCTTTCCGGGCAGCCTCGCGGCGACGCCCACGCCCAGCGCCAGGGCGGCCCCGGCCAATACGGTGGTCACCGGCGAGGGGTCCAGGGCCGCCGCGGAGAGCACGATCAGGCAGATCATCCACACCAGCAGCGACGCCAGCAATGCCGGCAGGATCCAGCGGTCGGTTGCGTTGGCGCTCATGCGTCGGTTCCGTGGTGGTTGGGGTCAGCGGGTCTCGGGCAGCACGCTCGCGCCGGCGGCGGGCAGGTGCACGGTTCGCCCGTCGTCGCAGCGGAGCACGAGTCCGTCGGCGGGTTGAACGTCCAGGACGCGTCCGACGTGGACGTGTCCGCCGGAGGCGATCGCGACGCGTTGGTTCAGCATCGCCGATCGCGACAGCCAGGCGTCATGGAGTTTGTCTCGTCCATCGGCGGCGATCGTCGCCAGCCAATCGTCCAGGCGACGCAGAATTGCCCGCCCCAGCGCAACGCGATCCACCGGGCCGGCGGCGGCCTCGGCGAGGTGGACGGGCGGGGTGTCGACGGCATGCGACGGCGGCGAAGCCGAGACGTTCACGCCGATCCCGACGATCGCGCCGGGCGGGGTGTTGTGGAGTTCCACGAGCACGCCGGCGAGCTTGGCGCCCTCGATTTCCACGTCGTTGGGCCATTTGAGGCGGCAGTCCACTCGCGCCACCGCGTCGGCGGCTTCGGCGACGCTCAACCCGCCCGCCAGGGTCAGCGCGTCGTGCGGGGGCAGCGGCGATTCGCGCCCGTCGAGCACCACGCTCATCAGCAGGTTCGCTCCGGGGGGGCTCAGCCAGCGCCGTCCCAGTCGGCCCCGACCTTTGCGCTGGGACTCTGCCGTCACGACCAGTCCGTCGCAGCCGCCCTGTCGCAGCGAGGCGGCCGCCACGTCGCTGGTGGAATCCACCTCGTCGAAGCAGATCGCACAGCGCCCGACCCGCTGAACATCCAGGTCGCGCTCCAGGAGGAATGCGTCCAGCCGGACCGGCAGCACCAGCCGCAACTGACCGGCCGGCCCGGGTTCGATGACGTGCCCGCGGGCGCGGAGTTCTTCCAGCGCAGCGGCCAGGTCCGCCCCGCCGGGCGGCGCGTGGGAGATGGCGAGGGGATCCACGAAATCGCCCGCCGATTCGTACAGCCCGGCGAGGATGGCGTCGGCGGAACTCATCCGATCTGCACGTCCAGGCCGATGTCCACAGCCACGGCGGAGTGGGTCACCGCCCCGACCGAGATGCGGTCGACCCCGGTGGCGGCCACGTCCGCGACGGTCGAGAGCGTGACCCCGCCGGAGGCTTCCAGTTCGATGGCGTCGGCTTTGCCCGCCCGGGCGCGAATCTCGACCGCCCGCCGCAGCTGGGAGGGGTTCATGTTGTCCAGCAGGATGATTTCGACATCGAGCGTCAGGGCGGTTTCGAGCTGTTCCAGCGTGTCGACCTCGATCTGCACGAACTGCAGGTCCGGGTGTTTCTCGCGCAGGGCGGCGATGGCCTCCGGCAGCGCGGCGATGGGGTCCGGATGGCCGGCGGCGGCGAGAATCGCCAGGTGGTTGTCCTTGATGAGGATCGCGTCGTAGAGGCCCCGCCGATGGTTCGTGCCCCCCCCGGCGCGGACGGCGTATTTCTCCAACTCGCGCCAGCCCGGGGTGGTCTTGCGGGTGTCGCAGATCTTCGCGGGGGTTCCGTGGGCCTGTTTCACATAGCGGGCGGTGAGCGTGGCGACCCCGCAGAGACGCTGCAGGAAGTTCAGCGCCACCCGCTCGGCCGACAGCATGGACCGCGCGGGCCCGCGCCACTCCGCCAGCAGCGCGCCGGGCTCGACGCGGGCCCCGTCTTCGGCGTGGATCTCGGTGGTCAGCTCGCCGTCGTACGCCTGGGCGATCTCCGCCAGCAGGGGCATGCCCGCCAGCGTCATCGGCTCGCGGGCGACAAACCGCCCCGCCGCCTGCACGCCGGACGGCAGGATGGTGCTGGTGACGTCGCCGGGTCCGAGGTCTTCCTGGCGGGCCAGCGCGAGCAGCGACTGGAGATCGCCGTGAACCGCCGGTGGGATGCGAATGGCCATGACTGCTCCGTTTCGTCTGTAAACTCTGCCTGTCTCAGCCGACCGCGTAGGGATTGTCCTGCCGGGTCATCGGCTCTGTCCCCGCCGGGGCGGGAGCCTTCTTGCGAACCTTCTTCACCAGCTTGGCGAAGGGCGTTCTGTTCATGAGGGCCGGCTCGATGGCGATCATTTCTTTGAGCACCTCGCGGGCCTCCGCCCACCGCTTGCGGGCGACCAGGGCGTCGGCCAGCGTGCTGCGGGCGTCCAGCGCCTCGGGGGCAAGCTGGCAGGCGTAGCGGATCTGTTCGATGCCCTCGTCGTTTCGGCGAGTCCCGAGGTACAGCTTGCCCAACGCCATCCGGGCCTCGGCGTCGTTGGGATCTTCGTGGAGAATGCCCACGAAAAACTGCTCGGCCACGCGGGGCATGGAGCGTTTCTGGGCGGCATAGCCGGCGACGATGTTCGCCAGGCCCGCCTGGCCTGCCTGTCGGGTCTGGTCGATGGCGGTTTCGGCTTCGGCGAACGCCCCCAGCCGCAGGAGGTGATAGATGTTGGCGACGATCTCTTCGGTGTCTCCCTCGTCGAGGGCCTGGGCGAAATCCTGCCGGGTCTCGGCGATCTTCGTGGGGATCTGCTTGGGTTTGACCTTATAGAACTGCTTGCAGGATTCGCAGTAGAGCATCGCGCGGAACCTGCCCATCGGAATCAGCGGGATGAAGTAGAGCGTGAACCACGAGCGGCTGGTGTAGCTGCTGAGAATGGTGTCCTTGTAGCACTGCGGACACTGCATCTCTTCTTTGACCACGTTCTGCTTTCCCAGGTGCGTCTCTCCCCAGATGATGATCATGACGAGTTCTCCGCGATTCGTTTCGCCAGGTCGCACCACGTCCCCACGCGGGTCGGGGCGCCGGATGTGGCGTGCATTATACCGGCTGATCGTCAGATGCAACGAGAAACGGCCGCCCCGAGGGGTCGAGCACAAATTGGCCGGTCGCTCTTGCAAGCGATGGTCGGCGATCGTATAACGAACCTCGCCGATGCGCAGCGCGACGGCAGCGTGCCCAGCGGTAAGCCCGGGGAGACCCGACCCCATCATTTGACGGAAGGAATCGTGCCATGAAGGTGATTGCACAGACCACAGCCTTGCAGGAAGCGTTGGCACTGGCCGGGAGCATTATCGCCTCCCGCACGCCCAAGCCCGTCCTGCAGTGCGTGAAGCTCTCCGCCGCGGACGGCGTTCTGACGCTGCTGGCGACCGACCTGGAAGTGGGCTGTCGCTACCAGATCTCCGCGGTGCAGATCGAGGAAGAGGGCGAGGTCCTCGTTCCGGTCGACCGGTTCCAGGGCATCGTGCGGGAGAGCGGGTCGGACAGCCTTACCATCGAATCCGAGAAGCAGGCGGTGGTCATCCGCGGCGCCGGTTCGCGGTTCAAGGTGTATGGCTACGACCCGGGCGAGTATCCGCAGATCGCCGAGTTCGAGGAAGAGGGCGATTTCGAGATTCCCGCCGCCGCGTTGAGCGAAATGATCGGCAAGACGCTGTTCGCCACCGCCAAGGCCCACAGCCATTACGCCATCTCCGGGGTGCTGTGGGAGGCCAGCGGCAAGAAGCTCCAACTCGTCGCCACCGACGGCCATCGCCTCGCCCAGGCGAAGGGCACCCTGGCCAAGTCGGCCGCCGGCGACGTCACGGCGATCGTTCCGGGCAAGCTGATGGGCATGATCCAGCGCGTGACCACCGATGGCGAAGCCCCGCTGCACGTGAAGCTCCAGGAGAACCAGGTCCTCGTGCGGACCCCGCGCGTGGTGCTGGTCAGCTCGCTGGTGCAGGGGAACTTCCCGAAGTACAACGACGTGATCCCCACCGAAAGCACCCGCAAGGCGACCATCAAGACCGGCGAGTTCGAACACCGCGTCCGCCAGGCGGCCCTGCTGACCAACGAAGAGTCCCGCGGGGTGAAGTTCAGTTGGACCGCCGACAAGCTCACCCTCTCCAGCCGGGCGCCCGAAGCCGGCGAAGCCGAGGTCTTCTGCCCGGCCAGCCTGGAGGGCGAGGCGGTGGACATCGCCTTCAACCCGCAGTTCCTGCTGGACGCCCTGAAGGTGATCGACGTCGACGAGGTCAGCTTCGAGATGACCGAGGCATCCAAGCCCGCCGTGGTCAAGGCCGGCGGAGACTTCCTCTACGTCCTGATGCCGATGGAAGTCAACTGAGCCGGGGGGCGAACGCAGCAATCCAAGCAAACACCACGCCCCCGGCCGACACAGGTTGACCGGGGGCTTCTTCATTCAGGGGCACGTCAAGAATGGATGGCAGAAGATGTCCATGCTACCAACTGTTGAGGGATGAGACTTCTGCGCGGCAGCGATGATGAAATCTGGCATGGATCGCCCCTGTCATGTAGACTGGCATCGATTGAGGGCGAACCACCTGAACCTTGAGGAATGGACACTTGAGCGGCGACGTAAGCGACAGGAAACGCCTGATTGCCGTTACGGACGGCAACATCGGACACAAGCACATCTACTTGAGCGGTCACCATGACTTCTTTCCCAAGGAGAGTTATGGGGCCTCAAATGGTAAGACTCACTTGGGTGAACCCCTGATGCTCACCGTAGAAGGGCTGGCCGAGCCTGTTGAGACCGATCTTGCGTCCCGTGGCGGGCAGCGGTATTTCTTCCGCAAGCGAGGATGGGTCCGAAAATTCTTCGAGAAGCACGAGATCCAGCCGGGGGACGTGATCGCGATTGAGCGTCTGGGTGATCGCGAGTACCGTGTCTACCCCTTTGAGTCCAAGAACGTCCGCGAGGGCACGGCGATACCCGACCATTGGCCCGCCCTCGACCCGAAGAAACCCACGACGATCGACCTTTTCGCAGGGTGCGGCGGATTCACCATTGGGCTTCACAAGGCCGGGTTCCAAACGATGCTGGCTGTTGAATGGGATGACTCGTGCTGCGAGACGTTCAGGGCCAATCTCTCGCCGCGCGTCCTGAACTGCGCGATCCAAGAGATCGAGGGCTTCCCCGAGTGTGACCTGCTGGTCGGCGGTCCTCCATGCCAAGGGTTCAGTAACCTCGGGGAGCGGGTCCCCAACGATCCCCGCCGCCAGTTGTGGCGTCATTACTTGCGGGCGGTCGAAGAAGCGACCCCTCTCGTGTTCGTCATGGAGAACGTACCCCCTCTGTTGAAGTCGGCGGAGTACCAAGAAATCGTCCGGGTGGCCAAGTCGCTCGGTTACGAAGTCGAAGGTCGCATACTCAACGCAGCAGACTATGGGGCGCCGCAGACACGCAAGCGGGCCATCATCATTGGCAGCCGCATCGGTGCACCGCCGTTCCCCAAACCAACGCATCGAGACCCGAAGAAATCGCCCACGTTCGAAAACGAAGGCCTGCCGCCTTGGCGAACGGTCCGCGATGCTATTGGCGACCTGCCGCCAAAGCCCACCGAGGAAAACTGGCACATAGGCAGGAATCCGACCGAGCTTTCGTTGCGGCGCTACCGCGCAGTTCCTCCCGGCGGCAATCGCTTCGACCTTCCGCGTGAGCTTCTGCCGCCATGTTGGATTCGGAAGACAAAAGGTGGAACCGACCTCATGGGAAGGCTCTGGTGGGATCGTCCCTCTGTCACGATCCGCACCGAGTTCTACAAGCCCGAGAAAGGTCGCTACCTTCATCCGGTTGAAGACCGTCCGATCACACACCGAGAAGCCGCTCGTTTGCAGGGCTTCCCTGATGACTTCGAGTTCAAGGGTAAACGAATCGCCGTCGGGATCCAGATCGGCAACGCGGTTCCGCCCGCGCTGGCGGAGCAGATCGGCAAGGCCGCGATGAAGGCAATTACGGCACACCATCGCAAGGCGAAGGGCAAGTAATGACCGACTCGAACGAAGGCAAGGTTCTCGCACTCATCCGGGAACTTGACTCACACTTGAGGGACTACGAGCAAGGCTTCCGGGGAATGACGTGGCGTGAGAAGGTGCTTCTGCTTGTCAAGGCGGGAGTGTCTTTCAAGGAACTGGGCAAGCGTTCCGACCCGGAAGCAGCCAAGGTCGGTGCGCGCGACCGGCTTCGTCTTTACCTCAAGCGGCATGTGGGCGTTGCGATCCATGCAAGCGAGTTGGAGGTAGTCTCCGGCATCTCCGAGTACGCCCGCCGGGTTCGCGAGCTTCGTGTTGAGGAAGGGTTCAAGATCCTGACGGGGCTCAGCAACGACCCGAAAATGGGCGTTGATCTCGGCCCCAATCAGTACCTTCTGATGACTGAAGAACCCGATCATCTTGCCGCGAGGCGATGGAAACTGGCAAACCGAATTCGCAGAGACAGCGCGATGGGCAGTCAGGATAGGTTGCTTGCCTACTTCAAGGAGAGCATAGGTGAGGTTATTACAACCGAGGAACTGGCGTATGTAGCCAAAGCACGGCAGTACGCCCGTCGTGTTCGCGAGCTTCGAACCGAGCACGGGTACGCTATCGCGACGAAGTTCACGGGCCGCCCCGACCTGAACATGGGTGAGTACGTCATGGAGAGCGCCGACCGGGTGGCCGAACCTCATGATCGCCAGATTCCTTTCGACGTGCAGAAGGCCGTCTATGAACGCGACGAAAACCGCTGCTTACTGTGCGGCTGGACTCGCAAGCGATGGAGCCGCACTGATCCCCGAATTCTGGAACTGCACCACTTGCAACAGCACGCCGAAGGCGGGCACAACTCACCCGAGAACCTCATCGTGATATGCTCACGCTGCCACGACGATGTTCACGCCGAAAGGCGGACAATTCCGGATGACGTTCTTGGTTGATCGGTTGGGTGCATTGGAGTCATGGCTGATATCCATTCCAAGCAGAAGCGAAGCGAGATCATGTCCCGGATCCGGAGCAGGGGGACAGGTCCGGAGGAGGCAGTTGCGGCCATTCTTCGCGGCATAGGCGTACGATACCGGCGTAATCTCAAATCCCTGCCCGGCTGCCCGGACTTCGTAATCCGGAAGCAGAGGACCGTGATTTTCGTTCATGGGTGCTTCTGGCACCGTCACCCGAACTGCCGAAGAGCGACCATTCCCGCAAGCAACCGGGCATTCTGGTCCGAGAAGCTGTCGGGGAATGCACGGCGAGACAGGAGAAATGCGAGGAAGCTGCGTTCAAAAGGCTGGCGAGTACTCACGGTCTGGCAATGCAGCCTTCGCAAGCCGGACCAGGTTGCGCGCCGGCTCGGAAGGCTGCTGGCCCCATAGGGTGGGCACCGCTGCGAGTTCCGGGTCGGGCCGGGAAAAGTTCACTGATTCGGCGCTGTTTCGCCGATGCGCTTGACAGGCGACCGGGGCGGGAGTGTATGATGGCCGCTCGCAACGGAACCGGGCGAGGGAATCGCCCTCAGATCAGCCGCAGGGCAGCGTCATGGACGACAGGCAACTGCAGACAGTCTGGCAGCAACGGCAGATCGCCGGGCGGATCAAGCATCTCAGCCAACCTCTCGGAACGTACCTGAAACGCGACCTCGCCAAGCGGGTCCGCCAGGTGGGCAAGTTGGTGGAGGTGTGGGACGAGGTCCTCCCCGATGAGCTCGCCAAGCACACCTCGCTGCTGGGGTTCAGCCGCGGCGTGCTGACGGTGGGCGTGGACTCGGCCAGCCATCGCTTCCTGCTGCAGACGCAGCTGCAGGCGGGGCTGGGCAAGAAGATTCAGTCCCACTTCGGCGGGGCGATCCGGCGGATCAAGCTGGTGGCCGATACGCCCGACGGACCCGCCCAGGCCTGACGACCGCCAACCGCCCTGGGGCAGGAGAGACCGATGGACAACACCCTCGCCTGCATCGCCGGCGAAGAAGTGTACCGACAGATCCGCTCGGATCGTCTCGATGCCGAATCGATCGGCCCGCGCGACACCCCTTTCGGACCCAGCGGCGAGATCTTCCGCGTCGGCTGCGACGATTCGTGGTTCTACCTGCTCGCCCGTTACGGCGAGGGGCTCGGCAAGACCGCCCCGTCGGCAGTACCGTACCAGGCGAACATCTACGCCCTCAAAGATCTCGGCTCTGCCGCCATCGTCGCCTGGGGCTCGGGCGGGGCGATCACCCACAGCATGGCCGTGGGCGACCTGGTGGTGGTCGCCGACGTGATCGACCAGACCTGCGACCGCCAGAAAACCTATTACGCCCACTCGCCGCTGGGGTATCTGCGGCAGTTTCCGGTGTTCTGCCCGACGCTGCGCAGCACCTGCCTGCAGACGCTGGGCGAGCTGGACATCGCTCACCACGACCAGGCCGTCGCCGCCGTCACCGAAGGGCCGCGACTCGAGACCCCCGCCGAGGTCCGCATGCTCGGCACGATGGGGGCCGAGGTCGTAACCCACTCGTTCCTCCCCGAGATGTTCCTGGCCCGCGAGCTGCAGATGTGCTACGCGGCGATCTGCTACGTGGTGAACTACGCCGAGACGGGCAGCCGACATCGACCCTTCCTGGCGACGGGACTGTTCGAAGCCCCCACCGACTCGGGCGCGTCGCGCCGACTGGTCAAGGCGATGAACGGGTTCGGCGACGTGATGGGGCATCTCTGCCGCATCGTCGCCGACGGCGATGCGCCGTGTACCTGCGGCGAGCCGATCGCCCGGGCCGCCCGGGATGCCGGTCTGGGAGAGAACTGGCGAACGTGGCTGAATCCGCCCCAGACGGGCGGCGATCTCGGTTGACACGCCAGGCCGGGGTGCGACATTTCTTGGTGTCGGCCGACATGCGTCGCGTTTGCATGACTCAATACCCCCACGGTTCGCAGGCTCACCATGGGGCTTCAGATGCGTTTGCTTCTCTACCCCCACCTGTCGCGGAGCTCCAGATGGGGCATCAAATGCGATTCACCGGGTGCCACCGGCGTCTCCGCACGCCGGTGCTCTGCGATTCCATCCGATCACCCGCTCACGGGGGATTCAACGAAACTTCGGGTGCCCGGGATTGTGCCGGTCGGAGCGAGCGCAGCGAGGGAGGAACGGAGCAACCCGGTAGTCGCGATGCCCGACCACTGCCAGGATCGCAATCCGGAGCAACCCGGTTGCTCAGCTCGCTTAGGCTCGCTGCACAAACCGGGGCACCCTTGGTTTGGGGGTCCGTCAGCCGAAGGGCCCGGAACTTGGTTGCGAGCCCTACGGAAACGCCGCGATCGGATTCGGCGAACCCGGGAAGGAAGCCCGTGGCAGCCGTTGAACGAGCACGGGCTTCAGGTCAGAACGCTCGGCCATGCCCGCTGCGGTTCTGGACGTTCCTCCCCGCAGCCTCGCGCTCTGAGTTTTCGGGAAGCCCGTGGCACCCTCCTTGTCGCGTGTCGCGATTCGCGTGTCGCTCGATGGCTGAATCCGCCTCAGACGGGCGGCGATCTCGGCTGACACACCCCGCCGGACGGGGGCGAATTGCCCTTGACAGCATCGCCCCGGAAAGCTTCAATAAAGATTAGCACTTC
>CAZFPT010000103.1:0-11522 GCA_964521005.1 uncultured Planctomycetaceae bacterium | reverse complement strand
CCCGGGCACCCGAAGTTTCGTTGAATCCCCCGTGAGCGGGTGATCGGATGGAATCACAAAGCACCGGCGTGCGGAGACCCCGGTGGCACCCGGTGAATCACATTTGAAGCTCCATCTGGAGCTCCGCGACAGGTGGGGGTATCGAGTGACGCGTGAATCGCGACAAGCGACAAGGTGGGCACCCTTCGGCAGGCTCAGGGGAGGCAAGTGCCCACCCTGCCAGACTGATCGCCACGCCGACGATCGCGCCCGCAACAAGTTGCGAGCCCTATGGCCTGCGCGTCGCATGGGCATCCTGCCCATGTTCTGTTCTGTTTCGTCTTCGGTGTTGCGGGCCCTACGGCTGAATCTCCGCGATTCGCTGCCGGGCCTGCTCCAGGGCTTGGGGGCGGGAGACGAGGTCCTCGTTGAGCTGGGCTTCGTAGAGCTCGCGCAGGACAGCCCCGATCGCAGGCCCTTCCCGCAGGCCCATGCTCATCACGTCCTTGCCACTCACCCAAGGCCGGGGCTGAACCGCCTCGGGCGGGATGTCCCACGCCCGGGCCCACAGTGCCCGCGACGCGTCGGCCTGTCCGGTGACCTGCATCTCCCGGGTCCACATGAGCGGTTCGAGTCGGCTGCAGTGCTCACTCGCCCGGAGACGCTTGAGGTCGGCCAGCGTCAGCTCGTCGGTCCGGGCCCAGTCGTCGGCGTGTTGGCCGAGCCATCGGAGCCCGTCGCGGAAGGCGTTGGACGTGCCCCACCGTCGCGTCATTTTCGAGATCGCCCGCGGGGGCAGCTCGCACGTCAGGGCGGCCAGCGTCAACAGGAGGTCCTCCCTGTCGGCAAGATCGCGCACACGCTGCAGCCCCGCCTGCCATCGCGTTTCGCCCTGCTCGTCGTCGAGCAGTTCGCCCAGCACGTGCTTCGCCAGCCCCAGTGTGCGCATCAGATCGAGGGCGTCGGGCGCGCTGGCGAGGCAGAGCATTTTGCTCAGTTCGTCGAAGATCCGTTCGCCGCTGATCCGCTCGATGCTCGCCGCCTGTCGGCCGATGGCGTCGGCGGTGGCGTCGTCGAGGTGGAACCCCAGCCGAACGGTGAACCGCACCGCCCGGAGCATACGGAGATAGTCCTCCCCGAAGCGGTCGCCCGGCGTGCCGATGGTCCGCACCAGGCCGCGCTCGAGGTCGGCCTGGCCGTCGACGTAGTCGATCACGGTCTCGGCGATCGGGTCGTAGAACATCCCGTTGATGGTGAAGTCCCGCCGCAGGGCGTCTTCCCGGGGCGAGGAGTATTCCACGCGATCCGGGCGTCGTCCGTCGGAGTAGGACACGTCCGACCGGAACGTGGCGACCTCCACCTGCTGGCGTCCCTTGAGCACGATGGCCACTCCGAACTGGGCGCCCACCAGCAGCACTCTGCCGAAGAGGCGTTTCACGTCGTCGGGGGTGGCGTCGGTGGCGACGTCGTAGTCGTTGCTGCGTCGTCCCAGGAGCATGTCGCGCACGCACCCGCCGGCAAAGAGGGCCTGGTGGCCGGCTTCGCGCAGGGTCTGCACGACCCACAGTGCCGCTTGTTTCGCCGCCGCATTCGACATGCCCGGATTCTACGTCTTCCGGGGCGATCCCGCCACGCTCGGATTCAGATGGGCCGGGATCAGCTCCTCGCTTCGCTGTCGGTTGGCGAGAATCGCCTCGATCACCAGCAGGAAGATCACCACCATGATTCCCATGTCCCACCAGTTGGTCCCCTCGGCATCCCGGGCCGCTGCGGCGTGCAGCTCCGCCAGAGACCCGCCCACGTAGACGTGCTCAAGGCCTCGCTCGGCAAGGCGGCTTCGCAGCTCCTCGGCGTCCATCGTCGCCAGGTTGCTCTCGGGGCCGTGGGCGTTGACGGCGAACACACCGCGGGCTGCCTCGCCGGCAGGACCGGCCCCTTCGACCTGCCAGGTGTACAGCCCGGGTCGATCGGTTCCGGTGAAGGTGGCCGACCCCCCCGTGAGCCCCAGGGCGACGTACTCGCCGCTGCCACCATCGGGCGAGGGCAGGTCCACGCGCACCACGGGCGAGGCCCCCTCGGGGGCGCCGTCCAACCCGCCGGGCGTGATGGTCACCGGTTGGCCTGCGGCAAACGTTCGGCTGCGGTCGCGGCGCCGGCCTGCCTGCATCGCCGCGCGTTTGACCATGGGCAGAAAGATTCCGCTTCCCGAGAAGTTTGTCCACTCCGGGCTGCTCGTGGTAGTCACCAGCACGACCGCTCCGTCGCCGAACAGCCGGGTCATCGCCATCGGTTGCCCGTCCGAGAGGCGAATCAGCGGGGTCCCGGGCAGGTTCCGCCGGTCCAGCCGCCAGTAGCGATACACGATCGTGTTGAGGTACTCGCTCATCGAGTTGTGCAGCCCGGCCAGCAGGGGGTTCCGGGTGTCCACCCACGCCAGTTGCCGGGCCGCCGCCCGCGCACCGACCTGCCCGACCGGCTCGGTCAGTCGTCCGGGCAAGAGGCCGCGATGTTTGGCGATCTCGGGGACGGCCGCGTTTTCGATGAGCATCTCGTTGTAGTTCTCCGCATCGGTGTCGGCCCCGAGGAAGATCATCACCGTCCCACCGGCAGCGGTCCACCGGGCCAGCCCCCGTGCCTGCTCGCCCGACAGCGCGGGGACCTGGGCGAGGTACACCGCGTCGACGCCTTCCAGGTCGGCCGGCGTGAACGCCTCGGCCTCGACGGTGCGCAGGTCGATGGGCCAGGGTTTGTCCGCCCCGCCCCAGGGGTTCATCGCGGGTCCCAGTCCGTAGGCGGGGTCCATGCCCTGATGCGACGGGCCGCGAACCAGCAGGGCGCCCACTCGGCCGCCGATGTGCAGGGCGAACCGCCGGACGTTGTCCTCGCCGAGTTCGTCGTTGACGCTTAGCAGTATGCGTCCGGTGACTCGTCCGGGCTGGGTGAATCGTCGGTGGAATCGCACCTTACGCGTGGCCCCGTCTCGCCCGGCGGCCCGGAGGTGAACCGTCTGCCGCAACGGTTGGCCGGACGCGCCGTCCAACTTCCACAGCACGTCGACGGTGCGATCGGTGGGGGCGGCGTTGGTGACCGACGCGGTGAAGGTGACCACCGCGTCGCGCACGAGTCGCCCCGAGACCTCCAGGGCGGTGAGGGCGACATTGTCGGGCTGGTCGTCGGCGGTATCGAGGATCATCAGGTGCACGTCGCCGGCGTTTTTCAGCGCCGGCAGCTGCGCGAGGGCGTCCATGTCCGCCTGCTGCAGGTCGGTTACGAGGTAGAGGGCCTTGTGCGGGGTCGTGTCGTCGGCCTGCAGCGTCTCGATGCCCCGCGCCACCGCCCGCGCGAGATTCGACGGGCCGTAGGACAGGCCGGTTTCTCCCAGCGTCTGTCGCACCGTGGCCATGTCGGCCGACAGCTCAGCCGGGCCCGTCGGGGCCGATGCCGTCGGGATGATCGTCGCCAGGGCGGGTTGCTCGTCGCCCCCCAGCAGCGCCCCGGTGATGCTCTTGGCCCGCGAGAGTCGCGTTCCGCCGCCGCTGGCAGCCGCCATCGAGAAGGAATTGTCCAGCACGATCGCCGCCGAGGTGCGATTCGTGCCCATCCACCCGCCGGCTGCCCGGGTGATGGGTTGGGCGACGGCGATCGCCAGCAGCGCCAGCAGCGCCGCCCGCAGCAGAAGCAGCAGCCAGTGCTGAATCCGACGTCGGCGGGCCGTCTTCTCCATGCTCAGCTTGAGAAACCGCAGCGTGGGGAACAGTTCCTCCCTGGCCTTGACGCTGGAGAGCAGGTGCAGCACGAACGGGATGCCCGCCGCCAGCAGACCCAGCAGAAGAAGGGGCGCCGCGAAACTCATCGCAGCATCGCCTTCCGCCGCGCGAGGTAGTTCAGCAGCATGCGGTCGTAAGGGGTGTCGGTGGGGGTGAGCACGTACTCGATGTTCCGGTTGCCGCACTCCTTGCGGTATCGCTCGATGAAGGCGTTGACCTCCGCGCGGTAAGCGTCGCGGACGGCCCGGGGGTCCACCTGCACCTTCTCGCCGGTTTCCATGTCCACCATCGAGGTGATCTTGCGGAACGGGAAGGTCAGCTCAGCCGGGTCCATCAGATGCAGTACGATGATCTGGTGTTTCTTGAACACGAAGTGCTGCAGGGCCCGCATGACCTCGCCGGGTTCGTCGTAGAGGTCGGAGATCACGATCACCAGCCCGCGTTTGGCGATCATGTCCGCCAGTTGGTGGAACGTCGCAGCCATGGCTGTGCGCTTGCCCGGGGTGACCTTTTCCAGCTGCGTGAAGAGCCGATCCAGATGGGCCGGCGTGGAGGCGGGGGGCAGGTGGAAGCGGGTTTTCTCGTCGAAGGCGATCATGCCCACCACGTCCTGCTGGCGGGCCATGAGATACGCCAGGCAGGCCGAGAGATAGCAGCCGTACTGGAACTTGGTGACCGGCGCGTCGTGGGAGTAGGTCATCGACGCGGAGGTGTCCAGCAGGATGTAGGCCCGGAGGTTGGTTTCCTGCTCGTACTGCTTGATGTAGTAACGGTCGGAGCGTCCCCAGGCGACCCAGTCGAGGTGTCGGATGTCGTCGCCTGGTGCGTACTCGCGGTGTTCGGAGAACTCCACGGAGAACCCGCGGTGGGGGCTGCGATGCAGACCGGAGATGAACCCCTCGACCGCCTGGCGGGCCATGACGCTGAGATTCCGCAGCCGCGCGACCTTTTCGGGCTCGAAGTAGAGGTACGAGGACTTGGCCATCACTCGCTCCGGTCCAGGGCGTAAAACAGGACCTTCATGTTGCCGTACTCCTCGACGCGTTTCCGCGCCAGCTCGCCGAGAGTTTCGGGCGGGTCGACGTCGTCGGGCACGCGGAGAACGACCAGCCCGTCTTCGGCCAGGGCGCCCGCCAGCGGCGTGAACATCGTCCGCTGCTGTTTCGACCAGTCCCACCGCTGGGCGTGGGGGAAGGGCGGGTCGAGGAAGACCAGGTCCACACGCCGACCGACGTTCGCCAGCCAGCCGGGCAGTTGCGTTTCGACATCGCCGGCCCAGACCTCGGCACGGTCTTCCACGCGGCAGTCCCGGATGTTCCGTCGCAGGCGGTCCACCACGCGGCGGTCGCGTTCGGCGAAACAGCACAGACTTGCCCCGCGCGAGATCGCCTCGAGCCCCAGCGTGCCGGTCCCGCAGTAGAGGTCGACCACGACGGCCTCGGGCAGCCAGTCCCGGAGGATGCCGAACACGCTCTTTCGCACGCGCCCGGTGATCGGGCGCGTCATGGCCTCGCCGGGCGGGGCGAGGATCTTTCTGCCTTTCATGTCGCCGGCTTCGATGTACATCGCCACCTCAGGAACTGAAACGCCGCGGGCAATCCACCGTTCCGCGACGAGATGATTTTACGACATCCGACCACCCCACGCCAGACGGCGGAAACGACGCCAGCCACAGAGATCCCAGAGAACACGAAGGCCGTGATCCGCCGGGTGCCACGAGATTCTTGGATGGCGGGTACGGGGACGAGAGACTCGCAGCAGTAGGGCCCGCACCTTGTTGCGGGCGGGCCGATCTACTCGATCAGTTCGCGGCGGACGCGTTTTCCCAGGCGGCAGGTGATCTCGTAGGGGATGGTCTCGGCCAGCTTCGCCAGTTCGGTGACGCTGTGGGGCGCGTTGGGCTGGTTGGAGATGATCTCCACCTCGTCGCCCACGCGCGCGTCCGGGACGGCGGTGAGGTCCACGAGCGTCTGGTCCATCGCAACCCGGCCGCGAATGGGCACGTCGTGTCCTCGCACGCGCATGGTGGCCCGGTTGGAGAAGCACCGCAGGTAGCCGTCGCCGTAGCCCACCGGGACCAGTCCCACGCGGGCGGGTTTCTCGAACTCGTAGGTCAGTCCGTATCCGGCGCGGGAGCCGGCGGGGACGTTCTTGACCTGCATGAGCTTGGCGGTCAGGCGGAGCGAGGGTTGCAGCGGCAGGTGGTTGTGGAGGTTGTCGGAGGGCTCGTAGCCGTAGATGGCGATCCCCGGGCGGACCATGTCCAGGTGCGTGGTGGGCAGGTCGATGGTGGCAGCCGAGTTGGCGGCGTGCAGCGTCACGTCGCGGCAGTGGGCGTTGTCGACGGCCCGCTGGAAGCGTTCGAGCTGCTGGAGCGTGAAGGTTTTGTCCGTCTCGTCGGCGGTGGCGAAGTGCGTGTACACGCCGGTCAGGCGGATGTGCCTCTCGCCCAGCAGGGGGGTGATGACCTCTCCGGCACGGTCGTGGAGGATGCCCGAGCGGGTCATGCCGCTGTCGATCTTCACGTGGACCTCGGCGGGCTGATCGACCACGCCGGCGGCGGCGGCGACGGCAGCGAGTTCATCGGGCTGGGCGACGGTCAGCGTGATCTTGCGGGCGATCAGCTCAGCCACCGCTTCGCGCAGCTCCCGCCCGTCGGCGTATGCGCAGGCGCTGAAGAACACCAGGATCCGCCCGGTGTACCCCTTGCCGCGCAGGTCCAACGCCTCATCGGGGGTCGCCACGGCCAGCGAGTCGGCCCCGGAGGCGATCAGGTCAAGCAGCAGGTCGCGCCCGTGGCCGTAACAGTCTGCCTTGACCACGGCGCAGAGTTCGGTGCCCGGCGTGAGGCATCGCCGCAGCAGCCCGAGGTTGTGTCGGATCGCGCCGGCCGAGATCTCCGCCTTGAGATAGCTCTCCGCCGAGCGGGGAGACGGCGGGTCGATGCGGATCGGTTTCCGTGGCGGTGAGGCTGCGTCGGTCTGTTTCGGTTCGCCGGCCATGAGACGTGTGTGCATCGGATTATACCAGAAGTTCTCGCGTTCGTCAGCGCCGCGTGTCCATGAAGTGCGGGCAGCCATGCTGGGGCCCGGGATGCCGTGGCAGGCGAGGAGTCTGCCCGGCCTGCGATACTCTTGCCCGGCCGGTCGGGTTGCACTACTGTGTAGAGGCATCGTCGGCGGGCGCTGTTGCCGGTCGACTGACGGAGAACTCAACTGAGGACAGGTCATGAAAACTGCATTTCGCGTGACGTTGCTGTGTGTGGGGTTGGCTGTGGTGGCGGGGTTGACGCTTCCGCTGCAGGCCGACCCGTCTCCCAAGTCGTTTGACCGGGTCACCGAGGACGCCAAAGGCCAACCCGTGGTTCATCCGCGGCAGGCGCCGGGCGAGTTCGCCAACCCCTGGCCGAAGAAATGGGAGGACGGCTACCGCCGGCGCGTCGCGCATCTGGCCCACGAATACAAGGGCAAGGCCAGCGGAAAGACCACCGGCGAGCACGAGAAGTGGGGCTTGCCGGACTCGTTCGGAGCGTACATCGCCGGCGATCACGCCCAGGCCGTCAAGGCTATGCAGGCCCCGGACAGCCAGGGCGGCAGCGACCACGCCTGGACCAGGGGGATGGACTTCTACTGGTGTTTCACGCTGAAAGGCCAGGCCCATAAGTACTTCCAGTATGGCGACCTGTTCGACAGCGGCTACCTCAACCGGATGTACCAGGGCGCGAAGATCTGGACCGACGACGACCCGCGCCCGAGCCTGGAAGTGGTCCTCTCGCTGGAGAGCAACGACGAGATGGTCCGGAAGTACGCCCTGTCGATGCTCCGTAAGTTCTGGCGCAGCCCGGCCGACGTGAAGAAAATCGCCGACGAAGCCATCGCCGAAGGAAAGGCCAACGCGCACCACAAGAACAAGATCGCGTTCGGCGAGCATATGCACTCGATCGCCGACAAGCTGCCCGCAAGCATGCCCGAGACCACCGAAGGCTGGAGGACGTGGTGGAAGCTCATCGCCGGGGGCGGGTGGATGGTTTTCGAGGAGTATGAGCGCCGGTGCAACCCGTTCCCGCACCCCAAGTATGGTCACGGAACCGGTCCGGTCGGGGCCGCCTGGGACCCGAAAGTCCGCGGCATGCGTGCCGACGCCCGGAATACCGACAACCTCCGGGGCATGCGAGAGTGCGCCGTCTACCTCTTCGCCGAAGAGACCGGCAACGAGGACGTCCGTCGACTTTACAAGGACAAGATCATGCGGACGGCGGTGACGTTCTGGAACATCGGCAACGGCGAGTGGGACTCCGAGGGGTACCTCGCCCACACCATGAGCGGCTACAGCAACCTCTACGCCTTCGCCAGGGACAAGGAGGTCCGCGGGGCCGCCAAGGCGATCCTGGACTACCTGTTCCTCTCGGCCGCCAAGAAATACTACCGCGGCGCGTGGGGCGGACCGGTCAAGCGGGACTACGGCGACTGCGCCCCGTGGTCGGGCTCTGCCAGCATGACGTGGATCTACTTCGACGCCCCGGTGACCAACCCCGAGCCCGAGCGGGACACCAACCTCATGGTCGCCAGCGGATATCGCCCGCCGGCGGCGATCGTCTCGCTGGCGCGCAAGGAGTTCAAAAAGCCCGTCGAGGTGCTCTCCTCCCATCCCACCTACGAAACGTGGCTGCCGTGGTATCAGCAGAAACCCTACTACTTCGAGACGATGTACTACGGGAACACCTACCAGTTGGGCACGACCGCCCGGGCCCACGAGTACCACATGAACGGCTACAAGCTGCTGCTCGAGAACGACAAGGTCGGGGCGGACTACTTCATCCCGTGCACCTATCGCGGCCGCCTTCGCAACCCGGTGACCGCCACCGCCGGCGGCGACAACGTGGCGCAGTACCGGAATCTCACGATCTGGCTCAACGGGCGAGAGGGCGGCAAGGTGCCCTTCGCGTTCCTGCTGCCTCGCGCCACCCAGGCGGACACCGAAGGCGGCGTGACCTTCCTGAAGTTCCAGAAGACCTACCTCGCGCTGCATCCGATCAATCTGAAGTTCGAGGGTACCAAGGACTGGAAGAGCAAGCGGAACCGGGGCAATCGGCTGCATTTGCTGCACGCCAGGGGCACCGGTGGCGACGTGGCCGGGTTCGCCTGCGAGATCGGCGAAGACGCCACCCACGGAAGCTACGCCAAATTCAAAGCCGCCGTCAAGAGCAAGTCGCGCCTGGCGGTGTCCGGCAAAACCGCCGAGCTGACCGGCGCCAAGGGCGGAACCGTGAAGATGGAATACACCGGCAGCCACCCGAAGGTCTGGCGGAACGGCAAGGAGCACAAGTGGACCGACCACTACAAGCTCTTCCAGCCGGCCGACGGGTCGAAAACGCCTTGCTACATGGGCTGGAAGGAACGCAAGATGCACGTCGAAGCCGGCGGCCATACGTTTGCCGCCGAGTTGAGCGAAGACGGCAAGTACAGCTTCGAGTCCAAAGTGAAGGAGTAGTTGGTCCGGCGAGAAATGCATCCGAGGCGCGCCGGTCCAGGCCGGCGCGCCTCGTTGTTTGCGCTGCCGATCGGGCCCCGGCGATCAGCCGGTCAGTTGGAGCACCAGCTTGATCACGACGACCGCTACCGCAGCCAGCACGATCAGGGCGAAGAACTTCCGCAGCCTCGTGGCGTGCAGGCGATGGCAGATCCCCACGCCGATCTGCACGCCGATGGTGCTGGTCAGCAGCAGGGGCAGGACGACCATCATGGTGACGTTGCCCATCGCCCCGTGGGACAGCGCGCCGGCCGATGCGTTGAACAGCACCACCCCCAGGCTCGTACCCACCGCCTGGTGAACGTTCAGCCCGACCACCAGCAGGAGCAGGGGCATGTACAGCACGCCGCCTCCCACGCCCAGCAGGCCGGTCATGGTTCCCACGGAGATGCCCACGAAGACCATCCCGCTTAGGGAAACGTCGTCCAACTGGGCACGCTTGAGGTGGATGTTCGGAGGAATCGGGAGTCGCTGCAGGACGCTGCGTTGGCCGACCTTGTCGCGCCGGTTGCGGTAGACCATGTATGCAATGGTCAGCAGCAGGGGGATGTAGAGCAATTGAATGATGATGTCGAACAGATCGGTCCCGACGGCCGACTTGATGGCCGTGTGTGCCTGTCTGCCGAGAATGGTCCCCGCCACCCCGGACAGGCCGAGAATGACGGTAGAGACCGGGTCGTACTGCCCCAGTCGCATGTTGCGTCGCAGGCCGGCTGCGCTGGTGCCGATCATGAAGCACAACCCGCTTCCCACAGCCGTCGAGGCGTCCACGCCCAGCAGGGCGACCATCAGCGGGGTGATGAGGAACCCCCCGCCCACGCCGAACAGCCCGGCAAGAATGCCCACGCCGAACCCCATCGCCGCCAGCGCCACCATCAGCCACGTCGGGTCGGCGAAGTAGGAGGCCGGCATTTCCCATAAACCCACGCCGATCATGACGCCGCCTCCGTGTCCTCGTCCGGGGTGAAGTCGGGCTCAGCCGGGGCTTCCACCGAGACTTCCTCTTCCACGCCGACCGGCGAGTCGGGGCTGCGTCGGCGACGAATGAACTCGAACAGCGCTTCGCTGCCCAGCCCGAACGCCAGGGGAATTCCGAGAATGAACACCGGTCCCAGCCACGAAGTGTCGGCCGGGTTGGATTGCGCGATCAGCCAGGTCAGCACGGGAGAAACCTTCCTTTCGGGTCGCCAAACATAGTCTCCCGTCCCGTCCGATGCAACGGCTGCCACTTCGCCAACCGGAAAGACCTTGCGCTGGACCGGGTCAATCGGCGATAAAAAGACAGAGGGCGGTGTGCTTTCACCGTCGCCGCAGAGATTCGCACCGGGAGACAACCCCATGAAACCCACGGGTCTGTATATCGCGTTGATCGCGGCCGTCGCGCTGCCGGCGGTTGGCTGCGATCCGAAAACCAGCGTCGAAAGCAGCCGCGTGACCGAAGTCCGCCAGGAAGGCCCGCGCGAGCACTTCGCCGTCGGTCTGCAGCAGGACGGGAAGAAGATCCCCATCCGCAACCACGTTGCCGTGCTCAGAAAGAAGCCCTTCTCGCTGGTGCTGCTGTTCTCCGATCAGCCCGGGGTGCTGGTGAACACGCAGACCTCGCCGGCCCTGCTGGAAAAGGCCCGTCGTCGGCGCGACCTGACCCGCCCGGCCCCGCTGACCAGCACCATGAAGCAGTGGAAGGCGCCCATCCTGCGGGTCAGCGACGATTCGTGGGACTACTGGTACCACTATGGCCTCTCACGGGACATGACGAAATTCGACGACGTCCAGCGCGTGCAGCTGCGCGATGGCGGCAGCGTGATGGCCTGCAAAAAGGTCCTCCAGCAGGTGCAACTGTCCGCCGACGACGAAGCCCTGCCGGTCGAGGAACTCTCCGCCGATCGGCTGCACCTGGTGTTCGTGTTCGCCCCGGCCCAGGTGGGCGGCGGCCGATCCGAAGCCCAACGCGACTGGCTTACGATCGTCTTCAAGTAGCTCACACGCCGGGTGCCACCGGCGTCTCCCTGCGCCGGTGCCGCGTCCCGCCATCCAACCCGGCGTTGGCACGCCGGGCTTCCTCGTCGATCATCCGTCCGGTTAACGCGCGGAAGCTCCCATACCCGGCAAGCCCGGCCTGTCAAGGCCGGGTCTGCCGGCAAGGCCGTAGGGCCCGCAACTTGTTGCGGGCGCGATCTCGGGTCGATGCGGGGCGATCACTCCTTGGAGCTTGTCATTTGGAATTTGGATTTTCGCTTCTCTACCCCC